>JAYVTS010000118.1:0-4302 GCA_043788645.1 Verrucomicrobiota bacterium
AAGAGTCTATTTTCCGAAAATTTTCCACAATTATGGCTTTTTGCCATGGGGGGACTTTTTATCTTAGTGGTGGTGCTCATGCCGGACGGGCTCGCCGGCCTTTGGAACGAGTGTTTCAAGGCTTGGCGGACTCGAACGAGTCCGAAACGCCAAGTCAGAAACACCCTCGGTGAAGCCAAACCCGCCCCCACCCCTTAACGCTGGATCCTCTGCCCATTTCTTATCATGAGTTCCAATACCGAATACCTGCTCGCAATTGAAGACCTGACGGTCTCTTTTGACGGCTTTAAGGCGGTCGAAGGGCTGAACCTCTATGTCGAGCAAAAGGAGCTTCGAGTCATTATCGGTCCAAACGGAGCGGGCAAAACAACAGTGCTCGACATGATCTGCGGAAAAACCCGCGCCACCAGCGGAAGTGTCAAATTCAAGAACCGCGAACTCCTCGGACTCCCAGAGCACACCATTGTCCGGGCCGGCATCGGGCGAAAATTTCAAACCCCTTCCATTTATGAAAACCTAACGGTTTACGAGAATCTAGAGGTGTCATTCCCTCGCGGCCGTGGAGTCTTCGGCTCGCTAACCTTCAAATCGACCCCGGAGGTCGAAGCACGCATTCAGCAGGTTGCAGTCGAAACCTTTCTCCAGGATCATCTCCATATTGAAGGTGCGTTCCTCAGCCATGGTCAAAAACAATGGCTGGAGATCGGCATGCTTCTGATGCAAGAGCCAGAGCTAATGCTCCTCGACGAACCCGTCGCGGGCATGAGCTCTCCCGAGCGTGAGCAAACCGCCGATCTCCTCAAGCGGATTAGTTCCAATCGTTCGCTAATTATTATTGAGCATGACATGGAGTTTGTTTCACGCATTGCCAAAAAGGTTACGGTGCTTCACTTGGGCAAGATCCTGGCCGAAGGCAGCATGGACGAAATCCACGCGAATCAAACCGTCCAAGATGTCTATCTCGGCCATTAATAATTGCCTATGATTCAAATCACCCAGCTGAACGCCGGCTATAACCAAAGTCAGGTCATCCATGACATGTCCTTTCACGTGGCACCCTCAGAGATCCTCGCAGTTGTGGGTCGGAATGGCATGGGCAAAACCACGCTCTTGAAGACTCTTATGGGACTTCTACCCCTCAAAGGCGGATCCATCTGCTTGGGCGATCAGGATATTTCGAAGCTCGAAACGTATCAACGAGTGGCCCGAGGCCTCGCCTTCGTGCCTCAAGGTCGCATGATTTTTCCGAATCTCACCGTGAAGGAGAATTTGCTCACGGCGGTGAAAGGGATCATTGCCAAATCCGATTTCGACGAAATCTACGCGCTCTTTCCCGTTTTGCAGGAAATGCAAAACCGCAAAGGGGGCAATCTCTCGGGCGGGCAACAGCAACAACTAGCGATCGGCCGAGCGCTGCTGACTAAGCCAAAGGTTTTGATCCTCGACGAACCCACCGAAGGCATCCAACCCTCGATCATCAAAGAGATTGCTAAGGTGCTCCGCGAAATCCGCCGAATGCGACAAATCAGCATCATTGTCACCGAGCAAGTCCTCAGTTTTGTGCTCGAGGCCTGTGATCGCCTCCTCGTCATCGAACGGGGTCGTATGATTTACGAAGACACACGGGATCGCGTAGACACCCAACGAATTAAACAGCTCCTCGCGGTTTAGGAAGGCCCACGCGTTCACTTACACATTTCATTAGATCTTCTTCAAATAATTCACCCATAAATAAGCTATGGCAAAACCACTGATCAAAGTCGACCTCACCCGACCCGCAACCGAACAGGAAGTCATCCACAATCGCTGGCATCCAGACATCCCCATGGTTGCCACCGTCAATCCCGGCGATGAGTTTCGCGTCGAGTGCATCGATTGGACGGGTGGTCAGATTAAATACGATAAGAACGCCGCGGATGTCCGCGACGTTGATTTAACCAAGGTACATTATCTCAGTGGCCCCATTGCCGTGAAGGGAGCGGAACCCGGAGACCTATTGGTCGTGGACATTCTTGATATTGGCACATTGCCCGCCTCGGACTGGGGATTCACCGGCATCTTTGCCAAAGAAAATGGGGGTGGATTTTTGACCGAACATTTTCCCAAAGCGCGCAAGGCAGTTTGGGATTTCCACGGGATCTACACCTCGTCCCCGCAGATTCCGAGTGTGGAGTTCGCGGGCATTATGCATCCCGGATTGATCGGTTGTCTACCGTCGCGAAAGCTGTTGGATTCATGGAACAAACGCGAAGCTGCACTTGTCGCTACCGACCCCAAGCGAGTGCCACCCCTGGCGGCGTTGCCGTATGCAGAAACCGCCCATCTCGGCCGGATGTCTCCAGAAAAATCCAAGATCGCGGCCAAGGAAGCAGCCCGCACCGTCCCACCACGCGAACACGGCGGCAACTGTGATATCAAAAACCTAAGCCGAGGTTCCAAAGTTTATTTTCCCGTTTACGTGAAGGGCGCCGGACTTTCCATGGGTGACATTCACTTCTCGCAGGGTGACGGCGAAATCACCTTTTGCGGGGCGATTGAAATGGCGGGTTGGATTGAATTGCGAGTGAATTTGATCAAGGGCGGTATGGTTAAATACGCTATTGTTAATCCAATCTTCCAACCCAGCCCGGTCGAACCGCGTTATCTCCGTCATCTGATTTTTGAGGGTATTTCGGTCGACGAAGATGGAAAGCAATATTACCTCGACGCCCACGTTGCTTATCGGCGCGCCTGCCTAAACGCCATCGAGTATATGAAGAAGTTCGGCTATACGGGCGAGCAAGCCTACGCGATTTTGGGCACCGCACCAGTCGAAGGGCATATTTCTGGCATTGTGGATATTCCGAACGCGTGCGCCACGTTGTTCCTTCCGACAGAGATTTTTGACTTTGACATTCACCCCACGGCCTTGGGCCCGAAGAAAATGATTAAGGGCAACACGGATTTGTTGGTTGCCAAATAACTCCAAAGTCCCATGCCTTGTTACGAATTCAACTGTCAGGACTGCGGACCCTTCACGCTGTTTCAAGCATTGAATGAGGCCAGTCGATCCGCTGCATGTCCGGAGTGCCATAGCTCTTCTCCAAAAGAGTTTCCACGAGTGAACCTGCGCAACCTTTCGTCCTCGAATCGGATCGCTTGGGAGCGCAATGAGCAAAGCGCGCACGCCCCGCATGTTTGCTCCTCGGGTTGCTCCCATCTACGAGCGGCCAAGTCGAAACCCTCAAAAAAAGACGGCCGTCCCGCCCTGCAGATGTCGCTTAAGAAGAATCGCCGACCTTGGATGTTAGGACATTAGAGAAGGCCCACCCTCTGCGCCGACGCTAATCCGAGAGAGCGGGAGGTCCCGCCTCGACTCCCTGTCAATGTTTTCTTTTCGCGGACCCTAAGTCAATTCTGTTAGCGGTTCTGCTAAGGCAGCGAGCGCTCGAGTCCCGTGGGAATCGAGCACTCGTGTTTCTTTGGGTAAATACAAAATTTGGCGACGTCGAGTGGTTCTGAATTCGACGAGCCAATCTGACTTCTAGGCATTAGCCTCGGACTCCGTTTTTAAATCGTTATTTCAGCTCTGATCTGCAGTCGCCGGGTCCAGCCGCTCAAGATTTCACTTTCATCAGTCCATCCAGGCCGCGAAAGTGCGTATGGAAAGGAATCTGATGAGCACCAAGTTTCACTCGGACAGTTTAAAGCACATAACCGACCCGACTCATCCCCAAGCCCGCATCGTCCGGCTTTTTTCAAAGCAGTTGTGGCATTGCTGCTCCATGGCCTACATGGCGGATTTGCTGAGGCGCAAGTCCCCCTGATTAGCGGTGGCAACCAGAGCGCCCGTGATTAGAACGGAGCATCCTTGGGTCAATTTCCGGTTTCCCGGCCATCCCGGCCCCTTCTGTTTCCAGTTGCCGTGACCCAAGTGCCCCCCTTCGCTCCCCAGCGCCTTTGCTCCACGCCGGTTCATCGCTACTACGGAGGACTCCGACTGCTCCCCTCGCCGCTCCGGCCTTGGCGGGGTTGCCGCTTTGGACCAAAAGTTGAGACGTTGCCGTCCCGCGCGGGGAGCTCTCCCAGTTTATTTTGGTGGTTCGTCCTGTCGTGTCGTCCTCGCTGACCCCGCCGGAATCAACAGCGCCTTAATAAAGGGACGGCTGGATTGTTTAATAATAAAGGGACGGCTGGCTTGATAAATAAGTTCTTCGTTGAATTCGCGGGTGCGGAGCAAGACGGATTCGACTTCGGGATGATCCAGAATCGCGACCTTCCCGTGGCCTGCCAGGGCTTCGACGAGAGCCGTGGCGGCCATTC
>JAYVTS010000119.1:0-8082 GCA_043788645.1 Verrucomicrobiota bacterium
CGTCTGAGTTTAAGTCATCAGACTCTCGCGGATTTTGTGACATTCGATTGCTTTCCCTGCATCGTTTAATGTTTTAAGATAAACAGAATGAAGCGGACACATTTTCGGTATTTATTATCGGCGTTAGTAGCCGCGGCTGGATGCGCGTCGGCGCCCAAAGGAAAAACCATTTCCATTGATTCCGATCCTCAAGGCATTCGCGTTGAGGTCAACGGTGAAGACCTGGGTAAGACTCCGACCACCTACACCGTTCAAAAAACTAATCCAGAAGGAGAGTTTCTGGGTAGCTGGGCAAATGCACCGATTGTCGAATTTACGGCGTATCCTCTGGCGAATACCCCAGGGCTTTATAAGCAGACAAAAACATTTTCACCAAATGGTTTCTTTAAGGCGGGAGACAAGATTCCCGCGAGAATCTTCTTTGACCTGCACATCAAACCCGAGCGTCTCGAACTCTCGCACTGACTAGTTATGACTAATTCTACTAAATTCTTACTCACATTAATCGCAGTCGGGGCAGCATTATGGGTTAATAATCTCCACGCAGTCGAGGCAACTGGAGCAGACCGCGTTGAGTATTTGACCCTGCGTTGGGCCGGACGAGAGAACACGCATTTAATTCGACCGAACGGAGAGGTCGAATTCATCGGCAAGCAACTCATGAGCACGAAGCGGCCTGAACGCGCGGACGACCGATCGTTTTACATGAACGTGACACTGAATGCCCTGGCCAAAGATGGGTACGAACTGATCGCCATGACGTCGGACGATTACATTTTGCGCCGCCGCGTGGGGCGGTAAGCCGCCGTTACTTACTGATAGAAATTTGGTTCTGTCCGCTCCGCAGAAAAGGGAGATTTACCTTCTCGGTTTCATTCATTTTAGAGGGTGAGCGGTGGTAAAGCCAGGGCGGCAAGGGGTTGTTCACCGTTCGGAAACTTCGGGTGGCGGTGTTGGGTTGAGGCGCTTGTCGATTGGAACCTATTTTTGTGGGTGCGGATGAGGGTGCAGGGACGCGCTCCCTACGTCGCGCGTGGGTGCCGGGGCGGCACCCGCTCCGGGGAATTTCGGACTGGCCGACGCGAGTGCCGAATTTGAAGGGATAGGCAGGTTTAATCCTAGAAGCCGAGCCGGACTTGCCCGGCATCGATCTGGTGCAAGATCTTGGCGAATAAGGCTTTTGTCTAATCTCACCGTATCACTCTCTCGATGCGCTTCGATTCTCCGCAAGCCTTCTTCGCTCAAGCTTTGCGCATTTTGACGCCGCTCAACTCCGGTTGCTAAGTTGAACCCGCACATGTCGGACAATGGCGTCGCGAGCAATATCGCATTTGGAACGACCTCACTTGGCGCGCTCCACAGCGAGTTCTCTTTCGAGCTCATCCGGCATTCTGAGCGTGAGTGACGCCCTGCAAGCAGATGAAGCACACGTTTCGGTCGCACCGCAATGCCCGTCCTCCCGATACAACCACCGGAGAGAACCACTTCGGCCTCCTTGCTAGACGGGTTCTCGCTGCGTCTCGCGACGAAGGAGTTTGAACTAGCCGGGCTTGGCCTCGCTCACCGAACTGAGCAGTGACACTGCCGCAGCCGCCGGAATGATCGAAACAAGCAAGGTCGTCGTATGTCCGACTCTCCCTAACCAATTGGGCCGCTTCCACCACCGCCTCCTGCAGACGTATGCGCTCGTCCAACCAGACGCGAAAATAAGCAGACTTTGGCAGCTCTACCTGAATAAAATCCTACGAATTCGCACCGGCTTTATACGGCAGAATACTCCGGAGCTACCTACTGCACCCGGACGCGAATGAAGACATTGCTGCCTGAAGGCAAACCGCAAATCGCTTCGTTCGTACCCGAGACAAAACGGTTGGTTTGGACCGTCAATGCAAACCAGTTCGCCGCATCCAAGTTCGTCTTAAATTCAGGAATGTAACTAAACGCGTTCGTCGCCGGCGAGGAGAGCAACACCAGGTTCGTGCCCAAGGAATAGCCGACAATCCTCGGCACCGGGGGCGTTGGCGGATCGATTGTCAAAATGGTGCCGCTGAAATGGTGGACGGAGCAACGATAGCCCGGGTTGACCGTGGTTGGCGCGTTGGTCGGCACGGTATAGCTAATCACCCCCGAACTCAGATTGTTGGTCGTCGTGAAGCCAGGGCTAAGAATTTGGAAAGGGTGATTTGACCCGGTGCTCACGGCAAAGGTGTAAGTCTTCCCGCGCACCAAAGTAATCGTCGGATTGGGTTGCATCCCGTTGAAACTGAAGAAAAAGCCGGGCGATGTAACGTTAAAGTCTGCCGCCATTGACCCGAGAGTCGCCGCGAGCCCAACGATCGCGAAGCATTTTCTAAAACGTCCGAAAAGGGTAGTACCCATAATGATAAGTGGCATGAGATCGACATGTAAAGTAGTGAGATTGCTTCCAGAGATCAAACCGAAGGTTTGATCAGTGGAGAGGAGAGGTCGGCCGTTGATTTCTGTCGGAGTCCCAAACAACTTCACCTGTTCGTCACTGTTTCGTCATAATTTAGTGACACAATGGGTCTGTATTGATTTTCAAATGGCGAAGGTGTTGATCGTGGAGGACGAGCCCGAGATGCAGGAACTGCTCGAACACAATCTTGCAGCAGCCGGATTTCGTGTGCTCGTGAGTGGGACTGGACGCGACGCGTTGAGCCGCGCCCAGACCGAAGTCCCCGACTTGGTGCTGCTGGACCTGAACCTAGGCGACATGGATGGACACACGGTTTGTCGTGAACTCCGAGCCGATCCGACGACTCGGCACATTCCGGTGATCATCCTCACCGCCCGCGCCGAAGAACTGGACCGCGTATTGGCTCTCGAATTGGGCGCCGACGACTATATCACTAAGCCCTTTAGCATCCGCGAACTGATTCTGAGATTGCGCCGACTGCTCCAGCGGCGCGAATCCGAGGATAGCGATGCCGAAGTCATCGTGTTCGAGGGGATGCGCATTGATGTCCCGGGCCACTCTGTTTTCGCCGAAGGTCAGCGAATAGAACTCACCGCGACGGAATTCAAATTGCTCCATCGCCTCGCTCAACGCGCCGGACGGGTGTTTTCCCGGGATCAACTCCTTCATGACGTCTGGGACTACACAGCTGAAATTGATTCCAGAACGGTCGATACTCACATCCGGCGACTCCGAGAGAAACTCGGCAAGGCGGCGCGGCTGGTCGAAACGGTTCGCGGGATTGGCTATCGCCTCGGTTGCCCGTAACCCAATGGCCGTGGCCGTGGCCGACCGATGCGACCAAACTCTATTTGTTCTTTCGTTTTGATTTTTCCTTCTGCTTTGGGGATTTGGTTTTGTGTTTCGCGGCCTTGGCGAATTTACGTTCGGCTTGGCTAAACGTTTTTCGGGCCGCCTTCCAAGCCGCCTTGGTCTTCCGCGATTTCTGTTTGGCTTGTTGGGTAGCCAGTTTCGCGGTTCGATGTGCCGCCTCGGCCTCAGCAACGATGGCCGCGGCTTGCGACAACACCGCCGTTAAATCGTCGCTCACCGGTTTCTCGGACGACACCGGACTGGTTTTAGAATTGCTCATAATTCAATACTGTGCTTAAACGGGATTGGCAGCAGGTTACGGCCAATCCAAGGGCAACGTCGAACTTCAATTTGTTACAGTCTCGTGACTTTTTGGTAAAGAATTGACGTTCCACGAACCGCCTATCAGCGACCGACCGCCTTGAACCAGGTTTAAGGCACCACTCCGGGTGCCAGCGCCGTGGCCATGCCCACCTTGGTGATGTCCGCCTGTTGCAACAGATCGATGACCCCGACGATATGCTCGTAATTCACCTCGTCAGCGCCCCGCACGACCACACTTGGATCCGCCTCCACCTGTTTCAAGGCTTTGAGCAAAGGCGGCAAATTCGCGAGGGTCGTCGGTTGACGATTCAACTGCAGTGCCCCATCCGCCCCGACATCCACGTAATGGATCCGCGGTTTTTCGGCGGGCTTTTTCTGAGGAGGTCGACCGGAAGGGAGACTCAGATCCAAATCATTGGATAATTGGGGCGTGGTAATCATGAAGATGATCAGCAACACCATCACCAAATCGAGCAAGGGCGTGATATTCAGCTCGTGGATGGTCCCATGACCGGATCGTGAAAGGCGGCGACGACCACGAGAAATACGATGGGTGGGGGCGGACATCTTGTTCCTTATTGGACCGGTTCGGTATCCGCAACGGCGTCGAAGCGGACTAAAAAGCGGGCCGGAAATCCAGCGGGCGGTTTGCGTCCGACCGTCGTCGTGGCGGCCACGGCGGTGCGGACGGCCTTGTCCCATTGCGCATCCCCCGAGCCCCGCTTCCATTCGGAGCCGAGAACCGTGCCAGAACTATCCAAGGACACCTCCACCTCCACCAGCAGTGCTGAATCGTCCTTGCCCTCGGGCTTTTTCCAACGGGATCGAAACGCAAATTCAATGGCCTGCTTATACAGTTCACGCGGATCCGAAGTGCTCTGCACGACCTTGGCACCGTCGCTGAAATCAAAATCTCCACCGATCACTGGCGGCGGTGCGGCGGCGGTGGGCGGTCCGTTCGGCGGGGGGGCCGCTTGGACCGTGGCCGGAGCCACCACGGGTGTCGCCACCGGTTTGATCTCCGCTTGCTTCGGTGGTTCTTCCTTGGGTTCTTCCTTCGGTTTTTTCGGCTCGGGTGGCTTTTCTTCCTTCGGGACAATGACGGCGGTGATCTCCCTCAGCCGGGTCCCTAAGATACCCTCCCGAGCGGCAACCAAAAATAGGATCATACCCAGGCCGACGTGAATCGCCGCTGATATAAAGAAACTCGCCCGGGACTGTTTACGTTTACCGCGTGGGGGAAGAGGCATAAAAATAAACGGCTTTATTCCAATTTGGATTCAAGAGGAGATTCAGGCGCGCCAGAATTAGTGACTGGCCTGCACGTCGGTGGCGAGTTTGACCTTCCCGAGGTTGCATTGTTGAAGGATATCCAGAGTATCCCGAACACGTTTATACGGCGAATGCGCATCTCCGCGAATCGTCACATTTAAGTCCGGATCAACGGTCCGCAACTCAACCACTCGGGCTTGGAGCCCCGGCAAGTCGACTTCCTCGCGGTTCAGAAACACCCGCCCCTGCGCGTCCACCGAGACATAATTGACCTTTGGGGTCGGCTCCTTGGCACGGGCGGCGGCCTTCGGCAGCTGCAGCGCGAGATCGTTAGCCACGGGGGTTGTCGTGAGAATGAAAATGACGAGCAAAACAAACGCCAAATCGAGCAACGGCGTAATATTCAACTCCGTCAAAGTCGTGTGAGCGGAACGGGAACATTTTTTCATCAGGACAAGAGCCTTAAGGACCGCAGAAAGGATGAATACGAAGAGTCAACTCCGATCCGAAACCTTCAGCGCACCGCCATTTCCCGGGACTCGGTCTCCCCGGAGCGCACCCCAGAAAGCGCATCGCGAATTTCCTCCGCCAAGGGTCGATTATCCACATACTTATGCTCGAACCCGGTGACGAGTTCGGTGACGAAGTTATCGAGTTCGCTCGTAATTCCTCGGATATTTGTGACCTGAAAATTATAGGCAAACATGGCCGGGATCGCGACAAAGAGACCGATGACCGTATTGAGCAACGCCCCCGCCACACCCGG
Source organism: Verrucomicrobiota bacterium (assembly GCA_043788645.1). GTDB lineage: Bacteria > Verrucomicrobiota > Verrucomicrobiia > Limisphaerales > UBA9464 > CANIZL01. Next base: position 5,652 of record JAYVTS010000119.1, read on the forward strand.
CGCCATGGCGGCAATACTCGCCGCCTGTTTCACCGCGATGCCGGCAAACGTCTCCATGACGCCAAATACCGTGCCCAGCAAACCAATGAAGGGGCCACCGGCGACCGCCGTACTCAGGACAATCATCCCTTTTTCCAACGCCATGGCCTCGGCGCCGGCGGTCCGTTCCAGGGTCATTTTCACGAGATCAAACGAGCCCTGGCTGACTTTCGTCTGACCCTTAATTCGCACCGGATTTTCGGTCAGCTGTAACTCCATTTCTTCCGCGGCCGCTCGATAGACTTCAAAGGCGGGCGCACCCACAAATTCTTTACCGCTACGAGCAAGTTCCAACGGGTCTTTAGTCGCTTCCCAGGCAGCGAAGAACTTCTTCGACATCCGCCGCGCCCGATTCAATTGAAAGGCTTTACTAATAATCACTGAACCGCTGAACAGTGATACCACTGCCAGAAGCGTCATCGTGAAGTACCCTTCAGTACTTACCTGCTTGAGCGCAAAGGCAAAAGCGTTAACGTGAGGAGTTTCCATAATCGAATCTAAGTAGAGTAATAGGGGCCGATAAAAATGTGAGTGACAGAATGGTTAAAAATTAGTTGGAACGCGAGGAGTCTGGAAGCAGGACCTGCACGCGTCCGACGGTCCGAACTAAGACCGGTTTTCGGCTGGCGAGACGGCGTGCTTCTTCATCCGCCTCATCCGTGGTTGGCTTTGTGGCGGGGGTGTTTTGGGTGGCTTGCGCGGAAGCGGATTGAGCCGCCGCCGTCGCCACACTCGCGGTCACGGCAGCGGTCGCTCCGGGACTTCCAGAGACGTTTTGCGAGACTAAGGCCGCATCCACACTGCTCCCGGTAGCCGTCACACTCCCAACACCCACCAGAGTGCCGGAGATGGATCCGCCCGCCGCCACATTAACTCCCCCCTGCGCCAGGGCGGTTACATTGACGGCTTGAGGGGTCGCAATATTGATATTCCCGCTAGCAAAAACCACGCCAATAATAGGGCCGGTCGCATCTAAGGAAACATTGCCACCAATGACTCCGGATTTACTGGCGTCGATCCGGCCAATGAAACCGGTCTCACCGTCCGACGGCTTGGTGCCAGCCGTCAGTTGGACCTTGCCGCTGGTATTGGCGGTGCCGTTGAGGGGTGCCTGCACGACCCCGCCCGCCCGAGCAAGAATGTCACCCCTCGGCGCCACCACAAGGATGTCACCGACCTGCGCATTTCCGGAGGCAAAGGTCGTCGCCAAGATGCCGCTCCCAGGAATGAAATCGGTCTTGATGGACGTCTCGCTCGTATTGGGGTTGACCCGCACTTGTTCCACTGCCTGCAAACTCAAGCCCCCAGAGCCGGCATCGACATTCCCGCTCGTCGAACGAACCGTCACATTGCCACCGTCATAAGCTGCAATCCTAGATCCGTTTAACAGGATATTGCCCCCCGCCTGAACCGTCACATCACTGCCGGCCGAAGAATAAATACCGCGGGCACCGTCCGATACGGGAAGAACCAGCGAAGAACCCGCTTGAATCTCGTGCCCGGCTTCAACGTGGAGCGCTCCACCGGCCTTCGAAATGATGGCGGATGAAAACATGACCAAATCCTTCTCCACGCGAATGTTCAGGTCAGCACCCTTTTGCCCCAGTGAACCCAGCGCCGCATTGGCCGCTGATCCAATGGACAGAATGCCGGCCGTGACCCCCAAATCGAGGTTCCGAGCCCGCACCTCAAACTGACCGCCGCCACCGACTTGATAACCCACGGGCGGCCGCTGAGGCACGTCGCCACTTTTGGTAAACAATTCCTGAGCCACCGCCGCGGGAATCAGCTGCGCCGCGACCGTGATCAAGGTTCCATCCGTATTAAACGTCGGATTTCCGACCCCGTCGATGACTCGGATTTGCAACGCCAGCAGGGCGGCCAAGGCATCTTCCGACATTCGCCCACGAAAGCCGATCTGGCGCGTCGCCGCATCATAAAACAGGCTAATTGGCAACGCCGGTTCCGCGAGATTCTGGAGTTCTAAATCGGGTGGCAATACCCCGGGTGGCAGGGTGACAAACGTATAGTCATTCCGATTGCGAATATCTCCGGCAACCTCTAGCCGCGTGACGTCGTTCCTCGGCAGATTTTGAGTGAGCAACCCTGCGTTCACCAGATCTCCGCCCACCTGGACCTTGGCGGATTTTGGAAAGCTCAGGACAATTTCTTCTAACGAACCCGAGACCAATACTCGAGCGGGTTCCCGATCAGCAAGGTGAAGCGGAACGGAAGCGTGATCCGATGGACCGAACTGACCGTTGACAAACGTATATTGTTTTGCCGCGCTGTCTGAAACGGTAAAATTATAGAGCTTGCCTGGATCTCGACTGCGGAAATCCCCACCCTCAGTCGTCGTCAGATCAAACTGCCCGGTGGGTGAGGGAAATAG
>JAYVTS010000120.1:0-13522 GCA_043788645.1 Verrucomicrobiota bacterium
GGTCTGAGCTTTGATTGAATTAAAAACGCAGTAGGATTATCAACCCCTTAGTGCTTCGCCCCCCAACCGCGGACGAAACCGATACATTGGGCAATCTCCGGCACGGAATGATCCCAGTTATACTCATATTCAACGCTGATATTTCCGACAAAAGCCTGACGCTTGAGTTCGGCCAAAACGCCGGACATATCCGTACCCCCGGCGCCAAACGGCACATCATGCTGGCCCGGCCCCAGCACCGGGCGCTCTTTGCCGTGCATGGAAATGATGTGGCCTTCCAGGATTTTTAGGCAGTCCACGGCCTTCAAACCACTCGTTTGCCAATGACCAATGTCCGCACAAGAACCCACCCGCGGATCGCGGTTTTTTACGAGCGAAAGAATGTAGTTCGGGTCCCAGACCTTATAGTTCGGATTGTCGGCCCGCCGCGGATGATTGTGGTAGCCCACCCGCACATCGAACTCTTTTACGAGCTTTTCAATGAGGTCGATTGATTCGGTCGATTCCGTCGTAATGCCATAGAGCCCGACCTTTTTTGCGAACTCAAAAATCTTGCGAGCACCCGCCTCGTCATTCGGTATCCCCACTACTCCGTAATTCACCCCCCGAAGGCCGTGCTTGGTCAGCTTCTCTTTCACCAAGGCAATCGTCTCATCGCTGGCGTTGTGATCCCATTTCACCGTTCGTTGATCCGGACTGAGAACTTGGCCGGGAAAAAACTCAATCACTTTACTGCCCGTTTCAGCCGTTTTTTCGATGGCTTCAAAGAGGGTAAACCGATTGAAACTATAGGCTTGGCAGCCGATGGCGAAACCACCGATGCGACTCTCGTCGGGAATCGGGTCAGCGAGGAGGACACCAGAGGTCCAGGCGGTCGCCGCCAGTGCGACCGTGCGAAGGAGGAGAGAGAATTTCATGCGGTGCCCCAAGTGGGCGCTAAGCAACGACCCAAGGCAAGGGAGAAATTGGAATTAGCGGGTGACCACCTCCACGTCGATAAACCCGAGGCTTCGAAGCAGGAGAGTGACCTGCAACCGCGCCCGCTCGTCCGCATCTTTAAGAATGCCCGCCTCTCGGGCGGCCACCCGGATTTGGTCAACGGCCTGACGCCGAGCGTCCTGTTCCAGGTTTTGATCAAACTCACGCAATATCCCCGTGGTCCGCTCGATGACCTGCGTGTGGCGTTCGTCGAGATACACGTCACTCAAGGTGGCTCGGGGTAGCTGGAGCCGTATCCGCCCCGGGGTGATCACGAGGTCCGTCGCTCCAATCTCCGAAAGATTCACGCCTGCCTTCGCCACTCCGTGCGCTACCATCAACAAACGGTTCTCGCCATACCATTTGACATCTTGCAGGAGCACGACTTTTTCCAAGACGTACTTCACCGTGCTGAGTTCATTCAAGGCCTGCACTTGACGAACCACCGTCGTGGTATCGGCAATGACCGGTCGAGCCGCTGCCGCCCAGTGCCACCAAGCCCAAAGGACTCCGCCCCCCAGGAGCAGGAATCCAGCCAAAGCGGTCAGTCCAATGACCACCGCCAACACGAGCCGCGAATTGCCACGACGTGAAGGGTCCACCCGGCTACCCTACTCCGTTCCTGCCCCGGTCGCCAAGGGGGTCTCAGGATTCCTGATTCCCGATGCCGGCTGAGCCGACTTTATGGAAAAATGAGGCTCGAAGGGGAGCACGAATTCTAAGCCTATTGGCGTTGGTTGATCCACCAAATCCCCAGACCTAAGAGCCCGGCAAAAAGCGCGGCAACTGCCAAGGCCGCATACAACTGGCGGAAATGTTTTTTGCGCGCCCCCCGCCCCTGCCCCGGTAGCAAATAGTAGCGGTGGGAATCCGGATTCATCTGCTTCTTTTTCCCCCAACCAAACATAATTTATCTTTCTAGAATGACGGGCTCCGATCCACCTGCGCAACCCGAAGCGATGATTCACACAAAATACCCATCACCGAGAATTGGATTTAGCTGCCGCCAGGAAAATTCTCCCCGCCGCTAACTGACTCACGATGGCGTCAACGTCATAAACACATCCACCCCAGGTGCCACCGCCCGCCTGCTGCAACGCCGCCCACAAACGTGTGTCCGCCGGAAGCTTTTCATGAGGCGCTAGATCCGGATGAGGACTGCGTTCCCCTAAAATCCTAGCCCCTTCTTCCGGCTCAAACCGTTTCCCGACAACTCCTATAAAATCCACCGCCCCTTCCAATCGCACCCGATCCACCGTGATTCGAATCACGTCCCCGTCCCGAAGACGACCCACGGGCCCACCGGCGAGAGCTTCCGGGCCAACATGCCCCAGACACGCTCCCGTCGAAACCCCACTAAAGCGCGCATCCGTCACCAAAGCGACCTGGCGACCGAAGGGCAAATGCTTGAGCGCACTCGTCAATTGATAGGTTTCCTCCATCCCCGTGCCCATCGGACCGGCACCGATCAACACGACGACGTCACCCGCACAAATCTTTCCCTCCTTGATCGCCGCCATCGCGGCGCTTTCACGGGTGAAAACTCGGGCAGGTCCTTCATGCCGAAAAACTCCGTCCGTACCCACCACCGCAGGATCAATCGCCGTGCTTTTGATCACACTACCTTCGGGAGCCAGATTGCCCCGCGGAAAAGTAACGGTGCTCGTCAAACCCCATTTCTGTGCACGCTCCGGCGGAAGGATGACGTCATCCGGCTCCACGCCATCCAAATCCCGCAGCACCTGTCGGAAACGAGTGCGCCGTTCGGAAGCACTCCACGCGTCCAGCACATCCCCCAATCTTTGGCCCGAAACGGTTAAAACCGAGAGGTCGAGCAAGCCCAAGGTTCGCAAATGCAGCATGACCTCCGGCACGCCTCCCGCCAGAAACGCACGCACGGTCGGGTGATGAATCGGTCCGTTTGGCAAGACACTGACCAGGCGAGGAGTTCTGCGATTAACCTCGATCCAATCTTCAATCGTCGGCCGCCGGAGCCCCGCGGCATGGGCAATGGCCGGGATGTGCAGAAGCAAATTCGTAGAGCCACCAAACGCGGCGTGAACCACCATCGCGTTGCGAACCGAAGCATCCGTCAACACCTCTCGAATCCGAATCTGCCGCTGTTCCAACTCCAATAACGCTAAGGCTGAATCCACCGCGAGTTGGGTCCACACCGCTTCACCACTGGGCGCCAACGCAGAATGCGGCAACGACAGCCCCAAGGCTTCACCGACCACCTGAGCGGTCGCTGCCGTCCCGAGGAATTGACATCCCCCACCCGGCGTCCCACACGCCCGACAACCCAGCTCGGCCGCTTCGTCCAGCGTTAGCATTCCATGCACATACCGCGCTCCAATGGTTTGGATCTTGCCCGCGTCCTCGCCCACTTCCGGTGGCAAGGTGACCCCCCCGGGAACGATCACCCCGGGCAATTCTCCCACCCCAGCCAATGCCAGCAACATCGCCGGGAGTCCCTTGTCACAGGTGGCAATCCCCAACACCCCACGTCGGGTTGGCAAGGAACGGATCAATCTGCGAAAAACCAACGCCGCATCATTGCGGTACGGCAAGCTATCAAACATCCCCGTGGTCCCCTGAGTCCGGCCATCGCAAGGATCAGACACATAGGCTGCAAACGGCAAGGCCCCCTGGCGCTTGATCGTCTCCGCGGCGGCTTGCACCAGCAACCCAATTTCCCAATGCCCCGTGTGATAACCCAGAGCGATCGGTTTGCCATCCGGCGCTCGAAGCCCGCCCTGGGTGCTAAGAATGAGAAATTGTTTTCGGCCCACTTCCGCGGGGTTCCACCCCATCCCGGCGTTCTGGGTGAGTCCAAAAAGGTCACCACTCGGCGCCTGACGGAGAAGTTCGTCCGTCAGGGGCAGTTTCCCCACCGGGCCCGGAGCCTTGGTGCGCAGCTGATAGATCGTTTCCGGAGACTGAAATAAGCAGTATGACATCGTCGATAGAACTCCGCATCAAAAGTCACGTTGGGCCGACCTGATAAAACCAGTCACTCGTCCGCGGGATCGCCTGATTCCGGAATCCGCTCCGGAAAAAAGAGATAAACCACTCCCCCCACCGCCGACCAAGCCAAATTAACACTATAACCCAAGAGCGACAACGAGAGGGCTTCGGCGTGTTTTACCTCAGGAAATGCCGGTACCGTTAATAGTAGCACAAAAAGATGTTCCCTTACCCCAAGGCCCGACGGCGTGATCGGCAACGCCGAAACACAAACAACCGCCGGCACGACAAACCACAAAACAGCCGAGGGAACCGGCAAATGAAGACCGTGGGCTAAACAAAGAAACGTGCCGACAATAGCGACATTGATCACGAGCGAGTACCCCGCAACCGCCACGATAAAATAACGGGCGCGACCGAACGCACGGCACGCAGCCAAAGCCCGAACAATCGACTCTCCCCACGGCAAGCGGCCCGCCAATCGACTCAGTCGGGAATCCACCGCCAACGCATCCGAATAAAATCCGATTCCCAGAGCGATCCCCGCCGCCGCCAGCATTCCGATGAGCAGCAACGCCACTCCCTCGAAGCGGTGATACTCCAAGAACAAAGTCACACCCGGAGCAGGAACTCCCGCCCGCCAACAGAAGGGAATCATCACGGCGGCAAATAGAAGCAACGCCGCCGTGCCCAAAACTCGATCCACAAAAACCGTTGTGGCCGCTTCGGCCCGTTTGTGATGCGTTAGTTTGGCCGCATACCATGCCTTCACCACGTCACCGCCGGTCGAACCCAAAAGAAAGGCGTTAAAAAAATGAGCGACCAAAGAAATTCGGCAGGTTTCCAAAGCGGAAACTTCGAGGCCCTGCACGAACAATGCTTTTCGCCAACGCAACGCCCCCAAGAAAATCGGCACCCCACACAGAGCGAAGGCTCCCAGTAAACTGACGAAGTCCAGTTGGCGAGCGGTTTTCCACAGACCGGCCGGGCCCAATTGCCACGCCAGCCGTCGCTGTTCCCATCGAGATAAGCCATCCCAAAAGCCTGATCGATGACTCAACTGAAGCTGCGCTTCATTGCAAAAAATAACGTGAAAAATCGCCGCCAACAATAAGCTGGCGACCGCGAACCGAAACAGTTGACCGAGTCGGGCGCGGCTCATCTTGAACAAACCCAGAAGCGCCAATGCCTCATTCCGAACCCCAGAATTTCCGAATGTGATCGAAGCCTAACCGAACGTCGTCGATGGCCACGTTCGGGTTCAATTCCAAGACTTTGATATGGTCCGGTTTCACGAACGGGGCGAGGGCCGCAAAATCAATCATTCCCGATCCCGGCGGACAATGGTCGATGCCCGGCGGAATCACGTCGTGGATATGACACCCAGCTAAACGCGGAGCTAACGACTCGAAATGCATCCGGTGTTGAAAGATGAATCCAAGATTCTCTTTAATCTGAGCATGACCGCAATCGTGCCAATATCGGACGTTGTCCGGGAGTTCCTTGAGAAAAAAGGACAGATCATCATCGAAGGGAATTTCTTCAACCGCTTCACGATTTTCGATCCCGAGCAGCAGTCCCTTCGCCCGTGCGTGCTCCGCCAATTGCCCAATCATTTCCAGAGCCAATCGTCGAGGCGCCTCGACCCGTTTGTTCCGTTTCTCTTCTACTTCTTGCACCAGTTTTTGATATTTCGGCGTCTCTTTTAGACCTTTTTCAACGTATTCCTCCAGCTTCTCGTTGTAGTCTTTCATGTCCACGGTGCCCGAATGGAGCACGATTAATTTCGCCTTCACCCGTTCCGCAAACTCAACCGTTTTCAACGAATGCTTCCAGGCCTTCTCCCGCTCACCCCGATCATCACTGGAGAACTTAAAAATATTCGGCGCCGCATAATTAATACCCATCGGCAATGGGCAAAAATTGTGCAACGTCGAGATCTTCATCTCGCCGGCCTGGACCGCGTCCAAGATCCCAGGGACTAGACTGATCCGGATCCCGTGACTCAATTCAGCGTACTCAAAGCCGAGCTCGCGAATCTCGCGTAACATTTCCCGGCCATCCGTGTGCCGATGAGAATTCCAGCAGGTCGAAAGCGAATACATGTAGATGAATAGTGATGACGACTCAATCAGGAAAGTACTTCCAAAAACCTACAGCGCCGTGGTGGCGGGTTTCCACGGTTTCACCGCTTCCAAAGCCGGCACAATCCGACGGCGAAGTTCCAAGAAATTTAAGTCTCCGCTCTCTCGATAAAGCACCTTGCCGTCCGGCGCCAGCAACAACGTATAGGGTAGCTCGCCCGTCCATTCGGGATCAAACGCCTCAATTAACTTGTACTTATCGGTTTCGCCAAACAGGAAGTTCCGAGTGCCCGCATGATGTTTCTCAAGAAAGGCCTGCACCTTCTCCTGTTCGTCCGGAAACTGGGCGGCCACCGTTACCAGCTCAAAATCCCGATGCCGAAAGCGCAAGTTGGTCTCCAATAAATCATCAAATTCAGCCACACACGGCCCACACCAGGTCGCCCAGAAATTGACCAGCCGTACCTTGCCCGAGCCATTGGCACGAAGCTGTTTTAAGGCGGCGGCATTGGCCGGCGCTACGGTCACCGGTTCCCGTCGGACTTTCTCTAACCATTGGGCGTTCCCCTCCCCTTTATAATCCCATTTGGTGGAGCAACCGAAAACCTTGGTTTGAGCCACCGTCGGCGCTCGTCCCGCAAGCAGGTCGTCCATCGCATTGGCCAAATCCTTGGACTTCACTAAATCCGCCCGCTCGTTGTCGTCGATTCGCCCCACGTATCTCAGTTTCCGCTCCCGATCAAACACGAACGCATGGGGAGTTGCCACCGGACCATACCGCTTCGACACCGCTTCCGTTTCACCATCGTAGAGAAACGGGAAATTGAAGTTCCGCTCTTTGGCGCGGATTTTCATTTCCTCCAAGCTGTCGCCCACGTCCGTGTACCCCAACTCGTCCAAGCGCACGGCCGATGCGCTATTGGGGGAGATCGCCACCATGGCTACGCCTCGCGACGTATACTGTGTGGTCAACGTTTTGAACCGCTCTTCATAGGCCTGGGCGGTGGGACAATGATCGCAGGTAAAAAGGATGCACAATACCGGCGACTTCGCGTAATCCGCGAGCTGATGACGTTTCCCATCGACGCCAGGCAGGTCGAAATCGGGAGCCGTCTCACCGAGCGCAAGCGTTGGGAACTTCGCAACCTCGGCACCGGCTCCCAGCACCAAGCCAAAGAGGGCAGTTGCAACGGCGAGACTTTTGAAGGGATGCATGCCGTAAGGATGGAGGACGTCAGGAAAAAAACAAAGCCCGGCTTTCGCGCCGGGCTCGTTTCTTAAAATAGGAAAAACGTCAGGCTTTGGCCGCCTTAGTCGTCGCCTTAGGCGTTTTGCCCTCTGGCTTCGCAGATTTAGCTTCCGGCGTAGGCGCCGTGGCCGGTGCGGCTTCTTCCGTTTTCCTCGCTAGGTTGTTGCGATTGGAGCGCTTCTCGCTGCGGGCCGCTTCCGCCGCCGGTACGACGGGCACTTCCGGCAAAGGATTGCTACTCTTAACGACCACCTTGAGCGGAACCTTCACCTCAGCGTGCAGTCGCAGATCCGCAACGTGCTCACCCAGGGCGTGAATCGGATGATCGAGATGAATCTTCTTCTTGTCAAGCGACACGTCGAATTGGGTCTTTAACGCATCGGCAATCGTACCGTTGGTCACTGCGCCAAACATCTTGCCGTCGTCGCCCGTCTTCACTGTGAGCGTCAGCGTGATCTTCGCGAGCGATTTTCCGAGTTCGCTCATCGAACTGAATTCGAGGGCCTCACGACCCAATCGGCGATTTTTAAGCACCTCAAGGCGACGCTTGTTTCCCTGGTTCAACGGGACCGCGTAGCCCAACGGGAGGAGGTAATTGCGAGCGTATCCGGAGGAGACCTTCACGAGGTCGGATTCACCACCGAGATTCACTACGTTCTTAATCAAAATAACTTCAGTCTTGGCCATGATAACAGAATTGAGAGTTGCAGTCTTCTAAAAAGGAATAGGGCAGGAACTTAGCGAGGGATTGAGGCAAAAAGCCTCAAAAAGGAACATCATCTTCCTCGGGCGGTGGACCGTCGAGCGGATCCGCCGGAGCCCCAGCGGACGGAGCCGCATTCGCAGGACGCGGGGCGGGCGGACGAGCGGGTGGACGAACGACCCCACTCGGGGGCACCGCCGGAGGGCCACCAGGACCGCCAGGGCTGCCCGGCGCCCCCTCTTCGCGACCACCCAAAAATTGGAAAGACTCCAAAACCACGCGCAACTTAGATTGCTTCGCACCCGTTTGCTTGTCGTCCCAGCTGTGAAGCTTGAGACGGCCTTCAACCATGAGCGGTCGGCCCTTACGACAATATTGCGCAATGACTTCCGCCTGCTTGCCCCACGCGTCAATGTCAATAAAGGTCACCTCTTCCTTCGTTTCGCCGGTTTCGGTCGTGTAGCGATGATTAATCGCCAACCCCAACCGAGCCACAGCCGTGCCCTTCGGCGTGTACTTCATTTCCGGATCGCGGGTCAGATTCCCGATCAAGATTACCTTGTTGAAGTTGGCCATATGGAGGATGAGGATCGGAACAGTAGCTCGCCGCAGTCAGCCGCAGCGAAAGCCGCCCATTGCCCGTGGTCGTTTACTTCTTCGCGACCGGTTTCGGAGCTTCGCTGAAAAAACAACGGTAGATGTCATCGGAATGACGGAACTTGTCACCGAGAGTGGCGATCACTTTCGGCGACGCCTCAAAGACGAAGTTCACGTAATGGCCGCCCTGGAGCTTGCGGTCCGTGACGCGGGCGAACACCTTTTTTTCCATCTTTTGGACGGCCTCAATCTTGCCGCCAGCGGCGATGACATCCGCCTCGACGCGATCCGTCACGTCTTTTAAACCCTCTTCCTTACCGGCGAGGTTCAATATGAACAATCCTTCGTATCGTTTCACAAATATAATCTTTCTATAGACAGCCAATCACTCGACTACACCGTTGTACAAATTCATCGCCTGACCGATTCCCGCACGAGCCCAACACTCGACTTGGGCCACCGCCCGATCTAACACCCGTGCCAAGACCGGCCGATCTTCAGCCCCGAAACGTCCGAGCACATGGACCGCAATATCCCGGGTCGCCGATTGCGGCCGAGCAATGCCCAACTTCAATCGCGGATAATCCCGCGTACCGAGAAAACGTTCCAGACTCTCGAGCCCATGATGCCCACCTGAACTTCCCCCAGGCCGAAGGCGTATCGCCCCAAGCGGAAGATCGGCATCATCCACCAATACCAGTGTTTCCGTCGTCTTGTAAAACTGGACTAGTCTACCGACGGCCTCGCCACTTTGATTCATGAACGTCTGCGGCTTCACCAGAATAAACCGGCGCTCCGCAAACGTCACTTCAGCCATTTCAGCAAAGAACTTAGACTCTAACCGCCACCGCCCACCCCAGCGCCCGACCAAGGTGTCCGCTAGCATAAATCCGGCGTTGTGGCGAGTGTCCCGGTACTCTCGACCGGGATTCCCGAGGCCGACGATCAATGTGAATGATTTCACGTCGGCCACAGCAAAAACTTCGATTGTCCGTCGTTCGCTCGACGTTCAATCGGCGAACATTACTTCTTTTTCTCGGCCGGTTTCTTCTCGTCCGCCTTGCCCGCCGGAGCCGTTTCGTCGGTTTTCTTTTCCTTGAGCATCTCGGGTTGCTTGGCTTCCTCGCCCGGAACCACGGCCGCACCAGCAACCGGGGCCACCACTTCTTCCTTCACCGGCGCCGCGCAGGTAAAGACGGAGACACCTTTGAGCCCCAAAATCTCGACGCCCGTCGGCGCTTGGAGTTCGCCAATATGGATGGATCGACCGACTTCCAGCCCCGAGACATCCACGAGGATTTGCTCTGGCAAATCCTTGGGCAACGCACGAACGCGGAGTTTGAGCAAAACGTGTTCGAGCGTGCCGCCCCCATTCTTGACTCCAGCGGGTACTCCTTGGGCCTCGACCGGCACTCGCAATGTGACTTTTTCTTCAGTCGTCACCTCGTGGAGATCTACATGAAGAATATTGCCAGTCAGCGCGTGATGCTGGACGACTTGTACCAACGCGAGCCGGGCCTTGGCTTCACCATCAATGTTAAGATTCAGAAGGATTACCTCCGAATGCGCGGAATGCACCAGGGTATCGAACTCGACCCTGTCCAGTTCTAAATTCACCGGCTGAATGGACTTGCCATAAATGGTGGCCGGGATACGGCCGTGGCGACGCACGACCTTGGAACCTTTGCGGCGCTTTTGGGTCCGCGGAAATGCTTTGAGATCTACAGTCTTCATTTTCCAGTCTTATCTGCTGACGTCCAGACCACCTGGAACATCAACCCTTCAACTCGAAGAGCGAAGTGACCGAGGAATTCTGATGAATTCGCTTAATCGCTTCACCCAAGAGCCCCGCCACCGATAGAGTCGTTATCCGAATCCCGTCGTTTGCAGAGCGGGCCACAGTATCGGTCGAGATCAACTCGTCAATGGGGGAATTGCGTAAACGTTCGATCCCCAGATCGTTGAGCAATGCGTGCGAAACACACGCTCGAATGGCTTTGGCCCCTCGCTCCTTCAGAAGTTTTGCCGCATTCACCAGCGTGCCGGCCGTTTCCGTGAGGTCATCAACCATCAAAATATTCTTGCCGTCAATGTCGCCAATGACAGAAATCGCCTCCACTTCCGTCGCCGATTTGCGTCGCTTGGCGACGATCGCGAGTTCTGCACCCAGGTTTTCCGCATAAGCCGCCGCCTGTTTAAGCCCGCCCAAGTCCGGTGAGACCACCACCAAATTGGGAATATTTTCCCGGCGAATATACTCCAGAAGCACCGGAGCGGCATAGAGATGATCAACCGGAATATCGAAGAACCCCATGATTTGTTGCGCATGCAGGTCCATGGTGAGGACTCGATTGGCCCCCGCGGCGACGATCAGGTTGGCCACCAATTTGGCGGTGATCGGGACCCGAGGCTGATCCTTGCGATCCTGCCGAGCGTAGCCGTAAAAGGGCAACACGGCCGTAATGCGGAGCGCGCTGGCCCGGCGCAAGGCATCGATCATAATAAACATTTCCATCAAATGATGATTGGCCGGCGGGCTCGTGGATTGAATCACGAAAACGTCCTGGCCGCGGACGTTCTCTTCGATTTTTACGAAGGTTTCACCGTTCGGAAACGGCTTGACCGTGGAATGTCCGAGCGTGAGGCCGATGGAATCGCAGATGGCTTGCGCCAATTTCGGATTAGAATTACCGCTGAAAATCTTCACAATTTACGAGGAAACGGAGAATCGCCCCGGTTAGAGGGCGCTGAAATCTGAGCGCGGGAGGCTCGTCGGAAAAGCCTCCCCGCCGCAAGCAGGAGTTTACGCGCCGAACACCCAGCAGGGATCGGTTGGGCTCCGATTCACGCGAAGAAGCCTTCCATTCATTCACTGGAACAGATCGCGCCAGAATTTTGACCGTGGGCAAAGCGCGAATGAGGCGACGATCCGAGGGACCTGTCATGTCAAGAATGAACAACGAAACCCACCGTCAAAAGGCTCAGCGACCAGCGAAAGGCAACGTTAATTGAATGACGGCTCCTAATCCGCGGCGCCCGACGGCGCAGCAGCCCCTGCCCTCTGGGCCAGCACCCGCTCCGTCGGACGATAGTGTCCCACGAATTCCCTGCGAAATTCCGAAAAAGTGCCCGCATCCAGATATTTTCGAATGTCCGCCATGAGTTTGAGATAGAAATGGCTATTGTGAATGCTTACTAAGCGCAAGCCGAGAATTTCGTTCACATTCAACAAATGCCGGATGTACGCCCGGGTATGGCGCTGGCAAGCAAAGCATTCACAGCCCGATTCAATCGGGCCGAAATCTGCCTTCACCGCCCCGCCCTTAATCGAAAAAGTGCCGCGGGCCGTATACGCGGTCCCATTGCGGGCGACGCGGGTTGGTAGAACGCAATCAAACAGATCGACCCCCCGGGCCACCAATTCCACCAACTGGGCCGGCGTACCCAACCCCATCGCGTACCGCGCCTGGTTCTCCGGGAGATGCGGCTCCGTCATCTCCACCGCACGAAACATCTCGTGCTCCGGTTCACCGACAGAAACGCCACCGATCGCATACCCATCAAACCCCAGCTCTCGCAAGCCCTTGGCGCATCGTTCCCGTAGATCGGCATGACTCCCGCCCTGAACGATTCCAAACACCAACTGGCCTGGAGCACGCGGCTGCTCCAAACACTCGGCCGCCCAGCGCAGGGTGCGTTTGACCGCCCGCGCCACGTCATCCCGCGAAGCACTATGGGGCGGACACTCATCAAATACCATGGCGATATCCGAGCCCAACCAACGCTGAATTTCCATGCTCTCCTTCGGGCCCAGAAAAATCAGAGAACCATCTAAATGACTCCGGAACTCCACCCCTTGCTCCTTAATTTTCCGGATCTTACCCAGACTAAACACCTGAAATCCACCGGAATCCGTGAGAATCGGCCCAGTCCAATTCATGAATCGGTGCAAACCGCCAGCCGCTTCAATGATTTCGCGGCCGGGCCGAATGTTCAGGTGATAAGTATTGCCGAGCAGGATCTGCGTGCCCATTTCGAGCAACTCGCGACCGTCAAGTGCCTTGACGCTAGCCTGAGTGCCCACCGGCATGAAGACCGGTGTTTCGACCACTCCATGGGCCGTGTGAAGCCGACCCCGGCGGGCGGAGGAAGATTGATCCCGACCAAGCAGTTCAAACACAAGGCGCCCAGGCTAGTCGAGGGCGTGTGCCAAAAACAAAATTACCACACTGGATTGAGGAGTCATCGAGACTTCTCATGCTCCGTCTTCCAGCTTTGCAGTTAACTTCGTCCAAAAACCTGCGAACTGTTGGGGGATACCACCCGAATATTCTCGTCTGAAAAATTCTCCCATTCAGCTCCTACCGACGCGGCAGAATGGGCAGAAGGGACTTTCCGATCATCGAGCTTCTCGTCGCTATCGCGATAATCGCGATCCTTGCCGGGATGCTGCTCCCAACCCTCGAACACCTGGGTGATGCTGGACGAAGATCCGAGCAGCATCAACCATGGTGGCTTGGCTATCGCCGTAGGCTCGATTGCTTTGCTTGCCCGGAAAGCGCAACGAGCGGCAAAGTCTAAAATCAGATGACAGGCTAATTAATTTACAACTTCGAGCAATTCATTCCAATCCTATTCGGGGGATAGACTCCCAATCGGGTGCGAAGTAAAGATCGCCCAGAAGCGGTGTCTTGGGAAGCTCAGCCAAATTCAATCCACACTTGCTCTCCGCTGCCCGCAATCGCAAAAGTCGAGGCAGCCCGGCTGGTCGGTGGGTCGGTGGGTCGGTGGGTCCAGCAATAGCTAGGTATTGGTTCAGATCGGTGTTCGATAGCGCCCTACCCCACGGTATCGACCCTCAAATCCCGCATGACGCTAATCCCCGGCAAGGGCACCCCCCGAATCGGCCGAGCCCCATCCTTCCGCTTGGGCCCAAAACGTTCC
>JAYVTS010000121.1:0-6222 GCA_043788645.1 Verrucomicrobiota bacterium
TTGGGCCGTGATCCGAAGGATTTCTTCCTCACCCGAGAAATGATTCACGAAAAATTTCGCGACATCAAGCGCTGGGGCGAACAATTCACACTCTTGGGGACGCCGGTTTACCTCGATTTTCTCGCGGGCAAGCGGGAGCTACCCTGCTCCGCGTGGGCGATTCCAACCTACAATGTTCGTGGTTGGAAGGCTCCGTGTTATGTGATGACTGAAACCCACTTTCCGACCTATCAGGATATTCTGACGAAGGTGGATTGGACCCGGTACGGTACGCGTAACGGCGTGGCGTTGAATCCAAAGTGCGAGAATTGCATGATGCACAGTGGTTATGAACCGTCGGGCGCCCTCAGCACCAATCCGCGAGACACTTGGGTTAATATGAAGTTTAACTTCAGTTCCAAGCCTAAGCCCTTCCAGTCCTCGCCGGAATTGGTCAAGTCCGCCTTTAACGGCGTCTCGATCGGCAAAGGCCATCTGGCGGAAGCCAAGGCGGCGGTGAACAAGGAGTTTTCAAGTGCGAAATCGGCCTTCCAACGGGACGGCCATGAAGCTGAGACCCACAGCCACACGACCTCCGGTGGGTCATGCGGTACGGGTGGTTCGACTGACTCCACGCAAAGGATCGAACTGCTGAGCAAAGTTTCGGCAGGCAAGCCGGAAGCCAACGCGGAATAATTTGTATCTCCATGTCTGCCCTTTTTCTGTCCCCCCCCAGTTTTGACGGTTTCGATGGCGGGGCCGGTTCCCGATACCAGGCCCGCCGCGAAGTCACTTCTTTTTGGTATCCCACTTGGCTCGCACAACCCGCGGCCTTAGTGCCCGGATCACGCCTATTAGATTGCCCGCCGCACGGGATCAACATCGCCGAAACCCTTCGGATTGCGAAGGAGTATGATCATGTGATCATCAATACTTCGACGCCTTCGTTGAAAAACGACAGTAAAGTGGCCGAAGCGATCAAGGCCCAGAAGCCAAGCACTCTCATTGGATTCGTGGGTGCTCATACCGCCGTCTTGCCCACGGAAACCCTCAAGGCGTCCCCGGCGATTGATTGGGTTGGCCGCAAAGAATTTGATTTCACGTGCAAAGAGGTTTGCGAGGACCGCGAATTGGGAACTATCGCGGGGCTGAGCTTCAAAAAAGAGGGTCGTATCATCCATAATCCAGAACGGGAACTCATCCACAATATGGATGCCCTACCCTGGGTGGCCGACGTCTATAAGAAAAACCTCCAGATCGAAAAATACTTCATCGGATATTTGCAGCACCCGTACGTGTCCATGTACACGGGCCGAGGGTGCCCGGCCCAATGTACTTTCTGCCTCTGGCCGCAAACAATCGGGGGCCACAAATATCGGGTTCGTTCCGCGGATAACGTCGCCGCAGAAATGGCCTATATGAAAAAACTCTTCCCCCAGGTGAAGGAGTTTTTTTTCGATGATGATACGTTCACGGCCAACCTGCCGCGTGCCCGAGAGATCGCCAAAAAACTCGCCCCGCTCGGCGTGACTTGGTCATGCAATAGTCGTGCAAATCTCGACTACGATACCATTAAGTTTTTCAAAGACTGCGGTCTACGATTGTTCCTTGTCGGCTATGAGTCCGGGAATGACGAAACCCTCAAACGGATCAAAAAGGGTGTGACCACCGATGAGATGCGCCGATTCACCAAAGCGTGTCACAAAGCCGGGGTGGTCATTCATGGCACCTTTATCCTGGGTTTACCGGTTGAAACCCAATCGACGATTGAAGAGACGATCCGGTTTGCGCAGGAATTGGACGTCTTCTCCATCCAAGTTTCGCTCGCCGCTCCCTATCCCGGAACGGAATTGTACGAGATGGCCCGCCAAAACGGTTGGTTCGCTAAGAAGGACAAAACCGACATCATCCACGATGACGGATTCCAACAATCAACCTTGGAATATCCCGAGCTGTCGAAGGAAGCCATTTACGAATCGGTAGAACGATTCTATCACCGCTACTACTTCCGGCCGGGACCGATCGTTCGGATCATTAAGACCATGCTCGAGGACAAAGAGCTTTGCGTTCGACGGGTGCGAGAAGGGTATGAATTTTTCCGAAGCCTCAAACAGCGCAAAACCGGCGCCGCTCACGGGTAGACTCCCGATAGATTTTACGCCCGCTTGAAGGCGACATGGATTTGACAGTGTTCGCTCGACCTATGCAGCGCATCATGCCAGGGGTGGGTGCATTAATTCTCTTGCTTTGCGGCGTCTCTTGGATTTCGGCCGGTACTCCCGCGGGACCACTTACTCTGCGGGACGGTCGGCAGCTACGCGAATTTGTGGTCGCCGAGGACGAATTGTTCGTACGGAACCGAGACGGCGGCTGGAAGTTAGAATCCGTTCCCCTCGGCCAGATTGACGCAGCCCGGGGGCGCCTTGCCGGTAACAGCCGAGAAATAGGCTTGGTCCTCTACCCGAGTGGGGCTGAACGGGATCTTGGCACGAGACGGGTTTTGGCGCGGACCGTTGTGGTCCAAACCCAGTTAGGAATCGATCCGCACAGTCTACCCCGGACCGTTGAGGGCGGTCGGCGCTTGGACATTCCTAGCTACAGTCGTCGGCTCGCGGTTTACGAAGCAGACGATGTTTTTGGCGCCATTGACCTCGCGAACACGCTGCGTGCGATCCCAGGTATTGCCCAGGCCGATGCAGAATTGGGACGGCATCAAGATCTCCAATACCTCCCCAATGATAAGTATTTCAAACTCCAATGGCATCTTCACGCGGTGGAAGACCTCAACGGCGGTACCGACGGAATCGATGTCGGCGCCGTCCCCGCTTGGGACAACTATCGGGGCGCAGGAATCATCGCGGGAATTGTCGATGACGGCATTGAACCGACGCACCCAGACCTCGTCCTAAACATGCGCAATGACCTCGGCCATGATTATCTCGACGGTGACTCAAATCCCTCGCCCCGATCGGCTACTAATGGCCATGCGACTTGTGTGGCCGGATTATTGGCTGCCACGGGCGACAACTCCTTGGGCGTTACGGGCGTGGCGTTTCAGGCGAACCTGGTTTCATTGCGCTTGATCGACGGTGGTACGCTAACCGACACCAAAATTGCCGGAGCGTTGTCTCACCGGAATGACGTCATCCAAATTAAAAATAATAGCTGGGGACCGCCCAAGGCCTATCAGGATCTTGACGACCATGCAGCTCCACCGTTTGACGCCATCACCGATGGGGTGAACAATGGTCGGAATGGACATGGAACGATTTTCATATTTTCGGCGGGGAATTTCGGAGCCGAGGGAGACAACGTCAATTACGGCCTGCTCCGGAATCAGCCGGAGGTCATCCCCGTAGGAGCAATCTCTATTTTCGGTACGAAAGCTGGCTACAGTACTCCCGGAGCACCTCTGCTAATATGTGCGCCCGGTGGAGACCTTGGTTCACGAACAAGCGGCATTCTGACGACGGACCGCGTGGGAAGCAACGGCTTTAATACAAAGACGGCGGATGAACACGGCTTCGATTTCAACTATACGCAGTTCTTTAACGGAACCTCTGCCTCCGCCCCCATCGCGGGAGGAGTCATCGCGCTCATCCTCCAAGCAAACCCCAATCTCGGCTGGCGCGACGTCCAAGAGATTCTGATTCGCACGGCCACTAAAAACAGTCGTACCGATCCAGATTGGGCTACAAACGGCGCCGGTTTTTCTTTTAATCACTCGTTTGGAGCGGGACTCGCTCACGCTGGGCGGGCGACCGCTCTGGCCAAGAATTGGCAGAACCTAGCCCCCCAAACCCGGCGCTCACGCCAAGAGGCCAATTCGAGTATCCCGATCCCCGACAACTCCACCAACGGGATGATACGAGAATTCGCATTCAGCGGGGACCCGATCCGCGTGGAACATGTCCTCGTGAGCGTCAACATTGCACACCCGAGCCGTGGTCAGCTAGCCGTCACCCTCATCTCACCCAGCGGGATGGTCAGTCGGCTCGCGGAAAAACATGCCGACACCAATCCCGACTATCCTTTTTGGACCTTCAGTTCGCGCCGACATTGGGGGGAACTTTCCACCGGCACTTGGAAGGTCAAAATTGCGGATGTCGTCAGTGGTAAAACGGGCACCCTTAAAGATTGCCGCGTCGAACTCCTCGGGGCGTCCCAAAACACCCTCACTTTCCTCGGTAATACGCTACAAGAACTAGCGGGTGCCAGCAACGGCAACGGCGGGGCCGATCCCGGGGAAACCCTCGCCGAAACAATCGCCCTTCAGAATGTCACCGGATCGGATCTGATTGGGATCAATTGTACCTTTTCTTCTCCTACTCCTGGTGTCACTTTGCTGACCTCGGCTGCCTTATATTCGACCCTATCGCCCGGAAATATTGGGACCGTCGACCTGCGGTATCGCCTTTCAAAAACCATTCCATGCGGCACGCCGATTCAATTCACTCAATACGGGGTGGTCGGCACCCTTCAATTCACGAATTTTTTCACCCGAATCGTCGGTGCCGCCCTTTCGACGGTTCTGACAACCCATCTCAGTGAAGGGCATGAACTGATCCCACTGGCGATTCCGGACCTCACCATCGATCAAGCCACCAATCGGATTAACCTCGGCGGAAACCCCGTCATCGAGAGCGTACAAATCGCGCTCCGGATCGACCATCCCACGGTAGGCGACTGTGAAATCACCCTCATCCACCCCGATCAAACCGAGGTGGCTCTTTGCATCCATCGCGGCGGTGATAAGCCAAACCTCGGCACCGGTATTTGTGGCCAGGGTGAGGTGCGGACGGTTTTCGATGACGACGCCACCCGCTCCCTGATTGGCGGTAGCGCACCCTTTGAAGGATCGTTTCGCCCAGAGGAACCACTCGGTGTCTTGCGAGGGAAATCCGCCAACGGACCTTGGGTTATCCGAATTGCCGATACGTTTGGGGGCGATTCAGGGATATTACGATGCTGGAGTCTCACGACCGTCACGCGCACCCCTTCGACGATTTGTACCGTCTATAACCTCGCACCCACGGTTACTAATATCGCGTTGACGATCCCGCACGATACCACCGGCCAGGGTACCCTCTTGGGGGCCGACACCGATGGCGATCCCCTTCATTTCGGGCTGACCACACTGCCCAGCCACGGAAAAGTCGTTCTGAGCAATCTTGCAGATTTTGCTTACACTCCCGCGATCAATTTTAACGGAACTGACTCCTTTACCTACCGGGCGAACGATGGCTTCGCCGACAGCGCGCCCGCCACCGTCAGCATTACCGTGACGGCCCCCATCCTCCCCCCTTCATTCCACCTGGGGCCGATCTCGGTGACCCCCGATGGGCGATTCCAAATCCACTACGAACCGGTCGGCATTGCGACCATCAACCTAGAAACTTCGGTCGATTTGAAAGCCTGGACACCCGTCACCGCCTTCAACCCAGGCGGTCTGGTTGACTACGTCGAAACGGCAGCGCCGACCGGAACGCGTTTCTATCGGCTCCGGTAACTCCAATCAGCACTCGCCAAGATTCCCTGGCAGGGCGCCGCCAATCCCGCAAACTAACCTCGTATTACATGAGCACGGTCACACTTGCCTCACCCTTTCCGACCGTCCAAGCCCGGACGGTCGATGATCTATCCCAGCCGGTAGCGCGTCCGAAAAAATCTGCGTTCAAACTCGTCAAGGAAGTCCTAGCGCATGGTGGCCCTGGGTACCTCCAGTTTGCCATTACCAACCTGTGCAATGCGGACTGTGGTTTCTGCGGTTTTGCACGTTCAAAATTTGATCCGAAAGCCCGGCGGAGTGTCACCCTCAATGAGGCACTGGATGTCGTTGATCTTGCGAAGAAAAACCACATTGGTTACCTGCTTTTTGTCGGGGGTGAACCGATGGTCCATAAGGAATTGAGGGCGATGGTGCGATACACTGCCCGAGCGGGCATCAAACCGATGATCTGCACGAATGGCGGGCTTTGGACCGACGCCAACATGAAAGCGTTAGCGAGCGACGGGCTCAGTAGCGTGATCATGTCGATTGATGCCCATGACGTGGCCAAGCATGAAACCAATCGCGGGCTGCCGGACGTCTGCCGCAAAATCAAGAAGGCCAATGAATACTTTCGCAGCGTCGGGATCCAAACCACGGCCAGCATCACGGCCAGTCGTCTCATTGAAGATTACAACCAACTCCCTGGCTTCCTGAAAGACCTGGGCTTTGAGACCTGCACGTTTAGCTATCCG
>JAYVTS010000122.1:0-4068 GCA_043788645.1 Verrucomicrobiota bacterium
CGTAGGGCGTCAAGAGAGTCATTCCCAGTACCCCCTACGCACGAGTTCCAACTACCTTCCACAGGCCCCGAATTGTCAATTTGCCATGCGTTTAAACACGATATTTAACAATGATTGGGTAACACCCATAACAGCGGCCTGCTGATGGTGCTTTAAAGAATGGCGACCGGTCATTTTTTTCCTAACTGCTTTTAATAATACCACTAAAGAAAATCAAAATTGAACTAACCAGCGACCTACAGGCTCCTGGCGCATTTACACAACAATATAATATATAACCTAGCGTAATTGTGCAGACACCGTTGCGCGACGTTTGAGAATTCAGGTGCCTGATGGCTGGTACCATGTGCTGAGCCGGGGCAATGGCGGGGAGGTGATCTATCGAAGGGACGAGGATCAACGTCAGCGTCGATTGAAGGCAAACTGTCAACAATCAATGTTTGACCCCATTGCTTTTCTAGGCGTTAGTTGAGTTTATTGGTGTAGGAATCCTCAATTATCCGTTGCAACGATTCCACGGTTTCGCCTTCGATCTTTGTCTGATCAATCAGAATCTCGGCTAAGCACGGCAACGGAGCCTCGCCGCCTTCCGCGCGGCTGTCCCAGAGCTTCGAGCGAATGACGGCCTTCGCACATTGCAAAAAACACTCCTCGACCTCGACGGCAATTACTGATACCAGGAATTTGGTTCTGGACGCTCCGCGGAAAGTTCCGCCCCGCTGTGTGTCCCCCAAAAGAATGCCTGCCGCGTGCCCGCCGCCTCCAGCACCTGTTCGAGGGCAAAGCCCTCCCAGGACGCCCCGTGCTCGGGATGCCCCGACAGTTGCATCCGGTTCTCCACGCTCAACAGCGCGTGCAACAGCCCCGAGTCGCGCACGTACGCCTTGGGCGCTTTAACCTGCCGCTTGCTCAGATTCTCATGCCACGGTTGCAACTGCCACAGCACCAACGCCCCGGTCAACAGGTCCAGGTAACTGCGCACCGTCTTCTCGGACAACCCCAGGCCCCGCGCCAGCTCCGCCGCGTTCCAAATCTGCCCTTGATAATGCGCCACCATCGTCCAGAACCGCAGCAACGTCTCCGAGGCAATCATCAATCCCAGTGCGGGAAGATCTCGCTCCAGAAAAGTGCGAATGAAGTCCTGCCGCCATGCGAGGCTCGCGACCTCATTCCGGGCCAGAAACGAGCGCGGAAAGCCGCCGCGCATCCACAGACGCCCAGCCTTCTCTGCGCCCACGTCCTGCAAGTCGAAGCCGCCCAAATCCACGAAACCGGCCCGGCCCGCCAGCGATTCCGAGACTCCCTTCACCAACTCCGGAGACGCGCTGCCGAGCAGGAGGAATTTGGCGGGCGCCTTGGGCCGGTCTGCCAGCGGGCGCAACACCGTGTCCCGATCTCCTGCGATCGCCCCGGCGGCGTTCTCTCCGTCAAGTCCGGCAAACCGGTGCGCAGTGGCGGCGTTGCTGCGTGGTGGCAAACGTAAATGATGACCGCCACGCCTCAGAAGGCGGTCACCTTACCCAAGATTGCCACCAGCCTCTCCTTGCAGCCGTCATCCCGCAGGAACTACCCGACGACCACCGGGGAAATGCAGTGATAAACCGCGGCCGCCGCAATTTTCATCCGCGCCATTCGCCTCCGCGAGCCCGCCGGATTCTCGTATCAGGGTTAATAAATATATTTTCTGTCAGTTTATATTGAAAACGCCGACTCGATATTGCGACCAAAAAAAGGAAATGGTTTACCCAAACATCCGACGACAAACCCGTTGCTTCGTTCAAATGTCAAATAAGCAGATGCGACCCCATTATCCGTTGGAGATATAAAAAGTCGGCTTTGAATGCCATTGGAGTAAACTCCCCAGGCCTCCAGCTCAACAGTGTTGCTGACCGACATGAAATGCTCCGCTGGCTCGAGCTTGATGATCAAAAGTGGCCCGGGTGGGAAGGACGCGACCAAGACCGAAAGCGCCAAAACTAGCCTGTTGCTGGTGGAAAGGCAACTCGCGCGCAAGACGACTTCGCCTACCACATTGCTGTTTACGGTAACAGCTATCTGCGAAGTTTCAGCGCCGTCGGTGGATAAAATGAGCCCGTCGGAAGAAACACCGGTGGGTCCATAGACTGCTCCCTGCCATGAAACCTGTCCGCGTAGCGGCATGTCTTGCGGGATATCAAGGGTAAATCGAGAGTTAATCGTTGAGTGAAAAGAAAGCGCAGTAGAGCCAGCAGCCCTATTCTGGCCAGAAACTATGTGAATAAGGTCAGAAACACTGACTTCGGGAACGATCTCATCAATCTTCTTTTGGCGCTCCGCATCCAGTGAAGTAACCGGGTAAAAGCGGCCGAAATTAGAATCGAGCCCATCGAGAAGAGCTCTTACCTTATCTCCGACGAGGGAGCTAGCGGTTTGAACCGCTATTGGCGTGATGCTGAATAGAGGCGACCCTACCGCGTGAGCAATATTTGCTTGTGTCAGGCCTGTCACCCTGCTGCCGGGGCCCCCTCCTTGGCTTTCGAAATCAACGACACCGTCTGATCCTAGTGGAAGAACAATATCCTTTCGCGACTTCCCATCGGCAGTCCCTCCAAGTAGTCCGATTAAACCATAGGAAGGCGGCGCACTATTTGGCGGCCCGTCGATGAAAGTCCTGAGCAAGTGGAATTTCGCTTTTGGATCCACATTCCACCCGTTGATTTCCGGAATCTCTTCCCCGAACGGATCGAATTTTGGCCTTAGCACCCCCGTCCCGTCGACTGCAAAAATCGCGAAGTCAGCCAGCGGGTTCTTCTTTAGCACCGCCAAAGAGTAGTACAGGATGGTGGAGCCGTTGTGCGGCGAACCTATGGTAATAATCCTTCGAAATCGGCCTCGAAGATAGATCCAGTTGAAGAATCGGGATTCCTCATAAGGCAGTTCACGGGCAAGCATTCGGGCCAGCACGCCGCCCTGACTATGTGCCACCAAGTCGTACCGAAGAAAATACCAATCACTTAAAGGAGGCTTCGCCATCCCGATCGGTGCAACGTCGGCGTTCTGAAATGACGCTTTGTCCTCTTCGATACTGAAATCCAAGGCTTGTGAGAGGTAATCAACGTTCCTTTTGAGGCTTTCTGTGTTGTTATTGCCATTTTCTCGGCTTCCATTGCTTTCAAGCCGAGACCCATAACTTAACCGCCCAACGAAGTCCGCCCCTCGTGAACCCACAAGAGAGTCGAGGAATGGACCTTTCCAAACCGTTCCGTCCGAGTGGTAACCATGAACCAGAGCGATTGGCGGGCGGCGTATGCCAAACGACACCGAGGCCATTTTCTTGTCCGTTACATTTTCCAGTAGCCGGACAACTACAGTGAACTCGGTCGGAGTTGCATAAGGTAGCAGGTCCTCCGATTTAATGCCACCAATAAAGGCGAAAGCCGATGGTTGCCCAGGCTGAACCTCGATGGCCGTTTCGCCCAGTCCCGACCATTTCGGAAACGAATCAAGGCCTTGGAGAACGCGAGTCCTGCCGGAAAGACCGCCAACGACCAAACCCTTAGATTCTTCGAATGTTAAATGGAACCTACGAAGGATGTTCGTAGTTTTGGAGAGTGTGATGCACATCAGCATTGGTGTGACACCATCCGCCACAAAGCCCCTTCCCAGAGTTGGCTGATTGGTGAAAATCCCGGAGGATAACTGGTCCGGGAAGACCTCATCATCGATACCATCTAGTTCAGAAAGTGAACCTCCATTTTCCCGGGTAAGCAGTGCGACCGGTAATCGGTGGAGCGAGAGTCTGATTCCGGTGCTGGGGGAGGATTACGCCAATCTGCCCCGATTGAGCAAAGTGCCAGGCTTGGGTTCGCAAGCTCCGCACCTGATTGGGCCGTAGAAACACGAAATTCGTGATTGAGGCATCCGCTAGAATCACCTGGTAGGTTGCTGTTAGCTTGTCCGGGCTCAACGAGGCGGTTGCGGGAGTGATTGATCCCCCGGAGGTGTCTCGAATCTGCAAGTCGTTCAAATCAATCGTCGACAAATTAGCCGGTGAGGAAAATCGAACCTGCAGATCCACTTCGGAGGCAT
>JAYVTS010000123.1:0-5280 GCA_043788645.1 Verrucomicrobiota bacterium
TAAAATCCGGGCGGACGCCGGACGGTTTGGCAGGCGTTATTCACGATGAAATCCAAACGGTCACGAGTAGATAAAAGATGTCGGCAAAACGCCTCGACACTCGGGGTATGCCGAAGGTCCAATCCAAAGATTTCCAGCCGATGTCCCCAATCCGCAAAATCCGGCTCCGCCGCATAGCGGGCGGCGGAGTCGCGAGGAAAACGAGTCGTGACCATGAGGTGCGCCCCGCACCGAAGCAGTTTGATACCCGCTTGATAACCAATCTTTACCCGCCCCCCGGTCAGCAACGCGACTCGCCCCCTCAAATCCGCCAGCTCGGAGCGCTTCCGAAAATTAAGGTCCGCGCACGTCGGGCAAAGTTGATCGTAGAAAGCGTGGATCTGGGCATAATCGCGTTTGCAGATATAACAATTCTGCGGCTCTACCACTTCGCGAAATTCAGGATTCTCGACCCTCTCTTCCTGGCCGCCAGGCGGCGGCAATTGATTCGGAGTGGTGAACACGGTTTGCCGCCGAAGTTTTCGAATACCGGTTTCACTCAAGACCGCCTGGTCCTTTAGTTGCTTTTCCGCCTTCCGTTGGCGCACTTTGGCCTTCACTAATTGCCGCCGATCCGCCACGTCGGGACAATAGACCTCGCCCGCCGCTTGAATGAGTCGGTTCCGGTCCTCATTCGATAAATCGGCCAACAAAGCACGATGATTCGCCACCCTTTCCAACTGCGTAATGAGGCCGCCGAAGTCGATCGACACCGGCGTGGACGTCCCGGGCACAGCGGGCGCTACCGACTCGCCTTCCGCCGTGGACGATCTCTGAGGACTCGATGGAGTTAACATGCAAAAAAGGAATCTGCGCTGACGTTCGAACCACTTCGCGCCCTCGCCGGTAGCTGGATCTGGGCCGGATGACAAACGAGAAATTTTACGCAGAACCCTTTACCGCGGTGGCGGAAGTCAGTTGGTGGTGAATTGACACCCCGCATTCTCATGCGATTTGGGTAGTCGCTCGATGTCTGCTCCCCTATCCGCTCCCGAAGTTCTGCAAGTCGCTGCCGTCAGCAAAGCCTACGACGGCCGAGCCGTACTTCGAGAGGTCACTTTCACCCTTCATCAAGGAGAACGATTGGCCCTCACCGGCCCTTCAGGCTCCGGTAAAACCACACTCCTGAATTGCCTCGGCGGAGTGGATCGACCGGATTCAGGTCAGATTCGCTTGCACGGCATCGACCTGACCGCACTCGACGCCGATGGCCTTTCGGATATCCGTCGAAGCACTCTCGGCACCATTTTTCAGTTCTTTCATCTGCTGCCAACCCTCAGTGCCGCGGAAAACGTCGAGTTACCCCTGCAACTAAACCACGTTCCCGTTCACGAACGAACTCTTCGGGTGAGCAACCTGCTTCAACGCGTCGGGCTCACCCATCGAGCCAATGCTCGACCCGCCCAATTGTCGGGGGGTGAAATGCAGCGGGCCGCCATCGCTCGGGCTTTGATCCACCAGCCCAAACTGATTCTCGCCGATGAACCCACCGGCAATCTCGATTCTGCGAACGGAGCGAATATTCTAGAGTTGCTACAAGAACTAACCGATGAAACCCGAACCGCCCTCATTCTGGTAACCCACAGCCCCGAAGCCGCCGCGATCTGTCACCGCGAGATCCAACTCCGCGACGGCCTCATCGTCGCCACCCGAACCGTGAACCACCTCCCCAGAGCTAATAACTCATAGCTTCCAAAAAATGCCCGCCGCCCCGCTCGCTCGGTTGATGTGGTCTCGGTTCACCTGGCGCCACTGGTTCCTGGCGCCCTTGCAATCCGTCACGCTCATCGTGCTTTTAGCTCTCGGTGTCGCCGTGTTCTTTGCCGTGCGATTGGCAAACCGGGCGGCCGTCGCAAGTTTTCAAAACTTTGCCGAATTGCTCACGGCCGAAGCCGATGGCCTCCTCGTCGCTCCGGCGGGTTCGTTGCCCGAAAATATCCTCGGCGAAATTCGAGGCGCCTTAGCCGGTGAACCCGTCCAGCTCGTGCCGGTCCTTGAGACCACCGCCACTCGACCGCGCCGATCCGAAACGGAAAGCATTGGCGATCGTGAAACGTTTCAACTCGTGGGTGTTGACCTCATCGCCCTGCAAAACCTCGCCCTCCAACGTCACCTGGATCGCTCCTGGTTCGGCCAAACCAATGGTCAGGCTCCGCTCGCCGATTCTGTGAACTCAGCGCCCAGCGTGTGGGCAAGATTTCGAGATCCCCATTCGGCGTATGTCAGTTCGTCGTTGGCCCGCCGAGACCAGCTCCAGGTGGGCGACCTCTTTCGAGTGGTAGTGAATGACCAATTGGTGGATCTTCAGGTGGCGGGGGTTATACCCGCTGATCCGGATCGCCCCCAGGCCCCGCCGAATCTAATCGTCCTAGACCTACCGGCCTTGCAGCAGCTGACGGACCGGCAGGGCCGCCTAGATCGTATTGAGTTGATCCTCGACGAGGGTCCGGCGCGAAGTGAACGCTGGCGCGCGCTTCGGGCGAAAATCGAAAGCGTGGGCGACGAGCGGTGGCGAATTATATCCCCCGAAGATCGACAAGTTGCCGGTCAACAAATGACCCAAGCCTTCCGCCTCAACCTCACGATTCTTTCCATGTTGGCCCTGGTTGTCGGTCTCTATTTGGTGTTTCAAGCATTGGATGGAGCCGTGGTTCGACGGCGCGAAGAGATTGCGATTTTACGTTCGCTCGGCGTTCGTTCCGAGGAGATCCGCGCAGCCTGGCTCCGCGAAGCCGCCGTGCTCGGTCTGCTGGGTGGAGTGCTGGGATTGGCCCTGGGTTGGTTGGGGGCTCAAGGAGCCGTCCGCCTCATCGGCCGAACCGTGAATGCGCTCTACTACGCCACGTCCGTCGATGCGGCGGCATTGAATTGGATCGAGGCCAGTATCGCCTTGGTCCTTGCCATCGCTACGAGTCTTCTCGCCGGCTGGCTCCCGGCCCGAACCGCTGCCGCAACACCCCCGGCCCAAGTTTTGGTCCGCGCTGGAACGACGTTTGCCGGACCGACCTGGCTGCGCCGCCCCCTTTGGGGTGTCGGACTTTTGGTACTCGGGATCCTACTTACCGGGTTCGAGCCTGCACGCTTGGCGGGCGGCGGACGGTTCACCTGGGCCGCCTATCTCGCGGCAATCCTTTGGCTCGCTGGGGCGGGAATACTCGCCGGTCGAATACTCGAATGGATAGCCCACCGATTTCAAACCCTCGGGCGCCACCGAGCCAGTTGGCGATTAGCCTTATCACAACTTTTGACTCCATCCGGTCGGCATCGGCTCGCCTTGGCCGGCCTCGTAGCTGCGATCGCCATGACGGCCGGTATGGCCATTCTTGTTAGTAGTTTTGATACGACAGTTCGCGGCTGGATTGAACGGACGTTTCAAGCGGACTTATATATCTCCAGTGACGGTGCCCAGAGTGCGTCCACTCAAAATCGCATCCGTCCCGAAGTCTGGCGAGCGTTGGCCGCACATCCGGCGGTGGCAGCGGCAAATGCCATTCAAATCGCCGAGATCCAACTGCCGGGTGGCTCGACCTTGCTCGGAGGGAGCACTCTCAGTTGGTTCCGGGATCATACCCTCACGACCTGGGTCGAAAAACCGGTCGATGACGCCATTTTTGATCCTGCCCGGAGCACCGGACTATGCCTCGTGAGCGAGGCGTTTACCGCTCGGTTCCAACTTAACCGGGGTGGCACCTTGACCCTTCCGACTCCGGCCGGCCCACGCCCACTCACGATTGCCGGGGTTTTTGCGGACTACGGAAACGAACGCGGCAGCCTCAGTATTGAGCGCGCCCGGTTCGCTGAATGGTTTGGCGACGATCAAGCAAGCACGCTCATCCTCGCGCTGAAGCCCGGCGAAAATGCCGACGCACGACGAGCCGAATTTCGCACAATACACCCCGGACTAGCGGTTTACACCAATGCGTATCTTCGCCGCGAAGCCTTGCGAATCTTCCACCAGACTTTTGCGATCACCTACGCCCTCGAACTGATCGGTATTGTGGTCGCCGTCGCCGGGTTGGGTTTCACGCTGATGAGCCTCTTGCTCGAGCGTCGGACGGAACTCACCACGCTCCGCGCCTTGGGATTTACTCACCGAGAAATCGCGGCCGCGACTGCCTGGGAAAGTCTCCTAACCGCCGCGTCCGGAATTGCGGCCGGCCTATTGCTCAGTCTCGCCCTCGGTTGGCTGCTGATTCAACGGGTGAACAAACAGACGTTTGGTTGGACGTTGGAAACGAATCATCCGTGGAATCAGCTGGCGTTGCTCGCTGGACTAGTCCTGGCCGCAGCGGGCACAGTCGGTTGGCTCGTGGGCCGCCGCGGTGCCCAACTCCCTGCGGAAAAAGAAGAATAAGCCCCATGATCCAAAAACTCTTCCTCTTCCTCGTCGCTCTGTACGGGGCTCACCACCCCACGCTCGCCGGGGCGCCCACCACCGCCGACGGTTTCGCGTTGCCCATTCCCGATGCCCACTTTGCTTTCCCTCGCGATCACGGAAGTCATCCCGAATACAAAATCGAATGGTGGTACGTGACCGGACATTTATTCGCCACGAACACCGGCGCCGAACCCAAACGTTTCGGATTCCAAGCCACTTTTTTTCGTCGCGCCACCCCACCGACCCAGGCCTCGACGGCCGCTACCCCGAACTTTGGGGATCAACACCTTTTCCTCGCCCATATGGCCCTCCTCGATGTCTCAACGGGAAAGTTTCTCCATCAGGAACGACTCAATCGCGGAGGCTGGGATGCCCAAAGCGATACTCATACCTTGGCCGTACGAAATGGGGATTGGTCGCTGAAAATCATTGATCCCACCACGACCCAAATGGAGCTTCAGGGCACCATCCATACCGCGGCGAAATTCCAACTTCGGCTCGTTCCCACGAAGCCACTGGTGATCTTTGGCACCCGTGGCGTTTCCCAAAAGGCAGCGGAAACTTGGGCCTCTAGCCACTACCTGACTTTCCCCAGGCTGGCCACCACCGGTACGGTTCAAGTCGGCTCGCAAAGTTTCAGCGTCACTGGAGAGGCGTGGATGGATCACGAAATCAGCTCCAGTCAGCTCGGGGCCGGACAGGCCGGTTGGGATTGGGCGTGCCTTCAACTCGACGATGGCCGTGAGATCATGACCTATCGAATGCGTCGGACCGATGGCACGACCGACCCCTTTTCAACTCTGGCCTGGGTCGATTCGGTAGGCTCGGTCCGGCACTATGGTCCGAAGGCCTTCCGACTCGAA
>JAYVTS010000124.1:0-7470 GCA_043788645.1 Verrucomicrobiota bacterium
GGGCGCCGGGTTTGGCCACGAAAGCCCTCCACTTGGGCGAGGCCAGTAATGCCTGGTTTTACGAAGCTGCGCAAACGATAAGTCTCGGCGACCCGCCCAAATTCGAGATCGTGTTCGACCATGTGCGGGCGGGGCCCGACGACGCTCATTTCGCCTTTGAGGACGTTGAGGAACTGGGGTAACTCATCAATACTCAAGCGCCTGAGCCATCTCCCGAACGCGAAGACGCGTGGGTCCATTTCAGTCGCCTGAGCTTTCTCATCCGGGTTGTGAACTTCCATGGTGCGGAATTTATAGATATCGAACGCCTTGAAGCGAATACCAGTACGCCGTTGGCGGAAAAACAAGGTGCCGGGAGATTGCAGTCGATGGACGAGCCACACGAAAAGCGACAGTGGCGGAAGGATGAAGAAGACGACCGGAACTGAGACAGCGATATCGAGCGCGCGCTTCAAAATGCGGTTGAACGGGCATTCGAGCGGTTCCTCTCGCAGGCTGATGAAACGGACCCCACCATCTTCAAAAAAGAATATGGGTCGTTTGAAGCTCTCGGAAATGTGTTTTTCGATGTCGTTCACGATGAGCAGCCGTATGCCGAGCTGTTCGCACTGCGCGCCGATGTCCGCAGCGTGGGAGATCGCGTCGGGCATTTCCAAGAGGATGATCTGGGTCGCGGCGGATTGGTGTGTCAGCAGTGCGAGATCCGCCGGTTTCCCGATGATGGGCCAGGGAAGTCCGGTGTCCGCCGCAGCTTCATCTGAAACAAGCCCCACAATATGCACACCGTATTGCGACTTGCTTTCGATCCAAGGCATGATCCGCCGGGCGTGCGCCGGGCTCCCGAGCAGGAGTGTATGCTCGCGCCGACCGGAATCGAAGAGGGTCGCCGCGATGAAGCGAGGAAACGTGCGATTTAGCGCGGTGAGCGCGCCGTAAAGGACGGGGATGAAGGAGAAGAGGAAAACGCGGGAGATGGCGGTATCTTTTTGCGCAACGAGAAATAGCAAAAGGACGACGAGAACGGTAAGTGTCTGTCGAAAGGAGAGTTTCAGGACGCCGATTAGGTCCAGTTGCAACAGATCGGTGTCGTGAATTTTTGAAATGAGGAGATCCAATCCCAAAGCGGCCATGATGACGCCCATGTAAACGGCGTATCTGGCGTGCGTGACGGGGGTGCCTGCCAGCCGTAGTGAAAAGTGTGCCGCAATCCAAAGCCAGAAAAGACCCGCAGCGACGCCTGCGATCAAGATGCTGTGCAAAACCGTAACGCCCCTGACGCGATATGTAATCATCTTTCCAGTTTGCGGAGTCGTAGTGTATTTACGCGCGATTTTGATCGCTACGCAACCTTCTCATAAGCTAAGGGAAATCGAGGAAGATAGGCAACCGAAAACGGTCTGAATGTTCTGTAGGCAGAGTGTCCGTCCGGATGTAGGCGGTGTGCTTGATGAACCGCTGCGGCATAGGGGTTATTCTCGGAAAACATTCTTGTGTGTGATCGATTCGTAGCGCATTCAGAGAATGCAGTCCCGCTTACTGAAGAACGAGTTTGCGAACAGCGAGATAGCAGACTCTGTGCCGATTTTATCATCGTTGGCCTCAGTCCATTTTTCTAAACATTGATTCGTGAACTAAAACTCGGGAAAGAGGATATTAATTTTTGGAGATCAAATGATCCTTTTAACGTGAAAAATATCGCCCTCGAAAGCTACCGGGACACCTTCAATCACGCGATTGAAGGTATCTTCCGCACGACGCTCGATGGACAATGGATCGAGGCCAATCCCGCTTTGGCGAGAATCTACGGATACGATTCTCCGGGGGATTTGAAGGCGGGCGTAAAAGACCTGACGACACAGCTTTATGTCCAAGCCGGTCGGCGGGCGGAATTCGTGCGCCAAATGCGGACGGAGGGGAGCGTGTCGGATTTTGAATCGGAGATCCAGAGGCGCGATGGAAAGATTGTTTGGATATCTGAATTTGCGCGAATCGTTAGAGACGAAAACGGCGATCCCCTCTACTTCGAGGGGAGTGTGATTGATATTTCTGCTCACAAAAAGGCGGAGTTGACTCTCAAGAAGAACCAGGAGGAATTCCGGCTTTTGGTCGAGACGACGAATGTGGTGCCGTGGGAGGCGGATATCAAAACCGGACGATTTTTCTACGTGGGGCCGCAAGCGGTTCCGTTTCTAGGCTTTCCCTTGGATGAGTGGATGCAGGAGGGTTTTTGGGCGAATCGTCTGCATCCGGAAGATCGGGAGTGGGTGACGATTACTCGTGCTGAGGCGATGGAAAAGGGGAAGAGTTTCGAGTGCGAATACCGGATGTTGCGAGCGGATGGGAGGACCGTTTGGGTCCGGGATATGTTGAGTGTGATCCCGTCAGGGGAGGCGGGTATGATTGTTGGGGGGTTCATGCTGGATGTTACCTATCGTCGTTACACAGAGGAATCCCTACGGGAGAGTCGTTACTTTATCGAACAGATCGCGAGCGCCTCGCCGGTTATCCTCTATCTGTATGATGTCGTGGAAAGACGGTGCCTTTACCTGAATGGTCTCGTAGATAAAATCCTCGGCTACTCGACGTGGAATCTTGTGGAAATGAGCCCGCTTTTCACCGTGGCGCTCGCCCATCCCGATGAAGTGGAGGCGCACGCGGCATTTTTTGAAAACCTCTCAATGGCCCACGAGGGGCAGGTCGTGGAAAGGGAGTTCCGCTTAAGAGGAGCGGATGGAAATTGGGTGTGGTTGCATAGTCGCGAGACTGTTTTTAAGGTGGATTCGGCCGGACAGCCGCACCAAATCGTGGCGGTGGCGACAGATATCACGGCGCATCGGGCGGTGTTGGACAGGCTTGCGAGCAATGAGGCATTTTTTAGGAAACTCGCCGAGACGACAGGGATGATCCCTTTTGAAATGGATGTGCGAACCGCGCAATTTACCTATTTGGGACCCCAAGCGGAATCGTTGTTTGGCTATCCTTTAGCGGGTTGGGCCGCACCGGGTTTCTGGTTGTCGATCATTCACCCGGCGGATCGGGATGCCGCAGCGAAGTTGGAATTGGATCTGGCCGGGAGCGAGGAAACGGATGTGCATGCTGAGTTTCGTTTGAGGAAGATAAATGGGGAGTATTTATGGGTCCGGCAGGTCGTGCGGTATGGACCCCGCCGGGATCAGGGAGGAAGGGCGCGCGGATTCTTATTTGATATCAGCGCATCGAAGGTGATCGAAGAGGAGCGTGAAACATCACGCCGACAATTGAGGGAGCTTGGCCTGCGCAATCAATCGGCGCGTGAAGAGGAGCGGATCAGTGTCGCCCGCGAAATCCACGATGAACTTGGGCAGGCTCTTACTCTTTTCCGTATCGATCTGGCGTGGCTCGAAAATCGAATGGTGAAAGTGTTATCGGAGCGCGGTGCCGAACCCGTCGTTCGGAAAATCGGCCAGATGAAACGAATGCTGGATGGCACGCTACAGACCGTTCGGAGGATCACGACCAACCTACGGCCTCCGGTTCTCGATGAACTGGGATTACGTGCTGCGATCGAATGGCAGGCCGAGGGCTTTTCTCGAAGAGTTGGCATCCGTTGCGAGGTCGATGCGGACTCACTCGAATGCCCCTGTAAAGATACCTCGACCGCCCTTTTTCGCATTTTTCAGGAGATCCTC
The DNA here is from genome assembly GCA_043788645.1 of Verrucomicrobiota bacterium. Taxonomy (GTDB): domain Bacteria; phylum Verrucomicrobiota; class Verrucomicrobiia; order Limisphaerales; family UBA9464; genus CANIZL01. Next base: position 3,669 of record JAYVTS010000124.1, read on the forward strand.
ACCAATGTGGCGAGGCACGCGCAAGCATCGCGCGTTCGAGTGAAATTCAAAAAAGAAGGCGACTCTTTTGTGCTGATTGTCTCCGACAATGGCCGCGGTTTTGCCGCAACGACCTCGCCGAAGCCGAAAAGTTTCGGAATTTTGGGGATGGGAGAAAGAGCCGAAGCGCTCGGTGGTCGGGTTGAGATCTCATCTGGGCTCGCTCAGGGAACCACCGTGACCGTGAAATTGCCCATCCGTGATCCGATGGAAGGTAGCGAGAATTCGTCGTAATTCTCAAGTGTGATAAATTTCCCCGGCTTGCCCGATAACTGCTTTTACCCCGATCAGTTGAAACGTTTCAAACTTCGCTTTCAGAAAACTGGCCCAGAAAAACCATAATTATGGCAAAAAATATAAAAATACTTATTGTTGATGATCATTTTATCGTTCGACAAGGGCTCAAGCAGGTGTTGAAAGAGCATTTCAAGCACGCGGAATTTGGTGATGCCAGTGATGGACGAGAGGCTCTCCAAATGGTTTGGGAAGCACAGTGGGACGTTGTTCTTTTGGACATAAGTATGCCTGGTCGTGGAGGTTTGGACGCATTAAAGGACCTCAAACAAGCGCGTCCAGAATTGCCGGTCATAATTCTGAGCATGCATTCCGAAGATCAATTCGCTATCCGAGTGCTAAAGCTCGGCGCTTGTGCCTACATCCGAAAAGACAGCGCCGGACAAGATTTGGTCATAGGAGTCGAAGCCGCACTCAGAGGGTCGCGTTACATCACCGCGAGTCTTGCTGAAAAGTTGGCGAATCATCTTCAAGAGGATCGCAAAGGTCCCGTCCATGAGGAACTTTCGGATCGCGAGTATCAAGTGATGTGCATGATTGCCGCGGGAAAAACGGTGAAAGAGGTTGCGGGAGGACTTTCATTGAGCGTCAAAACGGTTTCTACTTACCGAAAGCGTGTTATTGAAAAAATGGGATTAAAAAATAATTCTCAAATTATGCGATACGCTGTTCGTAACGGATTAGTTGATGTAGACGCGTCGACGTAAAGTAGTTTTAACGTCGTATCAATTTATCCCCCCCCGCCCCTCGATTTGACGAACGCTAAATGTGCTTCCATGTATGAGGCATGTAGAAAAATTGATGACATAAACCCAAAAAAACTTCTTACGGAAAAATAGGCGGTCGGGCAATTTGCTGGCCTATTTTATCCAAATACGCTTCTCTTTTGATCTCGCGTGAGGGATTGCTGTAAATAGACGATTTCAATTGTCCGGTGTCTACGCAAAACGCGCGAATACCAAATAATATCAAACAAAAATTGGGTTGCAATTTCAATTGCCAACCAAGTGCGGCAGCTTGCGTTGACTCGGGTTATTTTTTCTTATTTGGAGGAATCGCCGGGTTTGAAATAGTTTAGTTTCTTTTTAACACTCACCTCCGGAAAATAGTGTTAATGGAAATGCACTTGTTTGAAAAGTTTGAAATTGCAAACGGCTGTATGAAAAGCCTAGAGTCTATCATGCACTTTGAGTCGCCTGCCACAGAGGGTCTTCAAGGAACTGAACGGCAGGAAACGTGATTCGGGGCCTTCCATGCCTTGTTGTTTCCTCTGTGCCCAAGGTGAAAAGTGCATGACAAGCTCTAGGCAAACCTTTACTTCGAAAGGCAATGACTGGGTGTCTCCCAAATGTCGTATTTTCCAAAGTAAATGAAGTTTTTGAACGGTGACGCGCTTTTCAGTCTCATTTGCATAACAAAGACGACGTAAGATCGGTCACCCTCAGAAGACTAGTTACACCTCTCTAAAATCAGTTGCAAATGCAGCGGTGAATGCGTTGCATCAAGAACTTATGCAAATCGAGAAGGGGAACTCAAAAATCCAATGTCCACCCCCGAAACAACGTCATCTACAGATCGCCAAGGCATTAGGATCGGCAATGTAACTGTTTCTCCTGCTTGGCGAAGCGGCCTGTTGGTTTCTATTCCGCTGATTGGATGGGTTGGCTTGGTTGGGAAATTGCGGAATGATTGGTCCACAAATCCGCAATACGAATTCGGCTACTTTGTACCCCTTTTCATTCTGTATTTACTGTGGCGTCGGTGGACAGAACGTCCCTATCCGTCGGTCTCTCGACCAACCGTTTCTGCGGTAGTCGTAGGGGTGGTAATTATGGTCCTGCTCCTACCAATCCGCATCATTCAAGAAGCTAATCCGGACTGGCGACCATTCAATTGGTTTCACAGTATAATTATTGTAATTTTAAGCCTCGTCCCAATTGCAATCGCTGGAGGAGTTCGTTGGGTCCGACATTTTACAATTCCATTTCTCCTGATTTTTTCGGCACTGCCGTGGCCCCTTGCAACGGAACAGGGTGTACTACAGGCACTAGCTTCCGCGGTAACGAGCGTGACCGTTGAATTGTTAAATCTCGTTAACGTACCCGCGCTACAACGCGGAAATGTAATCGACATTGCCAGCGGATCCGTCGGCATAGCGGACGCCTGTAGCGGGATAAGGTCGCTCGCGGGTACGCTAATGGCATCCCTATTTTTTGGAGAATTCTATCGCCTCGGTCTGAGTAAGAGAATCGTGTTAGTAGCAGGCGGTTGTGCGATGTCCTTTGGACTGAATATTTGCCGGGCGTTCTTTCTAGGTTGGCGCGCTGCAGTTGAGGGTATAAGCTCAATTGAAAAGTGGCATGACCCCGCAGGGTTCACTATTTTTTTCGTCTCGTTTGCATTGCTATGGCTTTTGGCGACGTTGGTGGGAAGAGGGGGAGAGTTGAGTAAGCTTTCGACGAATAGCGAATTTGAAGTGCCGTCTTTCCGTTTCATGTGGATAACTTGTGGGATAGTATGGATGCTCTCTCTCCAGTTTATTGTTGAGCTTTGGTATGAAAATCAGGAAGGCAGGAGATTGGCTTCAGTTGACTGGGGCATTCATTGGCCTGCGTTGGGAAAATCGTTTACTTTCGAAGAAATACCTCCCGAAACGCGCTCAATCCTACGATACACTCACGGCCAATCTGCAAGATTCGATTGGGAAGACGGATCCATGTGGCAGATTTTTTACTTTCGTTGGGCACCAGGTCGATCATCGGTTCAACTGGCGATAATGCATCGTCCGGAAGTATGCCTTCCTGCGATTGGCTATAGTTTTGTTGATGTTGCTGATCCCTTGGAGATTTCTGTTTCCTCCGTGAGTATTCCTCTCACAGGTGGCGTTTACGAATGTAACGGAAATCGTGTCTATATCTATCGATGTCTATGGGAAGATTTTCCTGTACCTAAATTGGCTCGCAATAAAGACTTCGATTTGAGTTTCAATGGTCGTGTATTGGCTGCTTGGTATGGCAGGCGGAATCTCGGCCAAAAACTCTTGCAGGTGGCGATAGTAGGCGTAAACACCGAGAAAGAGGCGCGAATTCAGCTCCAAAGAAAACTTTCCGATTTGATCTTCGTGAGGGGATGAAAATAAGCTGCAACGGTTTTAAGACCCAGTCATTCAATAAGCCTCTTTTCGCGGGGGCTCAATCGTTTGGAAATAGTAATCCAATCACTTGGATTCGGAGCATCCCTAACCAAATACGTTTTGCTGGTTTGTCGCTAGTGCGGCTAGCACTCTATTTTATTGCACACGCATATATAGTTGCTCAAGATCAGATCCCAGCTTCTGCCGCGACTAAAAAGCTGGAGGAGAGTCAGGCAAACTCATGGGACGAACCGGATCTGTTTCCTACGCAAACTGTAGAGCCTTCGGGTTCAATACCTGCGATAAAACGAGCAAGGCATGTTAGCGCAGCCGATT
>JAYVTS010000125.1:0-12466 GCA_043788645.1 Verrucomicrobiota bacterium
TTTTTGTGAGTTAGGCTTTGGTCGCAGGGACGCGCTCCCTACGTCGCGCGTGGGTGCCGGGGCGGCACCCACTCCGGGGAATTTCGGACTGGTCGGCGCCTTCGCTGGTCGTCCGGCGCGACGGTGCCGAACTTAAGGGGACAGGCAAGTTTAATAAACAGATTAACATACAAACGCTGCAGGCTATTGGAGTAGTGACCGGTTTAATCAAATCTCCTGTCCCTTGTTTGCCTTGTTTAAACGGGTGCCGTTGCCGTCGGTTCGCAAGCTTTCGCCTGTGAACGGGAAGGTGCTTGAAGTCGGCCTCAGTCAACGATACGATCCCCCGCATGATTGCGACGAGTTACCGCTACATTGTGCAGAGGGCTGGAGTGCGTTCGGGCCATCCAATTGTGGAAGGCACTCGCATCGGCGTGCATGATGTGGTGGCGATGACGAAGACCGGGGCTTCCGTGGACGAGGTGGTGGCCAGTTTCCCCCGCTTGACGCGCGCTCAGGTCTATGAGTGCCTGGCTTACTACGAAGACCACCAGGTCGAACTTGACCCGCTGGTGGCGGCACAAACCGCGCATCTTGACGAGTGAGATTCCTTGTGGATGAAGACGTGGCGGTGGAAGTGGCCCGCTGCCTGCGACAGGCGGGTCACGAGGTCGCGCTGGTCACGGAGGTGCTGGGAGTGCGAACCGACGACGTGGACATCTGGCATCATGCGGTGCGGACTGAAACCATCGTGGTGACGTGCAACCGGCAGGATTTCCTTGAACTGGCCGGTATCGCGCCGGAAACCGGCGTGATCATTCTAAATCGTCGTCGAACACGCCAGGCGGAGTGCCGTCATATGTTGGGGTTGTTGTCGAAGGCGGGCGAGGCGGGATTGCGGAAAAACATTAATTTCGCCTGAAAGCCGGAGGGCTTGCAGCGACAGCAGATCGCCGGTGTCGCCGCCATCCACCGCTCCCAGATACCGCGCGTGATCCTCGACTGGAATGACGGTGAGCGGGAATCCCGTAAGCTGCCAGTTCAAGAGCAGCCGTTCCGTTTTCCCAGAAACACTGCGCCCGGAAACGCCACGCGCCCTGCTGTCCAGCCGCCCGCCTTCAATCCTTTTTGTGCCGCTCGAAGCGCGCGATGCGTGCTGCGATGTCCCGCACGATTCCCCGCAGTTCATTCATGTCTCCTGTTTCCAAATGAGTTTGCAACCGCTGAAGCAACGGCTCCACCGCCGAGCGATGCCGCTGCATGAGGCTCGCGATGTCGCCCTCGTAAATCGAAACGCGCTCGAACAACCCCTGCCGGTAGAGAGAGGGCAGCGCGTAGAGCTTGAGCAAGACCAGCCCTTCCGGCGTGGCGGTGGGCACGTCAAGTTCCGCAAAGCGGTGGGTGGTGCCGAAAGATTGCTGGGCTTCGGCAAAGAGGGCGTTGGCGGTGGGCAGCACGTCCACGCGTACGCTACGGAAGCGGCCGCGGATGAAGTATTCGTTCTGCTCCTCGATGGTGATTTCCGGGAGTTGCCGGAGCGACGGCAGCGACATGAGGAGGTCAATGCCTCGGTATTTCGCCCTTCGACATAGCGCAGCATGGCGATGCCGCCCACGAGCAGATAGGGAACGCGTCGTTCACCGAACAGAGTGAACAGTTCGACCACGTCACGGTCAGTGGGCAAGATGTTCTGAGTTTGGTTTGGATTCACATTTCGTTCCGGCAACGAACCGCCCTCCCAAGCGTCCGGGCCAAACAGCATGGCATTGCGGACGATTTCCGCAATCCGGCGAAGGCTGGCACCTGGAGCAAGGGTGGTCTTCATAGCATTGGGTTCATTGTCGCATATCCCGTTGAATTAAGGAACCGTTCATCCTGTTTCCTCCGATTTCGGAGATTGCGGCGCGCGCAAGCCAGCCAAGCCAGGGCGCAATCGTTCGACAAGCGCCGTGGCAAGGATCGAAGCTCCGTCGGTGCCGTGTTGACGGGCGACCCGCAAGACCAGTTCCGCCATGGCCGAGTCGGCGCGCACGGCGGTGAACAGTTCACGCCAGTCTTTAAGGTCGCCGCGTTCCAGCGCGGAATCCACGGCCGCAGCCGACCAGTGTGGAGTGGTGAGGTGGCGATGTTCCATGCGTCACTTGCCTCCCTGAACCAGTGCCTCGCCGAGCAGCACGCCGAAGCGACGGCAGATCGTTCGCGTGGTTTCCCAGCGGTGCCATTTTTCGCGCAGCCCCTTGTAGCGCGGCAATTCCATTTCATCCAAATCGAAGGGCGCGGATGGCCGTACGGCAATGATTTTCCGCCATGGCCATGAAGAAGTCCGTAGTCGGGTACGACAACGGCTCTGATCTTCGTTGTGAGCGACGTCCAGGCGCAGATGGAGTCCGTTTTCGCTGAGCTCCTCCCAGCCAACTGGCAACCAGCTCCCGCTCCCACGGCGTGACCTGAATGGTTCAGGATCAGACCACCTGACTTCCCGGAATTGGGGTGGCCCCGATGAGCTGATATACGAGGCGGAGGTCGGTGCCTGGATAGGTGGTTTCGGTGGCGGTGAGTTCTTCGCCGAGGTGTTGCAAGGCTTGATCGTGGCATGGGAAGGCGAGTCGGTGCAGGCGGGGGGTATGAATGCGCTCAAACCCGAATCGCGGTAACGGCGCGCATACCGTTTCAAGGTTCGCATTGATCTCCGTGGTCCCGACGGGAAACCACGGCAACTGAACTTGTGGCATGGCGAAAAGATCCCCGCACGGAGTTGGAAGGCAAGGCGGGAATCCGAGGGGTGGCCACCTACTCGGGCCGAAACTTCCCCGATCGGTGCCAACCTGCTTCCGCTCCACCCCTTTCCCAAGGCGCGAGGTCAGGTGGTCTGAGGCTGCTCCTCAAACTCGACGGCCTAAACCGCCACAACCACCTCCAGTGCTTGTGGAACTAATCCCAACACCCTCGCAACCGCGACGAAACGGAGATGCGCCCGTGACCTGGTACCCGTTGCTTGGGGGTATTGAATCCTGGTTTCAAGTGCTCAAGGTCGTCTGCAGAGTGGAAACACGCCAAATGAAGTAAAGAGTGCCGCCGCTCAGGGACGGGATTTGGCCTTGGAGATGGATTGAACCACAGCGTGGCGCGCCATTCTCTTGTGTCGTTTGGGGAAGGAAAAGCCCTGGCCCGAGCGGAATGTTTCTGCCGGATCGCCAACGAGCCGAACACGTCGCCGAATGTAAAAAGAAAAATACCGTGAGCCATTTCACTGACTTTTGGCGCATGAAAGGTGGAATCGAGGTGCTGCTCACTCTTAATATACGAATTTCCTTGTCTTTGCCCACGAACGGGTCAAACTGCTCGTGGAACTATCGAAACACCCACGCCGCTGGTCGCTTGCTCCTCGGAGCGGCGTTTTTCATTACCCTAGATTTCAAGTCCAGACGGGACGCCAGTTCCATCTTCTTTCATGCCACCGAATGTCCTGGCTCACCCATTTAGGCCCAGTCCCTGCACCTTCCTATGACGCCTTTTCACTCCCGCCACCGGTTTCCCGCGGTGTTGCTCGTGATCGTGCTGTGTCTGGCACCCGGTTCCGGCCTAGCCCAGACGATCGGCCATGCGCTGGATAATCCCGGCAGGACGTTTACCTCGGTGGACACCCCATGGATCACAGAAGTGTTGTTCACGCACGATGGCGTTTCGTCGGGCCGCAGTGGTCTCATCACCCATAGCCAAACTTCTTCGACGGCCACCACTTTCACCGGCCCTGGGACGTTGAAGTTCTGGTGGAAGGTTGTTTCAGAGGCCAACTTTGATATTGGGTCTTTCCGCGGGGACGGGGCGGAGGTCCAGAAAATCAGCGGCCTGCAAAACTGGGCTCAAGTGAGCTATGCGGTGCCTGCCGGGGAGCACACGGTGGAGTGGCGCTACGCTAAGAACGCTACCCTGAGTGTGCTCGGGGAAGGATTGTTCGTGGATGAGGTCGTTTTTATTCCGGAACCAGGCGATGTGGATCGCCATATCGATGCGCGGGTACGGACGGTCTCGATGACTAACCCGACGCTGGTTTTTAGCGAACCGGGGGCAGTGGATCGCTTTAAGGCCCGGGCCGTCGTGGACGTTCAACGGTTTGATGAAGTCGATGTTCCCGCCGCAACGATCACGCTCCCCTTGAAATTTGTGTGGTCGCTCGAAGACCTCCACACCGGGGCTCCCGTGGGTGTCGAAGACGGTGAGTCTGTGTACAATGTCCCCTTGGCTAGTTGGCGGGGTCGAGGCGTCTTTCGGGCGCCCTCGACGGCAGTGTTAGATGAGACGTTCAGCGTCGGAGTGGCCGCGCCGCTCAGTATTAATCCTGAATGGCCCTATCGCCTCACGCTCGTCGTTAGCTATACCGATCCCGACGGCAACGTGGTGACCATCGGCGAGTCGCAATTGAATAATCTTAGACTCGTAACCTTTTCGGGCCGACTGACGGCCGGGCCGGTGGAGGCACGGTTTAGTAGCACCGATTGGGATCGCGCTACTGTGGTGCCTAGTGCCGATGGATTGGGGCATACCTTCACGGTTTCCAGCGAGCCGAACACCGCGTGGTTTGCGGACAATCCCGCGTCGCGTTTCCGCTTCAATGGCACTACCATATATCGCGAGCTAGCTACTGGCGATCTCACGCTGCGGCCGGGGGTTCCGGTGCCCTTGGCGGGGTTCGGCGGAACGGTCGCGAATGTTTGCTATCGCATTGAAAATTCCACGCTCTCCGACGCTGGGCTGAGCGGCGGAAGCTTGAAGGTGTGTCTGCCCGCGGGCACCGGGATCGCCAACAATCCCAACACGCGGTTGCTAGATTCAGAAATTGATTTTGGTACGGTGCCGATCACCTCGGCGGGACGACCGGATTTTCTGACGAGAGACTTTCAACCGGCACAGCCTTTTCCCTTTCAACTCGTGCATGAGCAGACGCCGGTGAGGTACCTCGGCAACCGGCTGCACTGGGACGTAGCCGCAGGTACCTTCACCCTGCCCAACGCGAAGCCCGTCTATGTGCGCGAAAAGGAGGCGGCGTGGCTGGAAAGGGACGCGGCGGATGATGCGCTCACCGATCCGTCGACGGCCAGCAAATTTTCCAACGAAGCCCCGTGGCAACGCACGGTGGGAACGCCCACGGACGTCGTCATTGCCGCAGCTCCGGGTGGTGTGGGTATGCTGACGGCCACGATTGCGCTGGGCGGGCCGGATCGAGTGGTCGGTTGGCACAGCCCGTTGGGCTCTTTTCTACCGCTCACGGGGCCAGGAATCATCCAGGTAAACAACGGGGGCTTCACGGCGGATTCCACGTTGAGTTTATCCGGGCCGGCGGTAGTCGGTTATTCGCGCAATGGATTTAAGACTCCGGAATGCGGCTTGACGACCGCGACCGTGGGAATTCTGCCCGTTACCTTGACGGATAATACGCTCGTGATGACCACGGATGGCGGCTGGCGAGCGACCGGCAGAGTGCCCGCCGATGCAACCATCGATTGGGGAGGACGCCATCCAGTTTCACCCGCGCCGTCGATGTTGCCCACGCACCGGTTGGAGAATCTTGGGGCCGTCAGTTTGCTGCTGCCTGGGACGTATCTGGCGGGAAGTTACACGACCTCGGCAGATAGTTCTCGGGCCGCTGCACTGTTGCTCAGCGGGGTAGGCACTCCGGCCGATCCCACGGTGGTAGAACGTCCGTACACCCTGGGTTTTGAAAAAGGCTTGGCGGATTATCCCGGACTCAATGTGCGGGTCACCGACGGGGTCCCGGCGGCCCGCAGCTATCTTGCGAAACACGCGCTGGGTCCCTATTCGCTTAAACTGTATTCTAAATATTATGTGACCTTAACGGGCGTCTCCGGTATCCACGATGCCATCACCGCCACGCTCCCCGACCCCATTCGTCTCTATGGCTATGACTCGATGCTCGACGGTTTGCGGCTCACTTATTTGGACAGCGTGAACCAAGAATCCGCCACGGCTGGCCATCTTAATTTGCCGGAGCCGTCGGATTTTGAAGTGGCTTTCAGCAAATTGAAGTTCACGCCGGGGGGCGGACTCCTTGATGCCGAACTGCCGCCCAACTCGCCAGAAGTCACGCTGAAGTATTGGCAATGCACGTTGAAACCGGACCTGCTGGAATTCACGCCGCCGAAACCGGAAGCCTGCACGGACACGAGTATATCTTATTTGACGCTGAGTGGTCGGGTCGGGCTGGGAACGATTAGCGGAAACCCCGTACGCGGGACGTTGGCCTTCCAGACCAACGGCAACCTGATCACGCCGGCTTACATGCTGGTGCGGGGCGTGGATTCCAGTTTGCCCATGCCACCGGGATTTGCCCTCAAGGGTCGAGGCACCCTGGTTTATCCCTTCGCCCCGGCCACGCGATTGCGCTTCAACAATTGGCCCGGCCGGACCCTCGAACCGACTGCTGGCTTTCTCTTCGTTGCGGGAAAATTGGATGTACCGTTCTTCGAAGACCTTCCGGTGCTGCTCCATTTGGAACCGGCCAATTCCTTGGAACAGGCCCACGTCATGGGCGGCTGGAAATCGGATCCCTCACAAACGGAACACGGATGGGTCGATGCGGGGAAAACCCCTTTCACGCACACCTCTTTCGACACCAACAACCGAGGCTACCCCAATGACATTTCCGTCGCGGTTTTCCGCAGCGGTTTTCCCGCTCCCGATCAACGCTATCGCCCGCACGTCCGCAAAGATTGGCTGCGCATCGTGGACCTGGAGTTTCCCGTCCAATGGAGGGCCGCCGCTCGCGAGTTCGGGCCGGCCGGTAATCAGAGTTTGGATCTGCTGGTATTAAAAGCGCAGGGACAGGTCAAAGGTTTGGACGCCGCCGGCGCGGAAATCGAATTCGGGGCCAAATTTGTCGGCTTGCCGAATCTTAATAGCCAGGGCTTTGCGCGCGCTTTGACGGATGCCGCCAGCGTCGACGCCTTCAGTCCGGAAAAGAAAATCACCGATGCCCTGACGAAAGCACTCTCCACCGCCATCAGTCAGCCGCTCATCCGGGCCGGCACCGCGGCTCTGGATCATCTGCTCGATGACAGCTTAGCGAATCTTTCGGATGGCCCGCTGCGGGCGGGCTTCGACGGCCCCATTGGTGACCTCTACGCCGGTCTCAGGTCGGTGTATGCGTCGACCGGTATGGCGCCCGGTCCGCTGCAGGCGGCGCCGGCGGTCCAACACCTGGTGAACGCGCTCACCGACCGGCTACAAACCGAGCTCCTGGCGGGCGAAAATGTCCCCACCAGCATGATCGCTGCGCTCGAGGTCCGGTTGAAACAGGCCGATGATGCGCTGGGAGAACTGGAACAACTTTGCGACCCCGGTCAGCCCGCCGTGAGCGGCGCTCCCGTGGTGAATCCCGCGCTGCCGCCGGGAGCTCACAATAATCCCTTCCTCCAGGCGATTGCCCGCCGGGCGTTGGAAGAGTTTCTGAGAGCCGACTTCACCACGACGGGCTCGAACGAGGCGCAGACTGCGGTGCGAAAGCTCCTCCAGGATCTCGTGGAAGACGCTCGTCCCGCCCTGCGCCAAGTCACCGCGAGCCTCGGCGAGGCTCGGCGGGCACTCCAAGACATGCTCGTTTCGTTGCAAGGCGGAGGCGCGGGCAGTCGGAATCTGCGCGAACAAATGCGCGTGGCTTTGCAAGCCTCAGGTGCCGCCGAAACGTTTGCCAAAGCTACGGTCGCTGTCTTCATCAACCAGATCTCAGCGTCGCGCGATGCCAACGGGCGTTGGTTCGACGAAACTTCCCCCGCGCAATTCCGTGACCGCTTTGGGGCCGTACTGGTCGACCGCTTTCATACGTCCGCCCTCGAGCAATCGATCAAGCAGTCCTTCAAACGCATGCTCGATCCGGTCCGTCAGACGGCGCATGGCGCGTTGAACATGGTCTTTGGCCAAGTGAATAACATGGTCAACCAAGTGGCACTGGAGTTGGTGAAACGATTTGAGAAAGAAATCGCCGGTTACGGCAAGGATGCGGTCGCGGCCTTCGGTGCCTTGGTCGGTGGCGGCAGCGATGTATTTCAAAAAGCGGTCGAAGGCTTGGGGAGTTTCGGAACAAACTATGACAATCCGACGAAAGTCATCCAGTTCGCCCGGGCGCAAGGCTACGCGCGGACTCGGGGCGATTCACTGGATGAGCTGCGACTCGACGCTGGTATCGGGCTTTCGATTCCCGACGAGATCGGCGCGAATGTCTTCGTCCTCATCAAAAACGTGCAGAGTGATGTACCATCCACTTCCTGTCGTGACGCTGGAGCAGTCGCGACCGAGGTGACCATCGGGGCGAACGGGGGCGTAACGATGAAGCAGAATCGGGACAGCGTACCAAAACCGTTCAAGGCTCGACTCGAGGGCCGCTTCTCGTTCCCACCGGGCGATGGTTTACGATTCCCGAACGGGCTCGATGGATTGGTGGACTTTGAAACCGAAATCGATCTTGGGGCGCTTACGCTGAAGGAAGTTCGCCTGAGAATGGGTCTGGGTGGCACCGAAGCCTACGCCACGGCGTCGGCGCGCGGGTCCGTGTGGTTTGTCGAAGGCGATGCACATCTTTTTCTTGGGGCGACCAAGCAACTTTCAATCCTGCGCGAGATCCTCGAACCGGACATCTTTGATACGATTATTACCCGACCCAAACTGGCGTTGCTGTCGCCCAACTGTCTCGTGAATCCTGTCATTGGCATCTATGGCCAGTTAGGTGCTAATATTTCCATCAATCGCTTCTTCGCCATTCCCGACTCCCCTCTGCTGACGCTGCGAGCTGGTAGGAAGTTGGCCGAGTATGTGCTGCTCACCGACGGAGGCGCGAAATTGAATGCGGGCATACGCGATTCACTCAACGTCACCGGCAAAGTCCTTTTTGTGGGAGTTACCGCCGAGGCGGCGCTGCTTTTTAATGCTGAATTGAATACCGACAAACTCTTCAAGGCCAAAGGTATTGGTTCGGCGCTGGCCAGTATCACCGGCACCGCCCGTGCCTCGGTCCGGGGCTGCGCCTCGGTACCGATCCTCCCCGATGTCTGCCACACGGCGACCCTGATCGTTGAGTTGAAGCTCAACCCGCCGCGGTTTAATCCCGTCGCTTTCGAATATTAGACCCACGACGCCACCACCGGCTATGAAGCGAAACTTAATAATGTTCCTGTCCCTAAATCGATACTTCCCTGGAAACGTGGAACTGGCTATCAAGGAAGCAAAGCGCCCGCCCCGGTGGTCCGAGAGTCCCCGCGAGGAAAAGCTGCCGCAAGCAGCCTGCAAAAACACACTCGCCAACAGTCAGGTGCCACCGTTTTGGCCACCGGTAGGTGGCGTTGGTGGTCCGAGAGTCCTCGCGAGGAAAGGCGAACAAAGTTCTCACCAGGAAAGCTCACTCGCCAGTAGTCTCGTGCCACCGGTAGGTTTTCTTGATAGCTTTCGACTAAGGGTCGCCGCACTGCTACTACTGCTGTTGACCTTACCTGGACTGGCCCAGGCCCCGGTGCCGCGTGGTCTGCTGACCATGGGCACCACCACTCCGGGTGCCACGCCCTGGATCTTTGTGCGCTGGAAATCCACCGATGGCACGCTGCCTTTCGGAACACCTTTTGCGGTGTATTTAAAAAACGGAGCCGCCAGCGCGGCCATTCCGCTCCAGTCCCAGGGCGTGGCGTTGCCCGCTGAAGAGGAGTCGCTCGCGGGTGTGCAGCTCAGCCGCGCCGCCGCGCTGGGCGCCGAGATGACCAGCCTCGAGCGAGATCTCACCGCCTACAGCGCCGTGGTCGCGGCCGGACATCTCACGTCGACCGCCGTAGCAGCGCCGGACAATGCCACCCTGGCCACAAAACTAGCCCGCCTCGTCCACCAAGCCCGTAGCGGGGACACCCGAACCGCATCGGCGCTCCAACAGATGGGCGTCGCGCATCCGGCCATTGCGCTCGCCATCGGAGAAGCCTGGGCGGGGCCGGTTTCAGGAACCATAGGAGCCCCCGTCACGGTGGAACTACGTTCGTGGGATCCGGTCACCTCGGTTGAAACCGGCATCTCTGGGCGGGTCACGGTGCTCACCGGTCAGCCGGAAACCATCCTCGCTCCCGGTAAACCATTTCAAGTGCCGGATCATTCCGCCACCGGAGATCGCGTGGTAAAACTGCGCTGGGCCACTCCCGATCCGTTGCGCCGTCAGGCACCGCTCGTTACGGGTTACTCCCTCTATCGCGTTAGCCCCGCCGCCGCTCGGGCTCGCGGTTGGCTCGCGACGCCGCCCACAGCCTCCGCGCTGCGAGCCTTAACCATTTCCGCTCCAGCCGACGCCAAACGTCTGACCGATGTCCCCCTTCGAATTGGCAAGCCGTTCAACGATTTCGACGTGGCCAATTTTGATACTGCTCCGCCCGGCGATGGCCTGACGCATTATTTCTCTGATGACAATGATCGCTATGCGGTCAATGCCGCGGGGGATCTCATCGGCAAAGCCTTTCCCGATGGCACACAAAACTATTATTTCGCCGTGGGCCGCGATCTGCTGGGCCGGGAAGGCGCGGTGTCGCCCGCCGGTGAAGGGACCGCTTGTGCCCGCTTGTCGCCGATGGTGCCGGGGGATTTCGCGCTCCTGGATGACACCCTCACGGTCAGAGCCGAGACCCGGCAATGCTTCATCCTCCGGTGGAAGACGAATACTGCGGAGGCCGATAACGACACGGATTTCTATCAAATCTTCCGTGGTAGCGTGACCGAAGCCACCAACGTGGATCTCGCCAATCTAGCTACCCTGCCGGCCCCTCAAGTCACGCTGCCGCACTTACCGGATGCGAATGGCTTCATGAGCTGGCGCGATGACAAATTACCCCAAGGCGTGGCTGGCGTAACCTATTGGTACGTGCTGCGGGCCGTGCATACGAGTCCCTGTCCGCCCGGTAATTTTTCCGGCCTCACGCCGCCGGTTTATGGCACCCTGCGCACGTCGAAGGCCCCGTCGGCTCCTCGCGTGGCGCGGGCGTTTCAATGTCCGCTGGCCGGGTTGCGGCTCGGGGCCTTTTCCGATCCCGCGGCACCGAATGAATTCGTTACCCTGCCCGATGGAACCTACGACGAAGCACTGCGCACGGTGCGGCTGATCGTTGATCGCACCGATCCGAGCGTCGCGCGCCTTGATATTAAGTGGTCATGGACGGGCCACCAGGAACCCGAGTTCAGCCGCTTTGAGTTCCCGCCCGAAGGCACCCAAGTAGCCATTGATTTCAACGTGCCCGCCAATGATACCGCCATTTCTTTTGCGGCCAAATCGGTCTCCAACGCCGGTTCGGAAAGCTCGACGCTGATGCGCGAGTCGATCCGCCCTACCACGGTTCCTGGTTGGACCAAAGACCGAGCGCAGGTGCTGCGGGGCCGAGCGGCGGCTCCCACCTTGGGTGAGGTGACGACCGCGAAGGAAGATCATGTCGTCATGTTTTCGCTCTTCGGGCGATTTGAAATATTGACCCCGGTCGCGGCGGGGGGTGGATGCTTTACTGCCCCCATTACCGACGCGTTATACAAGCGGGAAGAGCACAAACCATTCGTGGTCGAGGCAAGCCGGAACAATGGCGCCTTCACCACAGTAACCGGGGCGGAAATTTCTGGTGGCAGACTCTTTTTCTGTGATCCCCGAGCGACCAATCCGCCGGACGCTGCGGTCATCTACCGCGCGGTCCCCATCATCACGGGAGCGACCGCTTGCATTCACTACGCCGATGGTGCGGATGGCAGTATTCGGGGGATCACCGTCGCCCTTGCGTTACCTCCGGACTATGGCGAATACCGCATTTTTCGCCGCGTGGACCAAGGGGCGCTCTCGCTCGTCGCGCAAGGCGATGGGCGCCATCTGCCCACGAACGCGATGGAAGTCATCCGGGTGGACACCGGCATTCCCGCCACCGCTTGCACGCTCCAATATTTCGGCCAAACCTTTGACAAACAGGGCCAAAGCAGCCCGCTCGTGCCGATCGGTGATCCCATCTTGCTCGGGCGTCGAGATGTTTCCATCCCGATACTGCGAACTCCCCGGCCCGGCGGCAGTTTGGGCGCGCCGACTCTACGGTTGGAGTGGTTTTGTCCGCCCGAAGGGATCGAGCGTTTTCGCCTTCGGTTAGATCCGGAGAGCCTTCCTCCGCCGAATCCAACACCCACGCCGCCGGGATTTTTTTCCGTAGAGAAAATCTCGGCCACCCGTTACGTTTTGCTCAGCGGCAAACAAACCTCCCTCTCACTCGCGCTACGCTACCAGGTCGGAACGTTGTCGGGACTTACGGGTCGCGTCGGTGAAGATCAGCCCATCGGTGCCGGGCCGATCTACAGTATCGATTTGCCGGTGAGCTTGGCAACTCGCTACAAAATCACTTTGCAGGCGATCAGTGTGGCGGGCGTGGAGAGCGGTCCCAGCAAGGAGCAGGTTTTTACCTGGAACCCTCCCCCGCCTCCCCCGCCTCCCCCG
>JAYVTS010000126.1:0-24124 GCA_043788645.1 Verrucomicrobiota bacterium
GCCGCTTGATTCGCCATCACTTTGGCTTTATCAACCGCTTCGCCAGCAACGGCCTTGGCTTTGTCGCCGAGTTCCATGGCCTTATCTTTGGCGTTGGCCGCTGCGTCCTTGGCGACGGCGGCTCCTTTATCCATCGCGTCCTTGGTTTTATCCATCGCGGCGGCACCAGCGTCTTTGACGGCGTGACCTGCGTCAGCTGCGCCTGAGCGGGCGGCGGCGGTATCTTCCTTGGAGCAGCCAGAGAGTACCAGTGCGATGGCCCCCGCGACGGCCAACGGGAGGGATATAAAAATATTTTTCATGGGATGATTTAAGTATTTCTGTGAATTTCTACCAACGGTCACAGTCAGACTAGCAGGTTTTTGTTTCTGCGAAAGTCAGAATAGGGCACCCCCAATGCTCACGCGCACGCCGAAGCTTTCGCGATGCAGTCCATTTTCAGCCAAGTTACCCGCGGCTATGAAGTCTTCACCCCTGCGTTGGTGCTCCCTCACCTGTCTTTTCCCAGTACTCTTGCTCGGCTTTGCGTGGCGTTGTGCCGCCGATGACTGGCCGCAATGGCTTGGGCCGCAACGTGATGGCGTTTGGCGCGAAACGGGCATCGTCGAGCAGTTCCCGGCGGGCGGACCGACACGAAGGTGGCGCGCGGAAATCGGCGCCGGGTATTCAGGGCCATCCGTCGTTGGCGAGCAAGTCTTCGTGATGGACCGGATCGTGCCGACGGCGGCGCCCAAGCCGAAAAGTGCTTTCGATTTCTCCCAGATTCCCGGCCATGAACGAGTGCTGTGCTTCAATGACGCCGACGGAAAATTGCTTTGGAAGCACGAATACGATTGTCCCTACAATGTGAGCTATGGGGCCGGACCGCGCACGACGCCACTCGTAGCCGGAGGGCGCGTGTTCACGCTCGGCACCATGGGTAATCTCTCCTGTCTCAATGCCACCAACGGCGGCGTCATTTGGGAGCGTGACTTCAAAAAAGATTTCGCTCTCAAGATCCCCACTTGGGGCGTCTCGGCGAACCCGTTGCTCGACGGAAAAAAACTCATCTGCGTCGTGGGCGGAGAAGGGAGCGTGGCCGTCGCATTCGATAAAGAGACGGGCCAGGAACTCTGGCGCGCCTTGTCCTCGAAGGAGCCAGGCTATGCGCCGCCGATGATCTATGAATTGGGTGGACGTCGGCAATTGATCCTCTGGCACGCCGAGGCCGTCAACGGGCTTGATCCGGAGACGGGCCGGGTGTTGTGGACCGAGCCGTGGAAGCTGAATTACGGAATGGCCATCGCCACTCCGCGCCAGTTCGGCGAACAACTATACCTCTCTTGCTTCTACAACGGCTCGCTCATGTTGCGTTTCACCCCGGGCAAGGACGCACCCATCGTCGAGTGGCACACCGAGAAAATGAACGAACGTGACACGCGACACCTCAATTGCACGATGAACACGCCCTTCATCGCGGATGGTTATATCTACGGCGCGTGCAGCTATGGGCAGTATCGTTGTCTCCGTGCGGATACGGGCGAGCGGCTGTGGGAGACTTTCGCGCCCACGAGCGGCAAGTCCGAACGTTGGGGAAATTGCTTCACAGTGAAGCACGATTCGCGCTTCTTTCTCTTCAGCGAGCTGGGCGACCTGATCATCGCCAAGCTTTCACCGAAGGGTTACACGGAGGTGAGCCGAGCACACTTACTTGATCCCCTGAACACTGATCCGGGCCGCCCGGTGGTGTGGTCTCATCCGGCCTTTGCCCATCGGCGCGTCTACGTGCGGAACGACCGCGAACTGATCTGTGTGGACCTCGCCGAAAAGTAGCGAGACAACACACACTAGCTGATCCCATGAATTTGAACTCTCGACGCTCCGCGGTAAAAGCAGGGACGAGCGACCTACAGGTTGGCCGCGTCCTGAGGTCGCGGTGTCACGAGCAGACGAGTTACTTCGACTTCCAAAAATCCGGATCCTGGGCTCGAGTCTCCTTCGGCACATAACTCTGGACGGGATCGAGACGGAAGCGGTGGGTCTCCTCACTGACTACCGCCTCTTCGAATTTCGGCTCCAGCCCCGATCGCACCCGATAAATACTGATCTCAAAGAATCGGGCTTTGGAGATATCGGGAAAGTTACCCAGACTTAGTTCAGACTAATTGGCGACCTCTCGATACCAGTTATCCCGCTGGCGTGGTTCGAGCCCTAGATCACCGATGAGTCGTCGCATATCGGCAACGTCCATCCGAAAAGTCGTGCCAGCACTGCTCACCACGTTTTCTTCGATCATGATGCTGCCCAGATCGTTAGCCCCAAATTTGAGCGCGATCTGCCCAATCTCAAGACCTTGCGTCACCCAGGAGCTTTGGATATTAGGGACGTTATCGAGGTAGATCCGACTGAGCGCCTGGGTTCGGAGATACTCGTGGGCGCCAGCAGTTGGGGCCTTTAATACGGTGTTTTCTGGTTGGAACGTCCAAGCGATGAAGGCCGTGAAGGCGCCCCCGTTGAGTTCCCGACGTTCGAGCGCACCGGCAAATGAGGCACCTCTTGCCAGGGGCAATCGGCTTTCCGGAAGGGGCAACCGACGTAGCGAACGATCTTGTTGAGCCCGGACCACTTCGAGGTGCTCAATCCGATCTGCCAGCGTCTCGACATGTCCAAACATCATGGTAGCCGTGGTCGCTAGGCCCAGTTGGTGAGCGACATCCATTACTCCCATCCATTCAGCCGTGTTGGCTTTGAGTGGCGAAATTTGTTTCCGCACCCGATCAACAAGGATTTCACCGCCGCCACCGGGCAAAGAGCCCAAACCCGCGGCAGCGAATTGTCGGAGGAGCGATTCCACGGGTTCGTCAAACACTTTTTGGAAATGGATAAACTCACTGGGACTAAAGCCGTGGACGTTGAAACCGGGGAATTTCTCGCGCACATGATGCAAAAGATCCAAATACCACTGCTTGGTCAGTTTGGGGTGATGGCCCCCCTGCATCAGGATTTGCGTACCGCCCAACGCCACGGTTTCTTCAATTTTTCGATCCAATTCAGGAAGCGTGATGACGTAAGAGTCGGCGTCCTTTTCGGTCCTCCAAAACGCGCAAAACTTGCAGTAAACATCGCAAACATTGGTATAATTGACGTTGCGATCCACGATGTAAGTGACGATTTCGTGGCCGCGGTCGGCCATCGCTTGGACTTTGGCGAGGTGCCGTCGTCGGTCCGCCAAGGCTCCAAGCTCTTCCAGCGGCAAGGGGTAGAGGCATTTCGCATCGTCGGCGGTGATCCGTTCGCCGTCCCAAACTCGTTGGAGCAAAGATTCAAAAGCTGGCTCAAAAACCATGCCGATACGTTAACTCGGTTGCTGCGGAGGACAAGCAACGCCGACGAGACAGGGTTTTGCCAGCGCTTGCCCGGATATTTCTTAGCCTTTCGTTGCGAGTGGGTGCGGAGGCGGCTCCCACCCCGGGGATTTTTGAACCAGAGTGAAACAGAAATTGAGCGGAAATTACTCATGTTTTATCGTTTGCTAAAAATTGTCGCTGGAAACAAGCGATTCTTGAAAAAGGGAGCATCCGCCCTACGAATAACGGTTCGTATGAAGAAACTTCCTAACTTTTGGCTCGTGTTCAGGGCGGCGGTGCTCGGCGCCGCCTCAGCTTTGACTCAGGCGCAGCAATTGGATCCGACTTTTGCCGGAAAATATTCGGTTGCCTTGGTTGGACCCTCTCCGGAGGGCCGAAGTTTTGTTTTTCGACCAGGTGATCCAAGCACCGTAGCGACGAGTTCCGGTGGGTCCGGTCTGGCCAAGAAAAACTATCCGGTGTTGCGAGATCCAGCGGGGGCTATCATTGGGTTTGGTGAGACGGGAGTCACGTTTGCGACGCTGACGGAGGGGGATCCGAGTTACTGGGTTGCCTTCGCGCCGAATGGGAATTTGTTTTATCGTGGCGGCTTTGACGACGCCGTCATTGGTCAGGTTAAACCCGGAGTTGCGACGGCCGATTCGGTGATTCACCTGGGGGACTTAGGGTTACCGCCGGCGTTTTACAGCAGTTACGGACAAACCGCGGTCGTGCCGGCCGGGTTGCCTGGGGCGGGCCGGGTGAAATTCTTGACCGGTGATACCTGGCATGGTTCCACGCTCGTACTGCAGCCGAATGGGACGTACACCTTTGGGCCATTCACTTCTAGCACGGTGGTGTTAGATGAGGGCGATTCGGGTCAGGCGATCGTTTTCGTACCCGCCGGTTATCCGGGCATTGCGAAGGCGTCGGTGTTGATCTCTGACTCCAGTAATTCGAGCGGTTACGCGATTTACGCTTTTGAATTGGATGCGAGTGGTGACCCGGTGGTCGCCACGAGAAGGACGTTTATGAAGGGAGTTTCTGATCTTTGCGACGTGGACCCGCAGACTGGAGATATTCTCATCCGAGCCGGTGATCCGGATAACGTTTACGCCGTGCGGCGGTCTTTGGTCCAAGGCCAAGGGCCGGTCATTACCATTGAATCGCCCAAGGAGGGCGACACGGTAGTCGTCGGGGCGAAAATCGTTTTCGAGGGTCAAGCTGGCCAGGTAGGCGGCTCAATTGCTCGGATTTCACTTCAACAAAACGGCACCGAAGTCGACGCAACAAGAGGGCCGTTTGGTGACAATCCTCATGCGTTTTTCCTAGGATCTGAAGCGTTGACTCTGGTCGGAAGTTATACCTTCAAGGTCGTGGCTGTGGGTGGGGATGGGTTGTCATCGACCTCCGGGCCGGTGCATGTGAGTGTGGTGACAAAGCCCAATTTGCCTCCGACAGCGAGTCTGGATTTGGCGGGATTTCCCGGGCAGATCTTTTACCAATGCCAGCCGATTCCGGTCGTCGCGGGGGCCTTTGACCCCGACGGTGGGATTAGCAGCCTATTCCTGCTGGACGGGGCGCAAATCATCACCCGACTCAAGACGCAGGGTCGTTTTATGGTACGGGATCTCCCAGCGGGCAAGCATACTCTGACGTTACGTGCCGCCGATAATTTGGGGGCCACGGCGACGGCGACGTTAGAAGTGACCGTGCTGGCGCCGGCGGCGGGCCAGGTGACTGGAGGCTTTGGGTATGATGGGTTGTACAAGATCTGTTTTTCGGGTGCCGCCGGATTGAACTATGCCGCGGAGGTATCCACGAATCTGACCGTATCGAATGGTTGGACACCGGTTGGCGCGGCTCAGATTGGGGGCGGGGCGCCGCTCGTCTGGTCCGACTTGAGTTCCGGGACCAACACGGCACCTCGATTTTATCGGGTCCACCGACCGTAGAAACGGTTCGTCAGATCCTCGATCTTTCGCCCCGCCCGACTCATCGTCGTGCGGGGTTTTGCCGTTTCCCGTTCCCTCCCGTAAGGTCACCGCCACGATGCCTGTCCGCCGCCACCTCTTGGAAACTGCCGCCCGTCCACTGCGGGTGGTCAGCGAGGCAGCTACCTGGCGATCCGTCGGAAAGGGATGGAAACAACTGTTTGGAGACTTTCAACGACTTGGGGTGAGCTTTGAGTGGCATGAATTTGAGGCGGTTCGTGACTTTGATTGGGCGCCGAGTTTTCATCCTGGTAGCGTCGAGTTATGTCTTAACCTCGCAGGCGCGGGTCAAGTAGTCGCCGGAGATGCGATCGCCAGATTTAGCGCCGCCACGGCCGGATTCTATCGGCAGGCTCAAACGGTTTTGGAGGCATTTCGGGCGGGCGGAGAAACCCACCGATTTATTACCGTCGAATTGGCGCCGAAGTTTCTGGGTCGCCACCTGATGGGGGCGCACGATCTTCATCCTCTGGTGGCGGACACGGTGAGCGGGACGAACGATCAATCGGGAGTTTCGGAGCCGACCCCCCTCAGTTCTCGCCTGATTGAATTGGTGGAAAGTCTTCGTCATCCGCCGGTCTTGGCCAGTGCACAAACTCTTTGGTATCAGGCCAAAGCCGTTGAGTTAATGGGAGAATTCTTCTTTCATCCGACCGCGGATGCCGAGTTGTTTTGCCATCGCCAGCAACGGGTTGCCCGCAAACGGGTCGACTCGGTCCGTGCGGTTTTGCGTCGCGATTTGGCCAAAACGCCACCTCTTGAAGAACTCGCCCGTGAGGTCGGTTGCAGTTCGTTCTATCTGAGTCGGACTTTTGGCAAGGAAACAGGACAGACGATTCCCCAGTATCTTCGACAATTGCGATTGGAACGGGCGGCGGAGTTATTGAAAACGGGCAATTACAACGTTACCGAGGCGGCCATTGAGGTCGGGTACAACTCGCTCAGTCATTTTAGCCACGCGTTTCACCAAGCCTATGGCTGTTGTCCGGGGCTGTATCCGATGCGACTTCCTGCTACGAAACGGTGAGCGACCCGATCCACCGTCGTTTCTGAGTAAGCGCAAATGGGACTCAATTCAACTTGGCATGGACGGCGGCCAGTTCCTTCCGGATTTCGCGGCCGATTCGGTGGCGTGCTAAGTAGACTTGCATGCTCGATACCCCCAGTGCCCGAGCGACCCGTTTGACCGTCCATCCGCGCAAGACGTAAAGATCAAACATTTGGAAGTGCTCGGGTCGAACGCGGCGTTTGACCCGTTCCAGGGCGGCGGCTCGCAAATGGGGTTGCCATTCATCGTCCCAGACCGATTCGAGTTCCGAACCATCGGTGACTCGGGCCAGTTCGGCCGCGACCTGGGGATCCTCGGTATTGGCCAATCCAGGGCCTAACTGCCGATAGCGGCGACGTAGTTGATCGGCAATCCGTCGGCGGGTGATAACAAGCAACCAGCCTTTGAAAGAGCCCTTCAATCGGTCGTATTTGAAGCCGGGCATCTCTTTGGCCACGGCAATCACGGTTTCTTGAACGACTTCTTCCGCCTCGGATTCAGCCAGACCTGAACGGCGGGCAACTCCGTAGATGAGGCGCGAGTAAAGCTCAAAAAACTCGTGCCACGAGTCCTGATTGTCCCAGGAACGAAGCCTGGAGAGGAGGCTTTGCCGTGTGGGCGGGGTTAAATCCATTCCATCTGTCATCCTATTCAGTGGATTCGCGAGGACCGTTCCGATTTTTTCAAATAAATCGTCTTAAAAAAAACGGGGCTGGGAGTGGAACCCTTTCTCTTTGTCTCATTTAGGTGTTGACGATCCGCCAGGTCCAGAGCATAACTTAATCATTGGTTGAAGGACTCCGATAAGGAACGATCATGAATGCTAGAATTTTCTCATCCGCGGCTGCTGCCCTCGTGGCCGCGGCTCTCAGTGCCGCCGCTGCCTTGTCCTCCGGTCAGGTGACGGAAATTAACCAGCAGGTATCCGCGGCGAAGACGCCCGAGGCCCCTGCTGTGGTGACAAAGTTGGTAACAAGCGCAGCGAAGGAAAACAAGCAGGCCACTGCCGTGGCCGCTTTTATCGCAGCTTTTAAGTCCCATCCGGCGACTTTGACGACGGCGCTCACAGCGGCCATCCAGGCCTGTCCTGCCGCGACCGAGAAATTGGTCGAAACCGCCATGAACTTGGCCCCCGACAGCAGTTCGACCATCGTCCGTACGGCGGTGGAAGCGAATCCCGAGCAGGCCCTGGTGATCCGTTCAACGGCCGCCAAGCTTGATCCGAGCAAAACTTCATCGTTTGACCGCGAAATCGCGGCGGCGGCTGTTTCACGGCGCGCTGTTGGTGGCGCCACGGCTTCGCCGGTAGGCGGCGCATTTGGTGGCGGCACGGTGGTCACCACCCCCGGCGGCGGTACGCCTCCAACGCAGGTTTATGCCCAACCGGGTGGCGATCCGCGCCGTCAGTAATTCACTGGCCACTTTCCTTTCAAGGCCTGTCTTCGGACAGGCCTTTTTTTTTCTAACTGCTCGCGTTCTGTGGCAGCTTCCCGACGCTCGTTCCTCAGCCGCTGTTTTCGTTGGTGCCTGGCGTTGGTCCTCTCGCCGGTGTGTGTCGGGGTAACTTGGGCACTGGTCGATCTGCTCTCAAAAGTCGGCCATTCTTCACCCTTCTGGATACCAACCGTTGCAGGTGCAGCCGCTTACCTGGTCGTATTTCTCAGTCTCCCAAAACCAATGTGGATTTATGTGGTGGGCCACGAATTTACCCACGCACTCTCCGTTTGGATTTGTGGCGGTCGAGTTAAAAAAATGAAGATCAATGCCAAAGGTGGCTACGTCACGGTCACGAAAACGAACAGCTTGATCACTCTTTCACCCTATTTTTTTCCGATCTACGCCGTTCTGTGGGCGTTGATCTTTTTTGTCGGCGACGCCCTTTTTGGGTGGCGTCATCTGAGGCCGTGGTTCCACTTCGGACTCGGTACTACCTACGCGTTTCATGTGACCTTAACCGCCTACATCTTGCGAATTCGTCAGCCCGACCTGGACCGTGAAGGCTGGGTCTTCTCGGCCATGGTCATCTGGCTCGGTAACGTGCTGGGCTTGCTTCTCGCCTTGCCGTTGTTAACGCGAATTGTACCGTTGAGCACGGCATTGGGGTGGGCTTTTGATCGAACCGGGCGATTTCTGACCGGGTTGCCCCGCATGTTTTAGCCAACTTAGAAGAAACAGAGGTTGAAACTTCTTGAACAACCCGCCTTCTTGGAGCGAGATACAAGAACGCATTGGCATGTATGACACTTGGTGACATTCTCACCCCCGCTCAGATCCTCCCGCAGCTTCGGGCGACTAACCGGTGGGAGGCAATTGACGAACTGATCGGTTTGCTCGTGCACTCCGGCAAGCTCAAGCCCGACCAGCAGGCGGCCGTGACCGCCGCGGTCAAAAAGCGCGAGACCTCCATGTCCACAGGAATCGGGTTTGGTATTGGAATACCGCACGCTTCTACGGATCTCATTACGGAGGTCACTGCTGCCTTCGGACGCTCCGCCGCGGGAGTTAACTTCGATGCCCTCGATAACCAGCCCGTCCACCTCGTAACCCTCTTCCTCGTGCCTCAAGGGCAATTCCAAAAACACCTTCACACTTTGGCCGGCATTGCGAAGGTCCTGCGCCGGGATGAGTTCACCCGCGATCTAGCCGCGGCCCCCGATGCGAATGGGATGCACGAAGTGATCCGTCGGTATTCGGCTCTGCATTGAACTTCCGCCCACTTCAGGAGAGGAACGCGGAAGGATGCTTCCGCGTTTTTCATTTTCAAGACCCGTCCCCACTCAAAGTCCGACTCCTGCCATGCTCCACCTCCTAGTCCAAGATCGAGTCCACGCAGCGTTGATGGCCGTCTTGCCCGAATTGTCACCCTCCGTGCTCGCCACGGTACTCGTCCGGCCTGCTCCCGACTCCAAATTTGGCGATCTCCAGTGCAACGCGCTGATGAGCGTCGCCAAAGTCCAATCCTTGAATCCGCGCCAACTAGCGACCCAAGTCCTGGCGCGATTGGAGCTTACTGACCTGTGCGCCTCGGTCGAAGTCGCCGGGGCCGGCTTTCTCAATTTCCGACTCCAACCGGCGGCCATTGCGCACTTCATCGCGGCGGCCGAGGAGGGTCAGCATCTATTTTTTACCACCGCTAACCTTCCCCGAACGGTTGTCATCGACTTTAGCTCGCCCAATGTCGCCAAGCCCATGCACGTCGGACATATCCGATCCACCGGCATTGGCGACGCACTACAACGAACGTTTCGTTTCTTGGGCCATCGAGTCATCACCGACAACCACATTGGTGATTGGGGCACACAATTCGGTAAATTGTTGCTCGGTTGGCAACGCCACCGGAACGAGGCCGCGCTGGTCGCTGATCCCATTGCAGAATTGGAGCGGTTATATCGGGTGATCAATGCGGAGTGTGACGCCGATCCGACAATCCTCGAGGCGGCGCGTCAGGAATTAGTCAAGCTCCAGCAAGGCGATGCGGCAAATCTCGCGGTCTGGCAGGAAATGATCCGTCTTTCCCAAGTTCAATTTGATGCCGTGTATGGCCGTCTAGGAATCCGTTTTGATTATACTCTAGGGGAGAGTTTCTACAATCCCCAACTCGGTGGCGTCGTCACGGATTTACTGAAACAGGGAGTGGCTCGCGAAAGCGCCGGAGCGGTGGCTGTGTTCAGCGAACGATCAGCCGCATTGGCGGCGAAGGACGATCCGTTGCTCGTCCAAAAGGACGGAGAATGGGTGGATGCACCGGCCTTAATTCGGAAAAGCGATGGCGGTTTTAACTACACCACGACCGATCTCGCCACCCTCGCCTATCGACTGCAAACCTGGGCTCCCAATGAAATTCTCTATATTGTGGATGATCGACAGGCCGGACATTTCCGATCTTTGTTTCACGTTTTCAACCGATGGCAACCGGGCGCAACCGATTCCACTCGACTGCGACACATTGGTTTTGGAAAAATCTTGGGTGAGGATGGAAAGCCGTTTAAAACCCGAAGTGGCGCCACGATCAAACTCAGCGATCTGTTGGACGAAGCGGTAGAACGCGCCTTGCTTGTGGTGGTGAACAAACGGCCGGAACTTCCCGCAGCCCAACAGCGGGAGATCGCACGAATCGTAGGTTTGGGCGCAGTGAAATGGCAAGACTTGCTGCCGAACCGGGAGAGTGACTACCAATTTTCCTGGGATAAAATGCTCGCGTTACAAGGCAATACCTCGGTCTATGTGCAGTATCAGTACACCCGCGCCGCAAAAGTCTTGCGAGATAGTGGGGTGACTGGATCGGTTGAATCACGGGGAGTCACGTTGGATTTGATCGAGCCAGCGGAGTTGACGTTGGCGAAACATTTCTTGAAATTTGGAGTGACGTTAGAAAAAGTCGTTGAGGAATGTCGGCCTAATTTTCTTTCCAACTATCTTTACGAACTCGCCACGCAATTCTCCCGATTTTACGATCAATGTCCCGTATTAAAGCCCGAGATCACCGGAGTGACGCGAATGACTCGCCTGGTGCTGTGTGACTTGACAGCAAAAGTGCTTCGCCAGGGGCTGGAGTGTCTCGGAATTGAGGTCAGTGAAACGATGTGAAATCCAACGGACCCGTGCGAACCAACCTACTTTTGCATCGGATCTCGGCGCTCCATTTTTCGCCAGGACACTGAACTCGTGCATCCATACAATTTGTCCCTGGTACTGCCATCCTTGCGGCAAAAGGAATGTGGCCGCCAAAACATTATTGGCCGCCGATCCCATTCTCCGATTGTGCTTGGGAAAATTCAGTCCCCATGATGAAAAGAATTAGTCCAACCGCCAACGACGCAAGAAAAGGTGATGCCATGAGTTAGTAGAGTGTCGCCCGAGCTATAATATTCGAATGCGATAAAACCCGGTCGAGTTTCCCGTCGGAGGTGTTACGAGTAAAGTTTGTTGAGGCGAGGTCACAACCTGGGTGAATTCCTGAGCCCAATTCTGCAAATCAGTCGTTCGCTCAATCGCAATGATTCGGCCGGGAACCAAATTCCCGAGATCGAACACTAAATCTTGCCCTTGAGCTCGGATACGAACGGTTGGAACAGGGGTCGGACCGGTAGTGAATCCCAACGGTGACCAGGTTGGAAACGAAGCCGGCGCCGCAACGAGCAGGTGAGGATTGGAACCGTTCACGTTGACCACGTCAATCTCAGATCGGGCCGCATCGCCGCTCTGCGAATTGAAGCCGTTCAGCACCGATTGCGGAGCCAGATCAAAAGCGATTGCGGAGCCATCTGGGGCCCACGCCAACTGAGTGATCCATAGCCCCTCGTTCAGTCGTAGGATCTCCTGATCGTTGGCGCCGCTGTAGTCCACCACATGAATCGAGCAAATTGCGGGCAAAGGGGCGATTCCAGCACCGTCGAAACGTGAATCCTGCCGTAAAATATGACGCACAAATGCGACCCGAGTGCCGTCCGGGGAGATGGTCGGCGCATAGTCATGGGGCCCGGCAGCGGTTGAGACGGGAGGTGATACGTTGAAAAATGCATCGATTTGGCCAACCGGATTGGTCAACTTCCGGATGAACGGTGAGATGCTCGCGGTCGAAAAAACTGCAAGTACGGTTCCTTCCATACTGGTTCGACCGCCGGTGCCGACGACCTGAACGTCGGAAGCCACAGCCGCTACGACCTCGTTCAGGGCGGGATGCCAGTCTACCCCGTCTCCACCCTGATTGAACCCGTCGCGTTCCTGCGCCCCAAGGAAGACGTATGGCCCAGCGGGCAAGGCGTCGGAGAGGTTATACACGTCCACAATGGGGAAACGTCCGCTACTGGCTTGGACATCGTTGGCGCCAAACTGAGTACCAAGAGTGATCACACCCGATTTAAATAGGTTCATGACGACCACTCGGGTCCCATCCGGAGAAAAAGCCTTGTAGTTTGGGAAATTAATCTTGTAAGAAGAGATGGTATTGTTGCCAAATAGTTGTGCTAGATCGCGTCTGAACCGCACCCCGCCCAGTTCGACTTCATCTTCGTAACTCGTCGCTCGACCCGTCGCGCCCGTCAGGAGATCGATGACATATACATTCCGACTGAGCTTAAACGGTCGCCCTGGATCCGGGGAAGTCACCAACATCAATCGACCGTTGCGCGACACCGTTGGATTAAATACGGTAGGAAGATTGACTGCAAACGGTTGAATGCCGCTGCCGTCCGCATTGACTCGACCCAAGGTGATCGGGGAGGTGGCCGAGGGAATCCGCTGGAAAAAAACGACCCCGTCGGCCCCGTCGAGGGAGGCCATCGCGGCGGCGATGAGAGCCGCGGTGACTCTTGTAATAAATTTCATAGCACTCGAGTGATTGTCCAAAAAACCGGAGTCGCCCGTTGTCGATTTGACCGAGCGTCCGCAGTGAACAAAAAGGACGACGGCGAGACTCTACCCAGGAGGGTATGGGACAGATTCGGCAAGGGCGAGTCAATGCCTTCGTCGGGTTCCCATACGCTGCCTCACGCTCAGTCAAGCGCTTTTGAATCTTCGAAATAACATTTAGCCCAGAGAGTTCATATCCTTTCTCCTACGACTTGCTGCGAACTCGTCTGGAGGCTAAAGGGTATGAAGGATTTGGGCGAGGAGGCGTCAAATGAATCGCTCAAATTCCGACTTGTGCCAACCGCCCGATTGCCTGACTGGTGGAGGATGCCATTTGAATCCCTGCGGAATATTTCCGCCCGTTTTTTAGTTATCCTCGGCCTCGTCGGCCTGCTTTCGCCGATCAGTGGGGCGGCCGGAGAGTATACCGAAAACCCGGGTACAACCGGTGATGGCAATTTCACCATTAGCCCAACCTATCGGATCGATCCGGATTTGACCGACAAGGGGAATCCCAAGGGAAAGTCCTTTGAGTTCTCGCTGCGTTTGGGCGAAAGTAAGCTCTTTCGCGGGGACGATACCACGCTGGAACCCGACAAAAAACCGGTCCGCAAAGAGCGTAAAATTTTCGTCTACGTGCCCGCTGAATACCACGATGGCACAAAAGCTCCGGTGTTGGTCATCCATGACGGCCCGGGCCAACTCGGACTAGTCCGACATGCGTTGGACAATCTCACGATCTCGAAAGATCCCGAACGGAGATTGCCCGCGTTCTTGGTCGTCGCGGTGGAAAATGGCGGGAATGACGGTAAGAACAGTGAACGCGGTCTCGAATACGATACCATGTCTGATCGTTTTGCTCGTTTCATTGACAGCGAAGTGTTCCGCGCCGTGCTCGACAACCCAGAAATCAAGGCCGCCTACCCGCACCTCGCCATTACCCCAAATCCTTGGGGCCGGGCCACGATGGGCTGCAGCTCCGGTGGCGCGGCCGCGCTCACCATGGCTTGGTTTCGACCGGACCTCTTTCGCCGCGTGATTGCCTATTCCGGAACGTTTGTCGACCAACAAGACGACGACGCACCGGAGGAAACCAAATACCCATTCGGTGCCTGGGAATACCACTCAAGCATGAAGCTCATCGAGAATAGTCCGAAAAAACCGCTCCGGATTTTTACCCACGTTTCCGAAAACGATCTCCGCGCCAAAGACCCGGAAGAAACCCAGCACAATTGGGTCATGGCTGGCCGACGAACGGAGGCCGCCCTCCAAGCCAAAGGCTACAGCCATCGGTTCATTTTCAGTCAGGCAACGGGCCACTGCGACGGAAAGGTTTTTGAACAAACCCTCGCCGACACCCTGGTCTGGGTTTGGCGCGGCTATCACGCCGAGTAAACGGGTCGGCCGAATGAATTTTTATCTAGGAGACAAGCGAGTTGAGTTAAGTGAGAGTTAAAAAGTCAAGTCCTCAGAATCGTTGACAGATTCGCTACACTTTCGTGTAAAGGTATTTCTGGAATTCGGTGAACACTTTGCCGATTTCATCGGGCTGACCGAGGTCGGCCACTGCGTCGGCCATTGAGTTGTCGTACTTGAGCCGGAGAAGGGGACTGAGCTTCTCCTGGTCGAGTTCTTCAACCCCGACTTCGACATAGTGCTGGAGCACAAAATCGAGAAACACCTGCTGCTTGGCGCTGAACCGGGAATTGATATAGACCTTCGCCATCGCTGGCCGGACTTCTCGCGTCTGCGGCGGGAGGGCGTAAGCCACGTGGGCGAGCACATCGAAAAGGTCGCTCTGCTCAGCTTCAATGACCTTTTGTATTTCGGCAAGTTGCTCGGAACCAAACCCCTTTTCCGCTAGTCCCTGTAAAAGCTTCTTGCGCGTGTCCGGCGCACTCCAAAGCCGGCGCAGCTCGGCTTCATTCGAAAAGAACTCCGGCACCTTGCCGAAGAGGAGTTCGATGAACTGCTGTGATGACATTGGATATCTCCGTCGTCGGCCGTGACCCGCACGCAATAGTTCGGGTCGGCAATGGTCTTGATTTGATTGATATAATCCCGGACCGCGAGCGCGTGTTCCTGGGTGGCACAGAAGACGAGGGTCCTTTCGGTCGCTTTGATCTGCGCCATGAAAAGGTCGATCCGTTTCCGCTCGCGTTCATCAATCACCAGCTTGCGGTTAAAGTCCTTTTCCTCGTACAGTTTCGCGTGCTCTACCTCGCCCGCTAGCAAGCGGTCGTCCGGCGTGTAGACGTACTCGTCTAGGGTCGTTTGAATTTGCTTCACTTTGAACGGCGTGAGGAAACCGTCATTGATGCCCTCCTTGAGCGAGTAGCCGCCCCGGTCCTCGAAAGGCACGGCCCCGAAACGGTCGCGCCAAGCGTTTTCTTCGGCGTAGGTCCGGCCCCAAAGTTCATCCGGCGACGGATATAGCGGTACGGCGCCTTCGAGGCCCGTTTCCATGTCGATCCCATAAATGCCCCGTCCGTTGGTGGAATACCCAAACCGTAGGGCTAGCTTCGCCGCGTAGTTCTTCGCCTGCCCGACGCCTTCGGTCAGCGGTTCGTCCCAGGCTTTGGCTTCGACCACCGCCAACTTCGTGTTGCGATACTCCAACACGTAATCTGCCGTGAGCGCTTTACCCCGTTTCCCGTGACCTTCGATCCGCCCCAGCGTAATCGGATACTCTCGCCGAATGCGGCTCCCGTCCACCACGCCCCAACCGGCCGCCTTGAGCGCGGGATCAATGTGCTCGGCTCTGGTTTCGGCTTCGTTCATCCCTCAGCGGTGACACCCTGGAGTCGGTCCAAAGCGAGTTCGAGCAGCCGGTCGGTGAAGAGCTGTTCCTTCCGCCGACCGTGCGCTTCTCCTGCCGGCCAGTTCCGGATTCCGCTTCGGATCCCCGCCAGCGTTGGTTCGGCCCCTTCGCGCTTGAGCAGCCAATCCACGGTCGCCAAAGCTTCCATGCCGAGAGGGGATTGAAAACCGTCAATCAATTCGTCGCTCGCCTCGATGGCGGGAAGGAAAGCCCTCGCGGCCGGGCCTCGCAGGTAGAGTTCCAGGTGGCCACGCTTCCGGTCCTCAAACCAAACGGCGTCGGATGGCCCCGCATCGGCCAGTCGTTTGTCACAGTGGAGATAGCTGCCGTCGAGACCATTCAAAAGATGGGTCAATCGCTGGGCGTAGGGGCCGTACCGATCCGCGACAAAGCGCAAGTCCAGCGGATTTCCGAGCCCCAACCGTTGGAGAGTCCGCTCTAGGAACCAGGCCAGCTTTTGCGTTTCCAGCAAGGTGCAATCGATGCCCAGTACGCCGTAGCGTCGGACGGCCTCGGCGATCAGAGCACGGGCGGGAGTAAGAGCTTCGACACCTTGCTTTTTGGCAACGTTCTGGTATTTGGCCGTTGGCTCGTACACCGTCACTTCCACGCCGGACAGGCTACCCAGGGAGGCCTCAATCATTGGACGAACTATCGACCAGTCCAGCCCTCCGTTGCCGCAGCCGAGGGGCGGGATGGCGATCGAGCGGATTCCCTTTTCTCGGATCAGCTCTTTGAGGGCCACCAAGCCAGTCCGCACCCATTCGATTTTGGCGGGTTGTCGCCAGTCCTGTTTCGTGGGAAAATTGACCAGCCAACGGGGTCCATCCAACTCCACGCCGGCGGTGACAAACATTTTTCCCACCTGGACTTCACCCGCTTTGCAGGCCGCGGCGTAGGCGGCGAAGTTCTCGGGATACTTCTCCTTGAACATGAGGGCAATCCCTTTGCCCATGACGCCCACGGTGTTGACCGTGTTGACCACGGCCTCCACCGGTGCGTCGAGGAGATTGCCCTGCGTGAAGTTCATCGGGTCAAAAGTACCAATCAGGAACCGATTTGACATTCATTTTCGCGCCCTCTTTTTCCACTAGGGATTCCAACCGGCCTTTCACGACGCTTCCGTTGCACCCAAGGCCCAGCAGGGCTTCCAGGGGGACGCGGCGGTGGACCAGCGCTTCCGCCTGGTAGCGCAATTGCTTCCCGGGGTCGGCCACATCGGTCCTGAAATCCCGGCTTTGCAAGAGTGGCCAGTCCACGCGCTTCAAATCCTCGATCCCCTGGTAAAACTCGGTGTCGAGGGCGTAGGCGTGCTGATTGGTGAACACGAATGGTAACCCGAGTTGGTGCAAATGGGGGATGGACGACACGCAAAATACGAGGTCCTCGTTTTCACGCTGGGGAATGCCACCATGCCCGGTCTTGATGTTGTATAGCATCATCGAGTAGGGGGTGAAATAGAACGGCACGAAGTCGCTTAAGGTGCCACCTGGCGGAATGGGAACCGTTCGGCGTGACCGTTTCGTGATCAGTTCCGCGCTGCCGATGTTGACATAGCTGGGATCCTGCTCGGCTGAATTGCGGCAAGGCAATCCACCGTGCGCCAAAATCCACGGCAGGTTCGCCACATGGACGGTGCGGAAAATCAGCGCCTTCTCGGGATTGATCAACGCCGTCGAATTGTTCTTCGTCGCCATGGATCAGAGTTCTCCGGCAAAGGCTGGGTGCAGCAGCGGGCGGGTTTCACGCGGAGACGCGGAGGCGCGGAGGGGAAAGATTCGGGAAAGGCCTTGTTTTTCTCTCTCCGCGTACTCCGCGGCTCCGCGTGAGATTCTCCGGGCTTTCTTGTTCATCAGAGTTCTCCGGTGAAGGCTTGGTGCAGCAGTGACTTCTTTAGTTCCGCCAGCGCGGCGAGCTTTTGCTGGTAGAGGCTTTCAAGTTTTTGGGTTTCGGTCGACAATGCATCCAAGTGCGAGACGACCCGTGACTGCTCGTCGAGTTTCGGGGCGGCGACAGGGAGCAGACGTAAATCCTCAATGTTAATGCCGATATAGGCGGCGCCTTTCTTTACGCCAGCAAGCCACTCCTGGCTGACTCCAGAGCCAATCAGATAAGACAGGAACGAAGGGTTGATGCGTCCGTGATCGATAGGAACGACGGCAACCTCCCGAGAAACATTCCAACCGGCCATCACCGGCTTGACTACGGCGACACCACCGAGAGTTCCGCGCACGTTCACCAACACTTCTCCACCCTTCAGGATGGTGCGTGAATACTCCGCCGAGAGTGACGTAGCGATTCGCTTCATGCCTTCGATATCGATTTGCAACCACCGGACATTGCTCGTGCGAAGGCAAGGCACGCCGTTTGGGGTTTCATCCCCGAGTTTGATGACGCCGTAGGTGATGACTCGCGAAGCGTCACACAATTCCGCGAGCGGCTTCACCACCCACCCTTTGCCTCGCTTGGTAAAGATGGATTGGAGGTAGCTTTCAAATAGTGCACGGGCGTTTTGGAGGTTCTTTTCGGCGTTGGCTTGGGCGTTGGCGAGGCCGGCAAACGCTTCGTCCAGCACGCCCACGATACGCCGCTGTTCGGCCAGCGGGGGGACGGGAATGGGAACTTCTTTGAGTTTTCCACCCGACAACTCTCGGAAGGTCGCGCCAGTTCCCAGCGAGTCGAGCAATTCAACAACACTGGTGAGGTAGTAGTACAGAAACTTGTGTTCAAGCTGCTTGCCCGGAATCAAACCCTTGCATCCCTGATTCGTGGACATCGATTCGGTGTTGATGACCAAGTGCCCGATGGGAGCACGCGAGGAGAGAATCACGGAATGAGGCGGCAGCATCCGGGCCGAGCTATCGCGCAAACCCAAATCCGAAACCTTGCGGTTGGTGTCATCCACGTAGGGGCTGAGCCGCTTGCCCATTTCCGCAGGCGTAATCCACAGGTGCTTTCCGCCCCAGTATTCGAGAACGCCAGTCTTGGGAGTGCCGCCGTTCACGACATCGCAAACCTCGCCGATAGTGTTCATTTCCCACCCCCTCTTCATGCGAGTAGCCCTTTGATAGTTTCCAGCACTTCTGCGCTTTCCGCGTCCAGCGCGGCGATTTCTTCCATGATGTTCTTCGGGCTGCGATGCGTCACTTCCTCACCGCCGTTCGGGTTCTTTACCGAGAGATCGAAGGTCGCCGGGTCGATCGTCTTGGCATCCACACTCCAGCTCTTGGGCGAGTCGGCAAAGGTCTTTTGCAGCTTCACGAACTCCGCGAGGTCGTCGTCATTGAGCGGATTGGTCTTGCCCAAATTGCGACCGGGATCCAGCTGGTAGAACCACACCCGCCGCGTAGGGGCACCTTTCTCGAAGAAGAGCACCACGGTCTTTACACCCGCACCCTGAAACGTGCCGCCGGGACAGTCGAGCACCGTGTGGAGGTTGCAGCTTTCCAACCGCAATTTCCTCAGATTCACCGAGGCGTTGTCGGTGTTGGAAAGGAACGTATTCTTGATGACCACGCCGCCGCGCCCGCCCGCCTTGATGATTTTGATGAAGTGTTGGAGAATCAGGAACGCGGTCTCGCCGGTGCGGATGGGGAAGTTCTGCTCCACCTCGGGGCGTTCCTTGCCTCCGAAGGGAGGATTGGCCAGCACCACGTGGTAGCGGTCCTTTTCCTGAATGTCCGCGAGATTCTCGGTCAGCGTGTTAGTGTGGATGATGTTCGGCGCTTCGATCCCGTGCAGGATCATGTTCATGACGCCGATGACGTAGGCGAGGGACTTCTTTTCCTTGCCGTAGAAGGTGCGTTCCTGAAGGGCGCGGTCCTGCGCGGTGGTGCGCTTGGGGTGCGTCTGCCGGAGGTAGTCGAAGGCTTCGCAGAGGAAGCCCATCGAGCCGCCGGCACCGTCATAAATGCGTTCGCCCAGCTGCGGCGCGACGACCTGGATGATCGCGCGCTCCAGCGGGCGCGGGTTGTAATACTCTCCGCCGTTGCGCCCGGCGTTGCCCATGTTCTTGATCTTGGCTTCGTAAAGGTGGGAGAGTTCGTGCTTCTCGACCTGCGAGCCGAAGCGGAGTTCGTCGATGTGGTCGATGATCTCGCGCAAGTTGTAGCCGCTCTGGATGCGGTTCTTTATTTCGCCGAAGATTTCGCCGATTTTGTATTCGATCGTGTCCGGCCCGGTGGCGCGCTGCTTGAAGCCCGTCAAATAGGGGAAGAGCTTGGCGTTGACGAACTGGGTGAGGTCGTCGCCGGAGAGGGCGGAGTTGTGGTCGATCTTGCCGTCCTTGCCTTTGGGCGCCGCCCAGCTTTCCCAGCGATACTGCCTTTCGAGGATGAAGCCGTATTTTTTCCCTTCCAGCTGCGCCTCCATGGCTTTGTCGTGCTCCAACGCGTCGAGGTATTTCAGGAACAGGAGCCAGGAACTTTGCTCGGTGTAATCCAGATCACTGGTGCAGCCGGCGTCCTTCCAGAGGACGTCGTCGATGTTTTTGAAGGTTTGTTCGAACATGCGTTGGTCGGTGTCTTTAGCGGTGGAGTGGTCCCAATCGTTGGTGGAACGGAATCGCCTTTAGGTAACAGGTTGCCAATGCGCCGCCAACCAGAGTTGCCCGTTCCGATGCCACGCGTCACTCCGGGAAGGGTCGTGCGGAGTGAGGGGCGAATTCGGTCGGTCGGGCGGTAAATATGAATCCACCGAGGTTCTGCACTACGGAGATGCTGCAATGACAACTGGAGCCTAATACTTGGCGGCAAGGCCGGTCGGGGCGACCACATTTACCCGAGGCGACCCAGTTCGCCCCAGTCGCAGGCGTGAGCCGAGTGTCCCAAGCCTTGCGGTTAGCGGTCAAGTCTGATCGCGAGACTTACGGTTTCGACGGAGTTCCTCCCGTCAACTTCGCAAACACCGCGGCGCCCTGCGCTCCAAAATGTTCCTCGCAGAGCGAGAAAAGTTGGCGCTCGAACTGTTTCGATGATTCAGCCTCATCGTCAGGGGTTGCCACAGAACGGCGTTTTGCCTCTATCAGGGTCTTCACAAAATCGAGTTCGGCGTCGGCGAATCGATCCACCGCCTGAAGGTTGAGTCCGAGATCAATGGTCCGGAGCTTCTGTAGTGTCTCCGACCGCAATCCCGAAAGTCCGCGCTCCATTTCTTCCGCCTCCGCCTGCGCCTTCTCGGCCATGCCTTTGGCCACGGCCTCTTGCACCGTCTTTATCGGACAGCCCGCAGCGCGCAACTGATCATTCATCCTGACAAAATCCCCCAACGCGACCGCCTCCCACGCCTCCCGAATCGGATCCGTCGAGAGGGCTTTGTGGATGCTTCCGGCGGAAGTTTCCGCCAGGTGAGCCTTTGATGGATCCAGCGATTCGTTGGATCCGGGCGAAGAAATCGAAGTGGTGGATCCTTGCCACCAAAACCAGAGGTTCACGGCAACGCTCAGCCCGAGAAGCCACCCCCTGATCCGTGAATGTGCGGGTGATTTCATGGCCGGGGTGAATATCCTGATCGCAGATTAATGAGCCAGCTGTTGACATTTTTTAGGTAGTCCATTCCGTTTTCTCCCACCAATTGGCGTATCTCATTCTCCGCGCGGACACCCAGTTTTTGAAGCGCGAGCTTGCGTTCTTCCTCGGACAAGGCCTTGTTTTTCTGGAGTTCAGCCGCTTGCAATTCTGCATCGGCCTTAATCTGCACGGCGCGATCCGGAGTCTCCGGCGACAGTTGATACCGTTCGGTCGCGTCCATCGCCCGGGTCCACAGAATATCGGATTTCCTTTCAAATTCGGCCACACGCCCGGGCGTCCAGGCTTGCCGGACCGCCTCATTGATGGATACCCGACTCAGCAGCGGCTCCAACGCAACCAGTTCCTCGCGTGACGGGCTCAGGTGTTTGAGGTATAAACTGTGGCCTTGCAATGTCGGGGAATTACGCAGACGAAACTCGCTGAGTTCTTCTAGGGACAGAATCGTGGACAAACGCCGACACTGCTCTTCGAAAGCATCCTGTCCCTCGGTTTCGCCTCGCGAATCCGTTTCGGCCGGGACCTGGTTTTCATACCAGGTCGCCACCGCTTGGCGTTTGTCTTCCGGTAACCATGCTAACGTTGCGATTTTGGGGTCGACCTGAACCTGAATCAGCGCTTCCCACACCTGGGCCTTCCACGGAACACCGAGAATCCGGCGTGATTCCGCGTCCCGTTCGCTCGCAACAGCCTTCAACTGCGCGAGCTGGTCCCGAGTGGGCCGGGCGGGCAGGTCGCGTTGCCAATACTCCGGTCGGCGGCGCGGCCCCAGAATTGCTCGTTCCTTTATCGCAGCCATGCCTTGCAACCGCGATCCTACCAAATCCCGCACCAGCGATTCTGGACAACCGCTGGCCCGCAGGTGATCGCGAAATTCGACCAAATCGGTTGATTCCAATTCCGACCACCACAGTCCCCGGGCGGTCCGTCGCGGATCTGGAGTGTTTTCTAGTTCTTTGAAGTCACCATTGTTCGACCCTTGTTTGATCACAGAATTTCTTTCGCGTTCCTTGCTGATCCGAGTTCATCTGCGTTCATTCGCGGTTCTCTTCGAATACCGGTAGATTTGGGTGACTCTTCACCACACCCTTGCCCAAAGAACTTTTAAGTAGCGGCTCTCAGGACAGTTTGACATCACCGGATGATCCATCCCTGGACCGGTTCGTTCGAGGAACTGCAACTTTCGGCCGACTCGATGAGACGCCTTTACCACTGCCCTCTCGAAGTCTTCGGCACTCAATTGGCCGGAACACGAACAGGTCACCAGCAATCCTCCCGGGGCCGTCACGACAATGCCTAGGCTGTTCAAGTCCTCATACTTGATCAGGCCATCTTCCTCTTCTTCTTCCTCGCGACCAAAAACGAGTTTGGGGGGATCGAGAATGACGACATCCCACCGCTCCGTGTTTTTTCGCATTTGACGCAGATAGCTGAAGCCATCGCAATGAATCCACTCGATTCGGGCCTGACCGTTCAAGTTTGCATTGCGTTTGGCTTGGGCAATGGCGCCTTCGTCCAAGTCCACTCCCACCACTTCTTTCGCGCCGCCGAGGACCTTTGCGGCCAGCGCAAAACCACCCGTGTAACAGCAAACATCTAGTACGCGTTTGTCCCGGCAGTACTCCACCAATTTATGTCGATTGTCTCGCTGATCGCAGAAAAAACCTGTTTTATGCCCAGAAGCAAAATCCACTTCGTAGAGCAAACCGTGTTCCCGGAACTTGACGTTTCTCACTTCATCCGACTTAAGCCAGCCGGTATTAATCCCCTCGAAACGAGCGATCGCGGGATCGACTTCAATGACGCACCGCTTGGTGCCAAGGCGGGCGTGGAGATGAGGCAACCATCCCGGAAAGCGTTGGGCCATGCCAAGACTGTGGATTTGTACACTTAACGTATCGCCAAACTTATCAATAATGAGCCCGCTGAGGCTGTCGGCGTCCGAGTGAATGACGCGGAACGCTTCGGAATGGGCGGGAAGTTTGAGAAAATCGAGGCGCAGTTCGATGGCTCGATCAAGAAGGGCGGTGAGTTGTTCTTCGCCAAACGGATCGGTGCCATGATAGAGCATCCGGAGTGGAACGCGGGCCTTCGGGTTCCACAAGCCCGATGCAAAATTTCGACCTTCCTTGTCGTAAACCGTCACCAGCGAGCCCGGACGCGCATCGGCGGAGGCGCTCCGGATCATGGCCGGATAAAGTTGGGGATGATACGTCCAGGTCTTGAGATGAACCCACGGAGTCCGCCAGTTCGTCGTATTGGGTGCAGTATACGGAACGGGGTTTTCGGGTCGGCTAGTGGACCGGAACGGGGGTCGCGGTCCCGCTTGGGAACCGGGTGCCGGGCCATCGTCGCGGTGAAAAGGCGGACGTTGGTTAGGGCGAAAAGGACGGGGTGAATCGTACATGGCAGAAATCAACTAGCCGGTGATTCCGGCACATCTTCAAGCGGAGTGACGTCCAGCGGCGTAACCCTCTGATCGGCGACGGGAACCTCGGAATTGACCCCGGCATTTTCGTCCACGATCAGGGTGAGCCCCGGCGCTAGGCCCTCCGCTTGGTCGAGGGTCATTTGCTGGAGTTGTTCCGGCGGAGCCGTGGCCAGGCCGGGGTCAACGGTCTGCAATTTCTCCGGGCGCAGCACCGGAATGCGCCGGAGTTCGTCCGCGGCGGGCAGGGCGGTCAAGGCCGCCAATCCAAAGTATTCTAGGAATGCCGACGTGGTGGAGTATTGCATCGGTCGCCCAATGACTTCGGCTCGACCGGCTTGGGCAACGAGGTGACGTTCGAGCAAGGTCGCGATCGTACCGTCAACCGCGACCCCGCGAATTTGTTCCATTTCAGCACGAGTAATGGGCTGGCGATAGGCAATGATCGCGAGTGTTTCCAAGGCGGCTTGGCTCAGGCGGGCCGGTCGATTCTTGACGCCTAACATCACACGGAGCCATGGAGAATAGTCCGGCTGCGTGACAAACTGCCAAGCGCCGCCAATGCAAACCAATCGATAGCTGCGCCCGGCACCATCATGATCCTTGACGAGGGCGGCGAGGGCCGCCTCCA
>JAYVTS010000127.1:0-4224 GCA_043788645.1 Verrucomicrobiota bacterium
TCCCAAAACTCAAGCACACCGAACGGCACGGCGTCAGGAATCACTGTTAACTACCTCTCCTTCAATACTCCCAGCGCGACTCTGTCGGCAGCCATGACGTCGCGCTTCTCTTTCCGTGGTTCGTCAATGTGCTCAAGGCTTTGGAAGGAGAGGATTGCGGTGCAGACTTCGCGAGATTTCCCGTTCCAGACGAGTTCTACCTCGCGTTTGTCGGCGAAGAGGAGGAAGCGGTATTGCTCTGGGAGCGGTTTGCCCTGCTCGATGAGTTTGATGAGATCGCGCTTCTCGCGTCGGTAAGATCGTAGGCGGATTCGCGGGACATAAATCAGATCACTGGTTTGGCTCGATTGGCGATTTCGAGGACGGAATCCAGGACGCTCCTTACCTCTGAGGCAATTTCTTCGATCGGAATGGCGTCTGCCAAGCCGTGGTAATCTCGTTTGAAGATGCGCTGCGGTGTTCCCAGCCTCTCGTAGAAGAGCTTGAAGAGCGGATCGAGAAATTCGTCTGTGACCTTGATGTCCGTTCCCCAAGGGTCTGGTTTATTAGTCAGCCGAAGGGCGTTGACCAATTCGCCGATACAGATTTCGAGGACGGCTAGACGATTCTTACGTTCGGCTTGTTCGATCAGGTCGTCGCTCCGAAGACCGATCTGCACGAAAGCACGCAAGCTGGCCGGTGTGACGAGGTAGTTCTCGATTTCGCGTCGTGACCACATTCGTTCACCCAGCTGGGAGCCGGTGTGAAGCTCCTTGTCGAGACGGTCGAAGAGTGCGAACCCCACGAGTTCGGGCTTGGCCTCGCGGAGTCCGTGAAAGTGGTCGCGGGCCGCTTGTGGCTGATTTGAATCAAGGTAAATCACCGGAACAGAGTCATTCAGCAGAGGTGCAACCGGGTGCTGCATGCGCACGGAGAGTCGGCGAAGGATGGCTAAGTCGGTGGAACCTTCTAGGTAGAGCATCCAGCCCTTTTGTTCGGCAAGGTAGTAGTCGGCCATGCGGATGCTTTCCAGCGCCTGCTTCACCTGGCCACGCGAGCGGGTGTCAATTCGGTGAGGTTTTCCAACAAAAGCGATGACCACGTCTCGCCCGGCGGCTTCCTGAAGAACAATTTCGGAATGACTGGCCGCGATGATTTGGGATCGCTGCTGAGCGGCGATATCGGTGAGAAGATTGTAGACATCGCGTTGGCGGAGGATCTCCAGGTGAGCGTCCGGTTCATCAAGCAGGAGAATAGCCCCTGGATTGGCGAGCATGTAGCTGAGCAGAAGGATAACCTGCTGGCATCCGCGTCCCGAGGACGACAAGTCCAGCTCGACGCCCGATTTCTCGCGATAGGAGAGAGAGTTCGGCCCTCTCCTTGATGTAAATGGGATTGAGCAACGAGATGTGGAACAGGGCGCGGATATGTTCGACGAGATTATTCCAGGCGGTTTTATTCTCGCGGGAGTAAAGTTGCCAGCAGAGGTTGCGGATGATTTCAGCCGTTCGGCCTTCACCAACGAGGACGCTGATTTCGCCACTTTCTTTACGATGTTCACGCTCAGTTAGCCCGGACATGGGTGGGAGAAAGACGATTGAGTGGCGGTGCGCGCCCTCCGGTACTTTGCCATCGGTGGTATCCTTGAGTCGGCAATAGAATGACTCCTCGTTCGCGTAGTAGAATTCCATCGAGCACCTCCACGGCTTATCTTCGTGAACGCCTTCTGCGGTCAGTGTGATATAAACCTTCTCGGTCCGCTGTTTACCGTTTTCTGATTGGGTGTCCTGCGTATGGAGATTGTTCCACAACAGCCGGGCGCTGGGTTTGGGAATGGGGTAGAGGTCCCGGCGATTAATGGTGACGCCTTTGCGTTCGCTGGCAGTGCTGTCGTCACGCTTTTCTGACCAACGTCGCCAGCCGACATCCCATAGTGTCAGGGCATGCAAAGCGGAGGTTTTTCCGGAGTTGTTTGGCCCAATGAGCACCACGGCATTGCCGAGTTCGAGAGTTGCAGCCCCAAGTCTCTTGAAAAAGGATGCCGTAGTCCCAGACCGGATAGCACCAGAAGCCTTTCAAGTCGCGGGGGGATCGCCTAAACCCTTAAACCGCGTCTCGAAAAAAGAGAGGATCTAGGCGAGGAGGGATCGTTCCAGGACTACGTCTATTGGAGGATTGTCAAACGGGGGACGGGAATGGTACTGTCCGGAGTAGTGTTGAATCTTGCCCCTATGAAATTGTTCCTTCAAATCTCCCGGCCACAAGTGGTCGGCAGGACTTTTCTTTCCGCAATCGCCTTGCTGCCGCTGCTCGCCCTGGCTCAGCCAGCGTCAAGACCAAATCGGGATTTCTGGCGGCCCGACGGGCCGGTCCGTTCGGCGATCGTTACCAATGGTATCTTGTACTTTGGCGGTTCGTTTTCTTACATCGGACCTGCCTCCGGTGCTGCGGGTTTATGGAATCTCCCCACTCAAAGTTCCCAACCTATCGCTAAATTGAACGGTTCTGCGCTGGTTTCGCGCCCGGATGGCTTGGGCGGTTGGTTTGTAGGCGGCGCTTTTACCACGGTGACCGGGGGGCCGCAGAATTTGGTTCATCTTCGATTCGATGGCTCCTTGGACGAGACTTTTTTTCCGAATCCGAATGCAGTAGTTCGGGCGTTGCATTTGTCCGGTGGTCGAATGTTCGTCGGCGGTGACTTTCAACAGATCGCCGGGTTGGCATCCCCGTTTCTAGCGGTTTTGAATTCGACGAGTGGAGGACCTAGCGGGCTTCGGATGGATGCCAATGGTTCGGTTCGGTGCTTTGCCGAGGCGGGTGGTATTCTGTATCTCGGCGGGACATTCACTTCAATCCGGACCTACAACGGAAATAGCGCGGTCGGCAATGTTCGGACCCGTTTGGCGGCCGTGAATCTGGCGACATCAACGCTCACTCCTTGGGGCGCGGGCACAGGTTTTGGAGCGGGTGGCGGGAATCTAGGCGTCAATGCGATCGCAGTTTTCGGCGACACGATCTATGTCGGCGGGGAGTTCACCACGGCGGCCGGAAAGCCCCGCAAAGGTCTGGCCGCGTTCACCGCGGCAAGCGGAGAATCGACCCCTTGGAATCCT
This sequence comes from Verrucomicrobiota bacterium, assembly GCA_043788645.1. GTDB lineage: Bacteria > Verrucomicrobiota > Verrucomicrobiia > Limisphaerales > UBA9464 > CANIZL01. The sequence continues at coordinate 3,093 of JAYVTS010000127.1, forward strand.
AATCCGCAAGAAACCGTCAATAATCCCTCTGTGAATTGTTTATTGGCCCAACCGGAGGGACTCTATGTAGGCGGTAATTTTACCAGCATTGGCGCACGGAATCGGCGCGATCTAGCGTTACTAGCTTATTCCAGTTCGGGCCAAGCCAATGAGGGGTTTTCCGCTGATACGGACGGCCCTGTCACTCTCCTCGCTTCCGCCCCAGAAGGCCAACTGGTAGTGGGCGGTTCGTTTTCAACCATCAATGGAGTCTCACGGCGAGCCCTGGCCAAGGTCGCGCTTGCAGATTTGCAGATCGCACCCGTGGGACCACGATTCTCTTTGCTGAAGCCCATTACCCCACAGGTCGTTGCAAATGTGTACACCTATAGTCGCCTCGGTGATCAGGAGTTTGTAGGTGGCGATTTCCTCAGTTTTGGTGGCCTTTCCCGTTCCAATCTGGCGGCTCTTAATTTAGAGACCGGCCTTGCGACCGGGTGGAATCCCGGCTCCAGCGGTCCCATTACCGCGATGGCCCTCGCTCCGTCGCAGGGTGTGCTCTATGTCGCTGGTACGATTACAAATCTGGGTGGGCAGACACGGCGCAATGGCGGGGCGATCCTGTTAACGGACGGACAACCCACCGATTTTCGTCCGATTTTGACGGGTACGATTAACAGTATCTCCATTCTTGGAGACCGAGGTTATTTTGGGGGGCAGTTTACTCAGGCGGGGGGTAAAACGCGGAATAATCTGGCGGAGTTTGATTTGCTGACGAGTGCCGTTTCCAACTGGGCACCTAATCCCGGTGGTACGATTGAGACGGTACTTGCTACTCCAGGTCAGATCTATATCGGTGGCCTGTTTAATGGCGTTGCTGGATCGACCACCAACAATAACCTTGCCTTGATCACGACGGTTGTCCCCGTGCGGGTTGTGACTAATTTCAACCCACGGGCAAATGGTCGAATCGACGACCTACGTCTGTTCGGTAACCGGCTCTATGTCGGGGGCGAATTCACCCAAATTGGAAACGCAGTTCGGAGTCGATTTGCCCTCCTAAACCCCGATTCCGGACTGGAGGCTCAGTTGTTGGATTTAGCGATTCCGTCGACTGGGCTCCAACGGGTTGATACGACGTTGGTCGTAGAGA
>JAYVTS010000128.1:0-19317 GCA_043788645.1 Verrucomicrobiota bacterium
GAGTTCTGTACCCTCAAGCCTCCTCGGCAAGCGCAGATCCGTCCCACTCCACCCTCGTCACACCACACTCCTTCTCTCGCCTCCAAAACTCCTCGTCGACTTTGTCGGCAGCCATGGGGCCGATACACCATTGCCGTGAAAGTAATTGATATTTTCGGCAATGACACCATGACGTTTGTACCGGTGACGGTGGGTTAGTATGGAGCAAGTCACTGGTCCTTTTGGTCGAGTTGGGAGTGCTCCGGCACGACGGAACTTTTCACCAGCGTTACCAGAAGGTCGAGGAACCAGTTTCCTCTTCTGCAGAAACGATCTAGACTGTTTTGATTGGTAAGCAATTCCTGTGGCGTCATCATCCAAGACATTGAAACCGCTGGTCGATCCAGCGCCCCCATGGCGAGCCATGGCCTGGCGCTCGGTGATTTGTGCCGTCCTCGCCACGACGGCTTGGTGGGTTCACTTCCGTCATGAACCCGCCGGAACGGCCTGCTACATGCTAGCCTACACATTTGGTTCCTGGGACCTGGCACGCGAGGCCTGGGGCGATCTCCTGAAGCTCCGTTTCGACACCCATTTTCTCATGTTGCTCGTGGTGCCAGGTTCGGTGGCAGTAGGTGCCCTGGGCGAAGGCGCGCTGCTCTTGGTGCTATTTTCGGCGTCAACGGCGATGGAAACGTTTGCCCACGCCCGAACAGAACGGGAAATCAGTGCGCTACTACACGGCGCACCCAAGACCGCCCGCCTTTTGACGGCGGATGGAAGCGAATATCCCGTGACGGTGGAAGCCCTCAAACCGGGGCTTAATCTTAGGGTGCTCGCCGGCGAACAAGCTCCGGTTGATTTTCTAGTGACCCGCGGGCGCAGTGCCTGCGATGAAGCCATGCTGACCGGAGAAGCTGAGCCGGTCCCGAAATCTCCCGGAGGAACGGTATTGGCCGGCACGGTGAATATCTGGGGAGTGCTAGAGGGTCGGGTTTTGCGGGTTGCATCCGAGAGTCAGCTTCAAAAAATTGTTCGACTCATCGGGGAAGCTCAGCACCTGAAAGCCCCTGTCCAACGGTTCACAGATCATTTCGGGACAGGTTATACCGCGATCGTATTGGGGGTCTGTATTGGCATGTTTTTTGTATCGTGGCAGGTTTTTCACGCTCCCCCGTTTTTCTCAACGGACGGCACCCGAAGTGCGTTTTACCGAGCGATGACCCTGCTCACCGTGTTGTCCCCTTGCGCACTCGTTCTCTCAGTTCCATCCGCGATCCTCTCTGCGATTGCTTTTGGCGCTCGGCACGGGGTCCTCTTCCGGGGCGGGGCTGCGGTCGAAAATTTGGCGGATATTGGGATCGTCGCGATGGACAAAACGGGAACCTTGACGGAGGGGGTGCTGCAACTAGTCCACACCGAAGTCTATCAAGGAACCGAGACTGAAGCGCTCACGTTGGCGGGTTCGTTAGCCGCATTGTCCACCCATCCAATCTCCCGAGCACTCACTCAAGCGGCGCAACTTCAACCCGGCTTCGTCCCTCACATCGTGACCGATTCTACCATGATCGCCGGGCAAGGACTGCGGGCGCGGGTCAACGGGGGTGAGGTCCACCTTGGCAATCGGGAATTGATCGGCCGCCGTCTTCCCAACGATGTCGCGGCACCCGCCTTGGGGACCAACGAAACCTGGCTCGCGACTGGGACGGTGCTTGTTCGGTTTCTGCTGCGAGATCGGCTCCGACCCACCTCTCGCGGGGTGGTCAGTCGTTTGGCGTCCAAAGGGCTTCGGACCGTGATGCTAACCGGTGATCGAGCCAGTGCGGCCGCCGAGTTGGCCCGCGAAGCGGGTGTGACGGATGTGCGTGCCGACTTGAAGCCGGCGGAAAAGGTAGCGGCCATCCAGGCGCTCAAGGCGGCCGGAACCAAAGTCGCCATGATTGGCGATGGGGTAAACGATGCGCCGTGTCTCGCGGCGGCGGATGTCGGGGTGGCCATGGGTGCCCGTGGCTCCGACGCAGCCCTCGAACAAGCCGAAGTCGTACTGATGCATGACCGCTTAGAAAATTTTTTGCTTGCCTATGATTTAAGCGTTCGAGCACGACGAGTGATTTGGCAAAATCTGATTCTCTCTCTAGGAGTCATGGTGGGCATGGGATTATGCACGCTCTTTTGGACTCGTCTTCCGCTCTCGCTGGGTGTCGCCGCCCATGAAGGCAGCACCGCGGTGGTCGTCCTAAATAGTCTACGTCTTTTGTGGCATCGCTCGATCAAAAAGGAAGAACCCTAGCCCCGAGATGAACTTTCGAGGCTAGGCACGGGTGGAGCGAAACTCCCGGCGAGCTCGTTCTTCAACTCTGCCAACCACACCCCCTTTGTTTCTACTTTTCAAGCCCTTCGTCCACCGCTAAATGAGTGGGGTCTCTGGCACTGGCAAGAACACTCATTTGAATTAGTCCCCAATTTTTATCATGAGCAGGAAAATTCGTTACGGCATGGTGGGTGGCGGGCGCGGCGCGTTTATTGGCGCTGTCCATCGCATCGCAGCCGCGCTGGATCAGCAGGTCGAACTCGTATGCGGCGCCTTCTCAGCGGACCCCGAAAAAGCTAAGGCTTCTGGCGCAGATTTGTTTCTGCCGCCGAATCGTTGCTACGGAAGCTACGCGGAGATGATCACCGCGGAGGCCGCTTTGCCGACCGATCAACGCATGGATTTCCTAGCGATTGTGACGCCAAATCACGTTCATTTTCCGCCGGCCAAAATGGCTCTGGAACATGGTTTTCACGTCCTGAGTGACAAGCCGGCTACCTTCAATCTCGCCGAAGCCAAGGAACTTGCGAAACTGGTCAAAAAGACCGGCCTCCTGTACGGCTTGACCCATAATTACACGGGTTACCCACTCGTGAAAGAAGCCCGAGACCTCGTTGCAAAAGGCAAGTTAGGTAAGATTCGCAAGGTCGTGGTCGAATATCCTCAAGGTTGGTTGGCCACTCGTTTGGAAGAGTCAGGTCAAAAACAAGCCGCTTGGCGGACGGACCCCAAACGCTCCGGCGCAGCCGGCTGCATCGGCGATATCGGCACCCACGCCGAGAACCTGGCGGAGTACGTTACAGGCCTCCAGATCCAAGAACTCGCGGCGGACCTCACGAGCTTTGTCAAGGGTCGCAAACTCGATGACGACGGCAATGTGCTGCTCCGATTCAAAGGCGGGGCCAAGGGTGTTCTACACGCTTCTCAGATCAGCGTCGGTGAAGAGAATAACCTGAGCCTTCGGGTGTACGGCGAATTGGGCGGTTTGGAATGGCATCAACGAGAGCCGAATACGCTTTTGCTAAAATGGCCGGATCAGCCGATGCAGGTTTATCGGACGGCCAACGGCTATCTCGGAGCGGCGGCAAAGGGAGCGAGCCGGACTCCGCCGTCGCATCCGGAGGGTTACCTCGAGGCGTTTGCAAATATCTACAAGAATTTCGCGAATGCGATTCGCGCCCGAAACGAAAAGCTCAAATTGGCTCAGGACGATCCCGCCAGCGACTTCCCCAAGATCGAAGACGGGGTCCGCGGCATGGCGTTTATCGAGGCCGTCGTCAAGTCGTCCGCGAACAACGCCGCCTGGACCAAACTCGAAGTTTGAGGTCACGAGCGAGTTCGTCGGGCATTCATGGACGAGAAGTGTGAACCGCCGGTTGCTGCCAGCGCGTCTTTGGCTAAAGTAAACGGCGTTCGCTCATGGCTGTACTTCGTATTCTCTTCATCGCGCTCGAGGTGGTGTTGCTCTTCAACTTCATCATTCTCGTGCATGAACTCGGACATTTCTTAGTGGCGCGCTGGCGCGGATTGTACGCAGACCGGTTCGCGATTTGGTTCGGGCGCCCCATTTGGTCGAAGAAAATAGGGGATGTCACCTGGCAAATCGGGTCCATTCCCGCCGGCGGATTTGTCTCCTTGCCGCAGCTGGCCCCAATGGAATGGATTGAAGGCCGCACTTTGCCCTCAGGAAAACCACTCGAACCGTGCCGCCCGTTGGATAAAATAATCGTCGCCCTAGCAGGCCCCGTTTTCAGTTTGGGTCTCGCATTTGTTTTTGGAACTTTGGTTTGGTTCGTGGGCCAACCGGTGAGTGATGGAGAGCAGACCACGACCATCGGTTTTGTGGGCAAAGATTCAACCGCCGCCAAGGCCGGACTCCGACCGGGCGATCATTTGACGGCGATCGACGGAATTCCCGTGAACCATTGGGGGGGTACGGATAAATCCAGCGTCGGTTGGCGCATTGTGGCGAGTGAAAACCCGATGATTCGCCTTGAATTTGAACGCGACGGCCAGCCGATGGCGGTCGACGCTATCCCGGAGAAGGAGGAGGTGACCGGATGGAAACGAGCGAGTTTGCGTGAACTCATTATTCTGCCCACGGAGACTCCCATGATCGCGGAGGTTTTCGCCGATTCCCCGGCCCAGGCCGCAGGTTTAAAACCCAGTGATCTCCTCCTTTCTGTGGATGGGCAAAAGTTGTGGAGCAGCTTCCAACTCGCTGAATATTTGAGGAGCAATGGAGTCAGCCCGATTCGCCTCGGTCTTGAGCGCGCGGGTCAATCCCAAGAAGTGATCGTCACTCCACGGTGGGCGGCCACGGAAGTGACCAATCATGTGGCGATGATCGGGGTGAAATGGGATCTGACCGGCCGGATGTCCCTCGCCCATCCGACGCCTTGGAAACAGGTGTCCGGTTTCGTCCGCGGTATGTTTAATACGGTCTCGGCGCTTTTTTCGCCGAAATCCGAAATCAAACCGCAACATCTCGGCGGCCCGGTACAAATTTTTCGGGCCTACTATACCCTGTTTGAAAGCCCACAAGGATGGCGATTAGCATTGTGGTTCAGCGTCTTTATGAACGTGAACCTCGCGATTCTCAACTTGCTGCCGATTCCTATGCTCGACGGCGGTCATATTTTGATCGGCTTCGTCGAATTCCTCCGCCGTCGGCCGTTGAGCGAACCGCTGGTTCGTTGGGTGCAGACGGCCGGAGCGATGTTGGTGATCGGGTTCATGTTGTACGTCACCAGCTTCGATGTCGGCGATCTGTTTCGGGGCGGTCATCGGGCCAAAGGGTCCGAGAAGATTCAGTTTGAAAATACGCCCAATCATACAAACCCTTAGAATCCCTCTTGTTTTGCTATGCCGTATTGTCCATCGATTTGGTCCTATTCGCGCCGTCCCACGCGTGAGGTGGTGATTGGCGATCCCGCCCGAGGGGGAGTCGTCATCGGGGGTGATCGTCCGGTGGTCAAGCAGTCCATGTTGACGTGCGATACCATGCAGACGGTGGCCTGCGTCCAGCAGACGCTCGATCTGGTGGCGGTTGGTTGCGAGTTGGTGCGCATCACAGCGCCCACGGTGAAGGATGCGGCCAATCTTGAAAACGTGGTGGGAGAGTTACACGCTCGCGGTTGTTGGGTGCCGATCGTGGCAGATATCCATTTCAAACCGGACGCGGCTCTTGAGGCGATTAAGTGGGTGGAGAAGGTTCGGATTAATCCGGGTAACTATGCCGACTCCAAAAAATTCGCCGTCAAGGAATACACGGACGCCGCGTATGCCGCGGAGTTGCGCCGAATTGAGGAGAAATTTAGCCCCTTGGTGTTGGAGGCAAAACGGTTGGGTCGTGCGCTCCGGATTGGAACGAATCACGGATCGCTCAGTGATCGGATCATGAATCGGTATGGCGATTCACCACTCGGGATGGTCGAGAGTGCTTTTGAGTTTGCCCGGATTTGTCGGCAGCACGGCTTTCATAACTTCGTTTTTTCGATGAAGTCATCGAACCCCAAGGTGATGATCGAGTGTTACCGATTGCTCGCGGTTCGCTTGGCGGAGGAAGGTTCGGATTGGAATTACCCGCTTCATCTCGGCGTCACCGAAGCGGGCGAAGGAGAAGACGGTCGTATTAAGTCTGCCATCGGCATCGGCTCCCTGTTATCCGATGGGTTGGGCGATACGATTCGCGTGTCGTTGACCGAAGATAGCCCCAAGGAAATTGCGGTTTGCAACGATCTGATGGCACAACTGCCGGTTTTGACCTCTAGTCGGCCGCCGTTGATCACCGGTTCGGCGCCGTTGCCCTGGGATCCCTTTGTTTTCAAACGACGCGAGTCGGCGGAGGCAGACTTGGGCGACCTACGGTGTGGCGGCGAGCAAACGGTTCGTGTGGTGGTCTCGCAGGCCACGTTTGACAAGGTTTCACCCCAAATTCGACCGAATGCCGATGTGAAACCGGAAGGGATCTACGAAGATCTGAATCTTCTCGAACTCGATCCAACCCACTCGCTTTCTCCGGACCAAATTAACTGTGATACCCAGCTGGTGACCGTGACCGATGGCGTGGCGTTGCCACCGATTACGGCTTTTCGACTATTGGCCGTGAGGTTGCAGCGGTTGGGACGCAGAAACCCAATTTTGCTCAAGGATTGCTTGGTGTTTGAATCGGCTCCACTCACCCCTGAAGTGGCCCTTTTGCGGGCGGCCGTAAATTTAGGAGCACTCCTCGCGGACGGAATTGGCGATGCGATTTTGGTGCGAGGCGAGGCGGGCGCCGGACTCTCGTTGCGTTTGGCTTTTAATATCTTGCAAGCGGCCGGTTGCCGTTCCTTCAAGACCGATTATGTGGCCTGTCCGAGTTGCGGGCGGACCCTCTTCAATCTTCAAACGGTGACCGCACGGATTCGGGTGCGGACGGAGCATCTCAAAGGGGTCAAGATCGCAATTATGGGATGCATCGTCAACGGACCCGGTGAAATGGCCGATGCAGACTTTGGTTACGTCGGTGGCGCACCGAACAAGATCAATCTCTACGTCGGTAAAACTCCTGTGAAGTTTAATATCCCGGAAATTGAGGCCGTGGATCGACTCGTGGACCTGATCAAGGAACACGGCAAATGGGTCGAGGCACCGGCACCGGAGTCAGCGGTGGTTTGACTCAATTACAGCCGCAACCGCCGCCACCTACACCGGTGCCACCGGTCGCGGCCTCGCGACTAAACCAGACGTGCTCGTTAAAGGTCCTGCCGATAGGATCCCGATCAGGTCGCATGGTGATATCGGCCATGGTCCCGCGCTGCCACGGCTTAACGTTTTGACAACCCGTCAGGACAAGCGCCGTGAGCGCCAGGCCCGCGGAGAGCAAAAGGAACCGTCGAGAAGCTCTGAATGAGAGTTGCGAAGTGTTCATAGCGGAACGTGCCGACCAAAGGCTGGATGCGTCCAGTGATAGAATCGCTAAATTGACCCGATTTATTTACCAATCGTCTTGAGGCCGGACTCAATCTCGTTCGTGTAGTCTTTTTTTAACGTCGGCGTCAATCCCGTGTGAGAACTCAATATCTTCCCGTCCGGACCAATGACAAAGGACATCGGAATTCCATCCACTTTCAATAGCTCGGCGAGCTTGCCTTTGGGATCTCGGACTATGGCAAAGGGCATCGGGTTCTTGGATAAAAAACCGTCCATGGCGGACTTCGTATCATCAAGGCTGACGCCAATAATGACAACGGCTTTGTCTTTGTAGGTCTCGTGCAATTCTTTGAGAATGGGCATGGCCTTCTTGCAAGGCCCGCACCAGGAAGCCCAAAAATCAACGATCACCACCTTACCCGCGGTGTCAGGGAGCTTACCTTCCAGACCGAATTGCTTCAGGTCGGGGAAGGATTCTCCCTTTTTAGCGGAGTCCGCCCATGCGGTGGTGGCGAAAATTGCGGGGAGAATCGCTGCCGTGAGGGCGACGACGGTGAAACTACGACGGAACATATTCATAAAAACGTTTCGTGGTCACAGTGCCAGTTTCTGTGACAATAGCACCGGAAATTCCCGATGCATTTTCCAATAGCCGAAGTCCTTCGACCGCTCCTAACACACACGCGGCCGTGCTCAACATCCCAGCCTGAGTACAACTGGGCGCTACGACGCTGACCGCCCGTACCCCGTTGGCCACCGGGCGACCCGTTCTCGGATCGAGGATATGACCGTAGCGCCGACCGGAAATTTCAAATTTTCTGATATAATCGCCGCTCGTCGCTACCGCCACGTCCCGCACCGCCAGTCCGGTCCAAGCCCGGCCCGGGCTTACGGGATCGTCGAGGCCAATGAACCACGCCGGACGGCCGTCTGGAGGTGGGCCTGCGACCCGGATATCGGCCCCAAAATCGACCAGGGCGCTGGAAACCCCGTGTTGAGCGAGCAAGGCCAGGATCTGATCCACGGCGTATTCTTTGCCCATCCCTCCCAAATCCAACGCCATCCCGGCTCGGGGGAGTCGGATGCGTCCGGGCGACCGTTCCACCAAACGCCAACCGACCAACCCGCGGGCTCCTTCAATTTCGGCGTCGGTGGGTACTCTCCCAGTTTTCCAATCCCAAAGTCGAATCAAAGGCAGTGCCGTCGGCTCCAAGATGCCTCGGGTCAGAAAATGCAACTGATCGCACAAGGCGAACAACCGGTCCGCCTCAGGATCGAGCGGCGTCCAGTCCGTTCCGGCCGCGCCGTTGATTTGTGAGACAAGTGAGGTAGGCAGGAACCGACTGTACTTTGCTTCAAAGGCGCCAACCCAGTTGACCACTGCGTCGGCCGTGGTCCGGACGCGGCCGGGAAGGGCTACAAAATTGACCCGACACCGGGTGCCTAAGGCCGCGAACTGCAATTCGTGCCCGCCTCCCAGCGTGCCAATGGTGGCACTGCCAAGGATGCGGGATTGAATTTCCGCGGTCCGATAGGGATCGACTGGGAAGCCTGCGTTCACCTAGGCGGAACCCATTATTTCGCTGAAGCCACCGCGGCCAGGGCGACGTCGGCCTTCTTCGCCAATACGGCGTCCTTGATCTTCGCCTGCAATTCCGGCTTATCGATCAAGGACCGGCGAGCGGCCTCTTTCCCCTGACCAATGAGTTCGCCGGAGAATTGAAGCCAGGCCCCCTTTTTTTCCACAACGCCGAGGTCAATGCCCACATCCAAGAGGGAACCTTCCTTGTCGATGCCGTGATTGTAAATGATGTCGAACTCCGCCTCCGCGAACGGTGGCGCGACTTTGTTCTTCACGATCTTCACTTTGACGTGGTTTCCGATGGCGTTGCCCGCTGCGTCTTTGAGGGTGTCTTTTCGGCGGATATCGATCCGGACACTGGCGTAGAACTTCAGCGCCTTACCCCCAGGAGTCGTCTCGGGGCTCCCGAACATCACGCCCACTTTTTCCCGCAATTGGTTTGTAAAGAGACAAGTGGTTTTCGCCTTGCTCAGGATGGCCGTGAGTTTACGCAGTGCTTGGCTCATCAGACGGGCTTGCATTCCCATGGTCGCCATACCCATTTCGCCTTCCAGTTCCGCTTTCGGCACGAGTGCGGCTACGGAATCAATGACGATAATATCAAGCGCACCGGACCGAGCCAGAGTTTCACAAATCGTGAGGGCTTCTTCACCGGAATCCGGTTGTGAAACCAGCAATTGATCGACATCGACGCCGAGCTTTTTGGCATAACCCGGGTCGAGGGCGTGTTCGGCGTCAATGAACGCGGCCATGCCACCCGCCTTTTGGGCGCTGGCGATCAAATGAAGCATGAGCGTGGTCTTTCCAGACGATTCTGGTCCGTAAATCTCGATGACGCGGCCACGAGGCACCCCGCCGACACCCAAGGCGAGGTCAATCGCCATGGCGCCCGTGGGAATCACTTCAATGGGTCGAGAGACCTGCGCGCCCAAGCGCATGATCGCGCCTTCGCCATACGCCTTGGTAATCGAGGAAATGGCCGAATCAAGTTCGCGTTGGCGGGCGGGGGACAGCGGTGAGACACTGATGGGATGACCCACAGCGCCAGCAGTAGAAGCGGTCGCCACCTTGGATTCAGCGGCTTTCTTTTCGGGCTTCTCGGTTTTATCAAAGGACTTCTCAGCCATAATTAAAGCGGATTTTTGCATCGCAGTCAGCAAAGCTCAGGGGGTGGGTCAACGGCAGTCCCACCCAATCAATTCATTCCCAGCTCTAAAGTCTGCTACGTCAAAGCACACTCAGCGTTACAGTAAATCTGCAGAGGCGCGAACAAATCCGAATGCGGATCCGGCGGGTTCCACGATGGAAACTCCGTCGAAGGTGGTCCCGACGATCATCAGCGATTTTCATTTTCCCTTCAGGGTCGCTAAGCGAACATGATTCCTGGTGAAAATACCAATTTCCGCCGTGACCGCTGTCATTTCCGTCGCCCTCGTCGCCTTGACTGTGTCGGCCGATTCTCCCCCAGCGGGTAGCACCCAGGGAACCTGCGCCAGTAAAGGTGAGGCTCCGATAGCCTTGGCGTTCGCCGCGGCGTTTTTAATAAAATAATCAATCAAATCAAGCATCGTGTTCCGGGTATTACCAACGTCCAATCCAAGCAAACTGATGAGGGTCGTATCCTTCTAAAATTTCAAGACGGCGCTTTTGAGGACCCCTTCCTGGCCTGTTATGTCTCGGATGGCACGATTAAGATGCTGGCTTATCTCACTTTGCTTTATGACCCATCGCCACATCCACTGCTCTGCACAGAACGGTGTCCCAAGCAAGGGACAGGCGGTTTGAAAAACAGATTTCACATCATAATAAAACAGTCTGTTTAGTTTGACAATTAAGTTAAGAACAGGCGAATTGAAAAAGTTTTGCGTCATAATAAAACAGGATATTTATTTTGACTGTTATGTTTTACAACTCGCCTGTCCCTTGTTTTTAAGGCGCGTGAACCTGTACCAACTGCCCGTAGGGAGAGGAAACCAAACAGGCGCTTCACCTCCTTGCTGACCTTGTCCAACTCGCCAGGGTCGGCGTTCGGACTATGAGAGTAGCACGTCTTTGCCTCAAACTCATCTTCTTCCTGGTTGTAGATAGCCTCGGTCTGCAGACGTAAGCAGGTTTCTGCAAATGGAGGGTTAGCCACGCTTAACTCACCTTCGTTGAGAAGTCGCTTTTCCATTGAGTGCCAGAACTCAAGGTGTTGGCCGCATCGGTTCTCGACCTCGGAGTTTATGTCGTCGAGCACGGCTTCGATTTTCTGCACGATCATTTGGTCACGCGCCATGCAACGAATTGCAGAAAGCTGAACTGAAGTGCCGATCGAGAATCTGCCGAGTGCGCACGATGTTTACAGACCTCCCATTCACCAACCTTTCTTTCAGTTCATTGGGAAGGATCTCTGCAAACTTGAACGCCGAATCGGCCTCTGGGTCGACCTGAATTGTAATCTCGGAGTCGGCCAAGCTTCGCAGCGTCCCAATGCATTCCCGGGCTTGGTTCACGTCCACGCGCAAATAGACCGCCAGGCTGTCGGCTTCCGCCACGATTTCGCAGCGGTGGCGAAGAAGGTCGGCCAGGGTGTCGTTGACCTGCTGGCCTGCAAACGTCCACCACTCGGTCCGACCGCTTTCCTTGGCGGGAAGCAGGTGGGTGTGCTCCGCCCGGACCCACGCGAATTCATCCCGGATCCCTTTCAACGCTTCGGTCGCACGCTTGGACAGATAGTTGGGTGTCGTTTCGTCGGCAGCGACTTGCTGAATGCTTTGGGCCAATTTGAAGGAAAGTCCCGGAGATCCGCCCATCCAGCGGGTTTTCCCTCCCGTGCCGTCCGGCTCGACGTGGGCTTTCCTGGCTCTCCAGTCCACATGGAGGACGCGCCAGGTACGCCCAGCCAAACCAATGAACCGTGGGCCTTCGACCTTCGTGAGGAAGTTGCCTTGGTCGACCGTTCCGACCTCCTGGTTCCCATGGAGGACTGTGAAGACCGGTGGGGTCGTGAAAACCGACAACAGTTCGGAGAAGTAGCGGTATCCGTAGTCTGCCTCCGCGATTGGGCCAAGCCCGAGGATTCCTTGGTCGTTTACGAGAATACCCGTCTGCACCAAATGATCGAGCAACCCCTGGACCTCGTCGCGCGGAAGATCTCGAACGAAGGGGATTCGCCCCAGCCACTGCTGCAAGCCCAGAATTCCCAAACCGTTTTCCTGAAGAATGAGGGCGAGCAGTTGCTGCGTCAGGATGTGATAGGGCGTCGCCGGGGCTGATATCGGTTCCACGAACCCGGTTTCCCACAACGCGATTAGCGCAATTGTGCGATGCAGTGCCGGAAGAGAAGTCGTGAGGAAAAGGCAATTCCTACCGGTTCCGGGGCGTCGTCCGGTTCTACCGATGCGTTGGAGGAAAGAAGCGACGGTGTTCGGGCAATCGATTTGGATGATGCGGTCGAGGTTCCCAACGTCGATGCCCAGTTCAAGGGTGCTCGTCGCAACGATGACGCAGTTGGACGCCTGACTGAATGCCGCCTCGGCCAGTCGGCGCTGTTCGACGCTTAGGGAGCTGTGGGAAAGGTAGGTTTCGACACCATGATTGCGGAGCGCGGCGGCGATCTGCTCCACCCGGGACCGGGAATCGCAAAAAACGAGCCGCTTCTCTCCTCGATGCAGGGAAGAAATGACGATCGCGGCATTCTCCAAGCCGCCCACATAGTCGACTTGGATTTCCGGTGGGGCGATGCCATTCGAGGGCGCCACTACCGTCGTTTTGTTTCCCGTACAATGCCCGGCAAACCATTCGAGCAATTGATCCGGATTGCCGACGGTCGCGGAAAGCCCGATCCGCTGCGGTTCCGCCGGTGCCAGACGGCTGATCCGCTCCAAGACAAACAGGAGATGCCAGCCGCGGTCATCGCCAGCGAACGCGTGGATTTCGTCGACCACCACCGCCCGCAGCGATGCGAAGAATTGCCGGTGCTCCACCTTGCGCGAAACCAGCATCGCTTCGAGCGACTCCGGAGTGGTAAGCACGCAATCCGGGGTCGTTCGTAGGATCTGCTGTCGTCGTGATTGGGTGATGTCGCCATGCCAGACGGCACAGCTTCGGCCCACCAGGCCCAGATAGTATTCCAGTCGTTCGTGAAGGTTATTCAGCAGCGCCTTCAGCGGACAAATGTAGAGAATCGACAAACCGTCCCATTCCTCCGTCAGCATCCGCGAGAGAAGCGGGAAGATGGCGGATTCCGTCTTGCCGCCTGCGGTCGGCGCAATGAGCAGCGCGTGATGGCGGTCGAGGACCGGCCCGATGCTGAGCTCCTGCAAGGGACGAAGCTCCTTCCAGCCCAGCGAATTGACGATGTGGTGCTGGAGAGCGGGATGGAGCTTTTCAAAGTTGCTCACAGGCTCAACTTGATGTCATCGACGCTCGCCACTCCGGCGGCCGATTGCTCGACCAACGTCAGTTCCGTGGAGGTGACCGTCAGCGCGTAGTCGCGACGGGGATCGAAATCCGGGAACTGATCGATGCGGTCCAAAACGTCGCCGACCAGCTTCTTGAGGTAGAGCCGCGGGGCGACACCCACTTTCCCGCCCAGCTTGCCGGCGACAGCCTGCGCGAGATCCTCCAGGAGGGTTGAATCCGCCCGCTGCCGAATTCTGTCCGTGTGGGGCGTCCCTTGGGCAAACAGTTGCGTGACACGCGTGCCAACCTCGATCAGCGAATCCTTAGTGAAGGGCGACAGGCGCAATTGAACGGCCCTCGGGTTGTCGAAACGCGCCTCCGTCGTGAAGTCCACATGAAGGCGTTGCGCCAGCGGAGCAAGCCGCTGGATCCCTTGGGGACCATCAAAGAAGGCCGGTGTACCGGTGATGACGAGGTAAAGCCCGGGAAAACGGCCCGCGTCGATCTCGTCGATGAGCTGGCGAAGGGCGTTGAGCGCCTTTTCACGCACGTCGCCGCGCACGCGTTGCAGGGTCTCCACTTCATCGAGGATGATCAGGAGTCCCGGAAGACCGGAGTCCCGCAGCAAAGTGAGCAGCCCTTGGAGGAAGCCCAGCGCCGCAAAGTGGTCCACGTCCCCCTTGATGCCGGCAGCACGCTTCGCTTCCGCCCCGACGGACGGTTGACCGCCCAGCCACGCGAGGATGCCGTCCGCCACCGCCTTCTGATTCTGTGTCACGGCGGCCCGATACGCCCGCAGCGCGATGGCGAAGAGCGGAGTGGTTTTGCTGACGACTTGGAGCCGTTGTTCGATGAGGGCGTTGGTTCGTTCGAGCAGCGCTTCCTTGCTCGGTTCCGCGCTGCTGGCGGCGAGTACGTCCTCCTCTAGGGCGAAGAACCATGCATCGACGATGCTGCGAAAGGCGCCGCCGTCGACGTCATTGGTCCGAAGGCGCTCGATCAGTCGGCGGTAAACTGTCTCCAACCGATGCAGCGGGGTTTCCGTCTCCGAGATTTGAACTTCGGTGACCGCGAAGCCCTTCTTGAGCGCCCGATCCTGAAGCCACCGAGCCAGGAAGGTTTTCCCGCAGCCGTAGTCCCCTCGGATCGCCTTGAAGACGGCCCCACCTTTACCGACCCGGTCCAGTTCCTCGTCGAGGCAGGACGAGAATCGATCCAGTCCGACCGCCAGCGTTTCAACGCCATTCTTGGGCACGGTCCCCCGACGCAGGGCGTCGAGGATTTCGAGTCGTTTCTCGGGGCTGACGGTCATGGATAATTAGGTCTCCGAAATGTCATCCGCAGATTTGCACAGATTTGCACAGATTTTCCCGAACCGGAGAAAATGCAATTTCCTGTCGTTAGAATCTGTGTTCATCTGTGCGAATCTGCGGATACTGGCAATTCCTCAGGTGCTCTGCCTACGAACTGAGTAGTCATGGTTACGGAAGATCGAATTGGGATTTCAGCAGTTCCCGGTTGAGACGAATCGTGCCGGAACTGTCGTCGATGGAGAGCACCGGATACCCCTCCACATTCAGGATACGCCGCAAACTGGAAAGGATACCGGGCAACCGGAACTCCGGAACCCCGGTCCGCGATGACAGGGCGACCAGCAGCAAAGAGCCGCCCCGTTCCTCGATCGCTTCGAGCGTTTTGCGGATGATTTCGGCTGACGGCGTAACGCGTCCGGCGAGGCTCAACTGCGATTTGAAAACCTCGGACTTCAACAAGGCACCAATCCAATCGGCCTCCGTCGAAGTCGGCGCCACTGGCCTCGGATCGAAGAGTGGCAATCCGGTGACTTCCTTGGCGACGGGTGGCGGAGAGGGCGGAGTCGGTTTCTTGGTCTCCGTCATGGCTCCACCCGCAAACCACCATTCCGGCAGTCGCTGAGCTACGGCCACCCAGCCCGCGGGCAGGTTCTTTTCCTGAGCGAGCACGGCGAGAGGCACGATCACTTCCTGTGGGGCAATTCCTCCGTGGTATCCGTTCTTCCGACTAGTGTAGATGATCCGCTCGCTCCAAGGGGCGATGAATCCGCCCGAGGCGAACGGTGCGACTCGGTCGCCCTTGACCTCGCATTCCCGCGGTTCCGGTTTCCCTTGGTTGCTTCGGTAACGGTCGCTGCCTTCCTGACGGACGGTCTCCGTGTTGTGCTCGATGACATGCCCATGGTCGCTGGTCACGACCACCACCCGATCCGCCGCGGTCGCGGCGGCCAGCAGCTGTTGAAGCAACGGAATTCGCTCAATACTCCAGCCCATGTTGAGTTGATCGCCCTTCAAGAGGTGATCGTCGATGGCATTGACCACCACGCCGACTACCGGCCGCTTCTCGTGGATCGTTCGTCGAACCTCCTCGCTCAGACCGATGCCGTCCCGTTCGGAAAGACTGCCCTTCAGGAACAGCACCGGTTGAGTGGCGGCGGTATTGTGTTCGGAGAGTGACGGATGATTGCGGAAGCCGACTTCTTCTCCGGCGGACGCCACCGCCTGCTCCCGCCCTACCAGCAGCAACCGGCGGGACCACTCGGTGAGCGTGGGGAGTCCGGCGATGGCAAAGTGCGGCTTTTCCGGTTTTGCGGGAACTGCTTCCAGAAACCCTAGCTGGGAAAACGCCGACGCGAGTTCCTGGTGTATGGCCAGGCTCAGGCCGTCCAGAACCAGGAAAAGGACTCGTTGCTTCTTCGCCAGTGGTGCCACGACCTGCGGAATCAAATCTTCGACCGTGAACAGCCTATCTCCGCCCCGCCGCGTCCAGTCCACCAACGCGGCGCCGAATCGCTGATTCTGCTGCTCCCGGGACGCATCCACAGGCGCCAGGATCTCGCGATAGGCCCGGGTCAATTGGGGGTGGCTGTCCCCGTGGAAGAGATGGCGACGAGCCCAATCCACGAACCCGCCATCCTGATGATATTCGGCGGCAAGCCCGGCGAAGTCGGACGGGACGGGCGCTGGGCCACGCAATTGCCAGCGGCAAAGGCGAATGGCCATCTCCGCCCGCTGGATCCGATCCGGCTCGCGGTTGGCCAGAAGATGTTGTCGAACGTTAGCGAAGGCCGCTTCCGCGGCATTGAGGCTGTCGGGCTTGGGTGCATTAGTGAAGGCAAGCAGCGCTTCCCCCAACCGGCCAAGGCGTTGTTCCAACCCCATCTGCGAGGCATCGCTGAGCTGAGCGAACGATTCGATCCGCAGTTGCCGTAGCAGTTGATCGAACGCTTCGAGTTCAGACCGCAGTTGCGCCGACGGCTCGTCGAGTTCGCGCACGAGCCATTTGAAACCCATTTCGCCCAGCGATTGGCCGTCTTTGGCGGAAGGATGCTCGCCCCCGAAGAGCGGCTCCAACCGCGCTCCCGCCGCGATCAGCTCTCCGGCCGGGTTCGTGCAAAAGACGATCTGACAGGCCAATGCGAGCGCGGGAATGCTGACTGCTGGCGTTGTGCGCATCGCGCCGATCACCAGGGCGGCAGGATTGCCCGCATGACGCTTCAGCCACTCGGTGACCGCCGAGACCGCATCGGCGGCCAAAGCCTCAAATCTCGATTTCGACTCGGGATTGCGCGCCCAGTTGATCAAGTCCAGCAGGTCGGGTTTACCGGAACGAAATCCGAGGCTGTGCCGTAACAGCATTTCCCACGCGGTCTCACTATCGAGCCGCCCACCCGCCACCGGAGGATACCCTTCGGACGGCCGAGCTTCCGCGAGGGCCTCCGCCATCCACCGAACGCCTGCGAGCCGGGGCTCGATGTCCTTGGCCTTGAACAGCTCCTTCAGGATCTCCTGGGAACTGATGAGAAAGAGCTTCCGACGCGCCAGTCGCGCCAGCACATCCTCGCCCAAACATCGGTCAGGAACGCGAGTAAGCAGAACCAACTGCCCCGGCGGAGTCCGCGTCAGAGCCTCGCGAATCGCGAGTTCGGAATCCGTCTGAACGATGACCTGCTCAATGCCATCGAGGTGGAAGGTAGCCGGTCCGAGCCAGCGCTCCTGCACCTGCAATCCCACGGCTCGCGGTTCCGGGTATCGTTGGCGGATCACGCTGACCTGGGTGCGAATCTGGTTGAGCGTTAGCATCCGAGTTGATCCGCAGAGGATCGGTTATAATCCGCAGATTTACACAGATTTGCGCAGATTATTGAACAACTGCAATTGAGATGGTTCAGTCCTTTTTTCATATGATCTGTGTGAATCTGTGTAAATCTGCGGATTCACTTCGGGCCGCTATGGTTGGCCTTTACCTCCAAGATGAGACGGACGCCGAAGAGCACCATGGTCCCCTGTCCAAGATCGATTCCACAATTCGGATCGGCGTGAATCAGCGCGTGGAGCGAGGCCGTCACCACGATCATGTTGCTCCGCTCATCGGCCCCGCCTCTGGAAAGGGGCCGGATGTGATGAACTTCGAGAACCTCGACGACCTGTGCCCGCGGCAATCCCGATGGCAGTTGGTCACCGGCGACCTGACTGGCTCCGTAAAGCGCTTTGAGTTCGGTCACCAGACGACGGTTGCGCGCCAACCGATCAGGCTGGTTGGCGTAGAGCTGTTCCACCTCCGCAGCGTCGCTTCGATGCCAGACCACTCCAGATATCGGAAGGGCCGGCACAGGCGGAGTCCCAGCCCGCACGGGAATTGGTTCAGGGGCGACCAACGGAACCCTGCTCCCCGGAGTTGCCGTTGCGGTGGGCGCCGAGGAGGGCGGTACAGAGATCGGCGCTGGCACCGGAGTCGGTGCCGGTGGCGCGGGCGGACGGTCTGCCAGCAGATTGGCCGCGTCGTCTTCGACCTTCGCGAGCGTCCCCGGCAAAGCGATTTCCTGTTCATTCCTAGTCAGGATTTCCTGGACCCGTGACCCGATGGCCGCACCGGCCGCTTGCCGGTAATCAGTTAGCCGGGCTGCGGAATCGATGATGTTCCACTTCGTGCGTTGCAGAGCGCTGGACACCGCCGCGGCTTGGCAAATCGAGGTGCCCAGCACGAGCGGAAGCTGCTTCCACGGCGCCGCAGCCAAGGCCGGGATGACCTGGGTTGCCGTCGCGGTGCGAATGGCTTCGAGCAGATCCCGTCCGGCGCGGGCGGTGGCCAAGCGTTCGGAAGAATTGACGGCGAGCCCGCGTTGCTGAAGCCGCGATTCCAGTTCTGCCACCAGCGTTTGCGCGCCGGACTGAAACTCCGTCGCCTTGCTCTTCAGATCGGCGGTCAGCCTTGCGACATTGGAGGCATTGCAGATGGACCCAGGGGTGAGTCCGAAGATCCCCTGAGCCCGCGCACAGGCTTCCTTCCATTGAGCCGCCGTTGGCAATGGCTGGCTCCGGAGTTCCATTTCGTCCCGCAGCGTGTCGAGCGAGGCCGGCACGGGACCGCCGTGCAGGGTCAGGGACCGATCCGCCTGCGTGGCAAAGTAGAGGATGATCAGGTTCTGGAGTTCGAGCGGCAGGCCCATCGGCTGCGGTTCATCGATCCAGCGCCGGAGCTTGCCCACCGTGGTGGCACCCTCGCTGCCTTCTTTCGGCGCGAAGTGCTGCCGCCAATGTCCGTCCACCACCAGATGGGTTTCGCCCGTGGTCGCCAGCTTCAACGGCTCGGCGATCAGCTTCACGTCGCGTCGATTGGCCGGGTCCACCAACGAGCGGCCATCCGGTGACTGCAAACCCTTCTCCAGCTCCAACCACACACGCTTGATGCTGGCCCCCGAGATGCGCGCGTCCGTGGAAAATTCCGGATGCCCCGGGCATTGCCCCTTGAGGGCTTCGCTCAGCACCTCGTGCACGGCGTCCTTGAGGGTAGCCGACGACGGGTTGGGAATGGCGATGTTCGGATGAAGACTCGTGATCTGTTCGTCCGGGTCTAGGGTATGCGCGGAGTCCAGACAGGATTTGTCGCTGGCCCGTCCGTAGGCCGCGTCAAGGTAGCCTTTGATCTTCTGCCGCAGGGCGCGGGACTGGTTTTCGAGGATGACCTTGGCCTGCGTCCGTTCCACTGCCGAGAGCCGGGCGGCGTAGGTGTCGAACCGGCTGCCGGTCAGGACGTGGTCCAACTTCACCAACAACCCCAGTTCGCGCTGGGCGGAGTTGTTCAGGAAGGACGGCATCCACGCGATGGT
>JAYVTS010000129.1:0-21893 GCA_043788645.1 Verrucomicrobiota bacterium
TTGACCATGTCTTTCTTGGCGGCGTCGTAGTCGTACCCCGGAGAGATCGTGTGACCATCCACTTGCAACGAGCTGAGGTATTTGAACATGTCCTCTAACTCCGCCGGGCTCGTCTCTTTGTAGACCGTCGTATTGGTCGCGACTTGGTAGCCCAAAATCTTCGCCATCTTAATCGCGGAGACGCACTCTTTGAAAACCCCTTCGCGTTCAACGATTAAGTCATGGGTAAACTCCAGACCATCGACGTGAACATTCCAATAATGCCATTTGCTGGGGCCGATGACCACTTTTTTGCGGGCCGCGTCGTCCGCCTTCCGAATCGCTTCGGCTTCCTTAGGAAGAATGAGTTGTTGGGCTTCGAGCTGTTTTAGTTTGGCTTCGAGTGCCGGGCTGTAGTGGGCCGCCAGGTAGTCGCGCATCTTCTTACGCATGAAGATCGCGTTGGTGCAGACGTAGATTATCCGACCTTGGAGGCGCAGGCCAGCAATGAGTTCCTCGATCTTGGGATAAATGAGGGGCTCCCCGCCGCAGATCGAGACCATTGGCGCATCGCATTCGGCCGCGGCGGCGAGGCATTGCTCCAAGGGAACCATGTCTTTCAGACTGGTCGAGTACTCCCGAATTCGCCCGCAACCGGTGCAGGTGAGATTGCAGGTGTGCAAAGGTTCCAGTTGCAGCACCATCGCAAACTTGGGAATGCGCTTAAGTCGGTGTTTGGCAATGTGTTTGGCAATCTTGAGAGTGAGAGCGAGGGGAAAACGCATGGTCGATAAAAACGGAGGTGGAGAACGGGGCGGGACCGGGTGGTGGCTGCGAGAATTACTCGGGCGATACCTGGGCGAATTCCGAGCGATTCGGGGCCACGGGGTCGGTTGGGACAGGCTTCGGTGGTTGGACCTTGAGCAGCCCGGGCACGAAGAAACTTGCGGGCGACACGCTGTGGGACGCGTCAATTCCGCTACATCCCGTAAGGGCGCACGTTCCGGACAGTGCTGCTAGCAGCCAGCGCTTTCGCAGATCAAGCTTCATCTCGCCTAGAATAGGTACGTCCGACCGTCCCGCAAAGCGGAATCAGTGGAAATCGGTCCATTCAGTTCCGGCGAGAATGGAGCGCCGACCACCGCCATTTGGGAGCACGGATTGCCCGTCATGCTCGGGCAGACTCAGTTGCCGACGCTCTTTCTCAAACGGGTTGAGGCACGAGCCTTTGCGGAGCGGATGCGTCGGTTGAATGGCTGGACGGAAAGATCATTGACCAGTCGCCCGCGTGTAGCCACTGCCGTCCGGGTTCACCTTGAAAAAAATGCCAGCGCCATTTCCCCCGATGCAACGACCCTGAGTGGGCCTGTATCCAAATTGGGCCGCGTCTGGAAGCGGTGTTACGACTATTGCCGACCAACGGGTCACTTTTCCCTCACATCACCCAGACTTCCGATTCGGCTCGGGCGGCGGAATTTCGGCGCCGCTGCCGGCTACTCAACCTGACCGGAGTGAGCCTTCACAGTTACCGCTACGCGTGGGCCGAACGGGCGAAAGCCACCGGCTATCCCGAACGGTGGGCACAAAATGCGTTGGGGCACAACTCGCGCGCGGTACATGCCGCCTACGCGCGCGGAGTGATCGCAGTCTGTCCCTCGTTTCACTGACAGTGGAGACCAGAAACCCCATTGACAAGTCGGTGCCAAAGTGGCACCATAGTGGTATGGAACAGCTAATGGATGAGCCTCGCAAGAGAATTACAGCTCGCGTTTCGGACAGCGTGCGAGACACGCTGGAACAGGCGGCGGAGCTATTGGGCGCGACGGTCAATCAGTTCGTCGTGCAATGCGCCTATGTGGAAGCGCAGCGCGTGATTGAACGCGAATCGGTGATTCGTTTGTCGCAAAAAGACGCGCAAAAGATTCTCTCCTTGCTGGACACTCCGCCCAAACCCAACAAGCGGCTCAAAGACGCAGTAAAAGAATTCAAAGGCACGGTGCGTGCGTAAAATCGAACTGCTGTTGAAGTTTCACGACCGGGACGGGTTTGATTGCGGTAGTGAGCCTCTCAATGTCTTCCTTAAGCAAACGGCACGACAACACGCGGAACGTGGTATCTCGCGGACATTTGTCCTGGTGGATGAGGATTCAACTGCGCCGAAACCCATTCTTGGCTTTTTCTCCCTCAACATCTGCCAGATAAAATCGGAATCGCTCACGCCGCAGGAAGCGAAAAAACTGCCGCGCGATGTGTCGGCAGTCAGGCTCGGGCGATTGGCGGTTAGCAAAACGCATCAACGGCAAGGCATCGGGAAGATTTTGCTGATTGCGGCGATGGGGAAATTTATCGAGATTTTCAACACGGCGGGCGGGATTGGCCTTTTCGTGGATGCAAAAGACCACGACGCTAAACATTACTACGAGCAATTCGGTTTTGTTCCCCTTCCGTCCAGTGAGCTCGAATTGTTTCTACCGGTGAAAACGATTCAAGAAGCCCTAAACCCACCGCGAGGATAACAGGATTCCAGAGGTGAAGTCTCTGGCGGGCGGGGTTTGGGGAGGAGGTCGCCTTCCCAATATGTGAGAACGCGGCTGAACCTCGGCGGTTCAGCCGCGTTTGATTTTTCGCCGAGTTAATCCTCGTCCGGCAGCATGACCGTGATGGCGGATTGTGCGTCGTCTATGTCGAGCGCGCCGTATGTCGCGATGAGCTTGACCAAGCGTGGGGCGCGGTCGCAATTGCGCACCTAGAGGGCGAAGGGAAGGCGCTCACAACCGGCGCGGCTGCGCCTGATGGCAAACCGCAGCATTCACACTATATCCCAAAGCCTTCCGGCTTCATCCTGTCCAGTGATGCCCAGCGGCACGGTAACGTAGCTGAGGCGGTGCGCGACCTGTTTGAGAATCCTGGGGTAGTTTGTGATGACCCTGGGGCGATGCGCGACGCTCTCCGTCGCTTCAAGGAAAAATCCGCGGATTTTCCCCATGCACTGTTGGCGGCTTTGGCTGCCGAGCGCGGGGTTCCTGTGGCATCGTTTGATCGGGATTTTGACCGGTTCAAAGATGTGAAGAGATTCGAGCCGAAGGAGTAAGCGGTATGATGGAGATCGGACGATTCCATGAATCCTGATTTGCCACAGTTCCATTCCCGTGACGCAAAGTGTGAATGGGACGAAGCCGTCGCCGGTATACGGCGAACGGCTGGCTTAAGCGGGGATGGGCAAAGCTCGTCCGATTCGAGAGACCGTTGAAACCATCCGCAAAAAGCGCTAATTCACAAGGCAACTAAACATGCGGGGTGGTCAGGGGCGGAAAGTCCCTGACGCGGTTCCAAGGAGGCACTCCTTGGGCAGGGTTTTGAAGGGCGGCACGCCCTCGAATAAGCCCGGTCAAGGGGGCGGCTTTGAAGCCCCTTTTGCGCGGGATGTTGCTTGCAACATATAACTGCGCCCTTCTGTCTGTTCGCTTTTCCTGACTGGCTGCGACTTACCTTGTGATGAATCGACCAAAACCGGCAGTGAGTTTCGGTTTCCGTGGGACAAAAGGGGTAGCATTGTGGTACAATACAATCAAGGAAGGTAGGTAAAGGGACATGGATTGGGTCTTTTTGCGGTAATAGCCCACGACGCCCTGTCCCCAATCAACGTCCTCGGCATTCAACTCGGCGATGTCGGTCTGCGAACCGCCGAGATGCCAGCACAGCTCGTAAAAGTCCCGACGTTCGGGGTTACCTTCGCGCGCCACCACCCGGGCGTGTTCGTCGGTAGTGATGGCCCGTTTGTCTTTGAACCGAATGGGAGGCCATTGCGGCTTGGGGACTAGCGGCCACGGGAGCCAGGTCATGGCGAGGCAAAAGTTGTGCAGTTTCCTCAGGTGTACGTTTGTGCTGACGGTTCCGCGGTGAAGGACGGCCAACCGTTCCTCGCCTCGGGTTTCGATGAGCACCTTGGGCAGTAAGGGGAGGATGGCTTTATCCCGGGCGGCGGTTCCCCAGCGTTTCTGGGTTGGTCCACTCTTGGTCTCCATCACGGACACGAGCGCTTGCTGCCAGGTGCGGGTGGCCACGCCCGAATCACTACCGGCCAAATAGGCTTTGGCGATTTGAAGATTGAGGGACGGCTGGCGGAGAGCCTGATTCTTCGCGAGGACGATCTGCTTGGCCGCGTCGCGGTCAGCGGCGCCGAGGCTGCTGCGTTTTCCCGTGCTGGTGTCCACGCAATAGAAGGCGTGTTCCCGGGAACCGCGGGTGATGAGTCGGAATCGTGTCTTCATGCGATCATGGCCAGAACGCAGAATAAACTGACCGTTTCCGAACCGTGAGCGTGCACATGGCGTGCTCGCCTCGATAGTACTGGAGTACTGACCGAGCGGACAAATTGGTGTCCGTTTTGGTGTCCATAGGGACACACTACCTCCTCAACTAACTGATAATGTGGCAGTTATGAATGGACGCGAGGGCCGGAATCGGTCGCCTACGCACCTCTAACTCCCTCAAAATACCCATAATTTTCTGAGGAATCAAGCTAACTTGAACCTACTCGCTGACTACTCGAAACAGCACCATTGGTGTCCGTTTTGGTGTCCGGTCGTCCGATTGGCATTGCCCAGGAGACTGAAACTCCAGTGCTCATGAAAGCACGTATCGAACCACCCACCAAAAGCGCAGAAATGGAAGGAATCCACTGGATCACGCCCTTGGAAGGCCGTCACCAACCGCGAATCCGCTCCTTTCGGGCATTTGTGTTAGGAGCCCTGTCCAGACAGTCGGGTTCTGTGGCAAGCAACGGGATTGATGCAGGCAATCCAACTACCTGACCTTGTGGACCCACTCTGGTTGTTCCTCGCAGAGCGCTGCTTTGAATGCACGGCGCGACTGGTTCCACCGGGCGAACCGGCGTCGGGCCTGGTTGAATGTCCGGAACCTCGGTGATCGACCCGAGTCGCCGCGGCGCCGCGGCTGCCGGACCGGCGAGCGAGGCAAGGTCGAGGAATTCCGACTGACGCGGATCACGGGCGCCGTGAACAGTAGCATGATTCAAGGCACAACTCCTCCAGATCAGATTATCGATCGATTCCCGGAATTATGCACCGCACCATTCCGCGTGTGCGGTATCACAAAGGGACAGGCTGTCCAACGCCGCTGTCCGTCGGCTGAAGCTCGGTCCGCCTCCGGCAAAGTTCCGCGCCCAAGGCAAGGTGGGCCGCTCATTCGGGACGTTTGATCCGCGCCAAAGAGGTTGGATGAGTCTGCACGGTGAGGGTGCGGTGGCAGTGCAGTGCCAGGATTCTGGGAGAGTAGTCTCAGCACCCCTTTCTTAGCTGTAATTGTCATGGTAAAAGCGAGTTATGAAATCGCTATTTTTGACCCATGCTTCGACTGCCCTCGCTTTACCGGCCGAGCTGCTTGAAGCGCGCGGCTACCAGCAAACGGCTTCGGGAAACTTCTCGAATGGCCGGGCGACGATTCGACTCGACTATTGCGGGTTTGTCGCCATGCCGGCCGACGGTGGGACGGCGTGGCACGCGGATGTCCGGGAGGCAACGCCGGAAAGCCTCGCGCAGCTGTTGCAGGTGATCCTCGCTGCTCCCGGGTTTCAGTCTCAGGCAGAAATCGACCATCGGGAAAACCGCCGCCTCGCTGCCGAAACCGCCCTTGCCTGCATCGCCGCAAGTATCAGGGAAAATCCTGACACCCACAGCGGTCAACAGCTGCGTCGGTTCGTTTGGTCGCTTTTCAACGGGCACCACCCGCTCAACCTCTGGCGAATGAAAGACGTGCTCGATAGCCAACACAATGCTGCGGTCACCGAAGTCTTCACCGGCTGGATGGAGGGTTCTGTATCCGACGACGCGCTTCGCCGGACGCTGACGCATTCTGGTGAAATGGACCGCTGGGAAACGGTCCGGCTGCGGGCTCCAGAACAACGCCGCCTGGTCAACGCCGTAGACGCTGCAAGCGATCTCCTCAATTCGACGCTTCCGGGCGCACCGATGACGCAGATTAATCGAGCCAACACTCTCCTTCGCGAGGTAATGGACGAACTGCCAATGGCCGAAGAATCGCCCGAACGAAGCTGATCCGCCATTCAATACTTCATTCGATCAAAAACTCCGTTGGTTTGAACCTCCGCGATGGAGCGAATAACCGGAAAGCCGCCCGGAAGTCGATATCTTCCGGGTTCGATTCCGGCAGCGCCTCCATCCTCGGTGGTTTCGACACTCCCCACCATGTGCGGGCGCTTTCTGTCGCGCGTCGACCACTGGCCCATCCCGCGTATTACCAATTCACTTCGGTGGCGGTGCCTCAAATGGAAACCCGAAAAATTCCATGACCGCCTGGGTCCCGTCGTAGATCGCCCGTTCTGACAGGCCGGCCCGTTCACACATTTCGTTCATCGGCCGAAAGTCGTCGGCGACGAAGCGGTGCAGTTCCCGGGGATCCAATCCGACACCCACCAGTTTCCGGTTGTCACGCGCCATGGAGGTCAGGCTGGGGAGGCAGCACATCACCATCGTTTTCAGGCTGTCCTGATTCAGATCACAGAAGTAAAGCCAGTACGGCCACGCCCGGTGAAAGGCGGTGGAGAACCGGCGCACAACCGGGATGGCGTAAATCTCCCGGGGATCGGCGTCGTAGCCCTCCACCATAAACGCCATTCCACCCAACATGTGCGTCAAATCCGCCCCGCGGGGCAAATCGTCGTCACCGAACTGGGCCAGAAACGCGGAGAAATCGCCTTGCTCAATGTTGTCTCGGCTGAACTCGTACAGGATCAACTTGTGGTCACTCACATCGCGGCAGTTTGCGGAGCTTCGACGATTTTTATCCATCCTTCTGGCTCAAGGCTGGCCAAGCATCGTTTGTCATCGTAATCTCATGTTATCCGATGGCATTGGGCGCTATCAGTCAATCGTTTCTGAAAGAAGTCGAATCCGCGACGGGTCTCCCGATACGAGTGGAGTCCGACGATTAGCTTCAGTCGCCACTCTTGGGTCGCGTTCACTTCGCCCGAGGTGGTGTTCCGCTCCATCGAGTTAGCTATCATCCGAAGGCCATTGAAATGGTGGACTACCTGATCGTATTCCAGTGCTCGTTCGTCCTCCGGCTGTACGCCCTGCCAGTCGAGGAACGGTACGGCCTCACCGACACGCCCGTCGCTCGTGCTCAATCGCTGGCGTGGGCTCAAACCCATCCCGCGAGCGCGTCGCTTCCGCAGGACCGCCAGGCCGCCTTCCCTGACTTCTTACGGACCTCCCTGAGGTCGATGATTCGCTCGATTCCGGTAGGTTTGTGGATCGACCGGGACCTTCGCGAGCGGTTTCCGGCGCTGAGGGATTCGCAGGAGCAGGCAATCCGACGCCAAATAGACACGCACGCCGCTCTGTTGCGTCCCGAGATCCAGCGGAACATTCCAAAGGTTCCGCTCGCAGTGAACTTTTCGATCAACGCCGCTTTTACGAAGGCCTGGGGCAGCACGCTCGGTAAGACTGGATGGAATCGCAGGCCTAATCGAAACGCTATATAACCTCACCGATGTCCGTCCCAGTTGGCAATGATCGCCCTCTTTAGCGCCTCCATGAGTGGAATGACTTGCACCGAAAACGGAGACCGTCCGGCCTTTCGTTCCGTCGCTTGCGTCGCCTCCCGCCCCCTGCGCCGATAGAAATAGCCCCCTATTCCTTCTCCTTCATTTCCGGAGCGCTCTATCTGCCTGAATCGGTGGCGGTCGCGAGGCTGTTGCGCCTCCACAACGATTGGAAGGAGATCGCTCATCGTTCGGCAGAAGAGAACGTCCTGCGCCAGCGTAAGGCCGACAGCCGGACCCGGCTGCTTCGGGAGATCCGCTATCGGCTTCAGAAATTCTCGGCCGGGGAATTGGACTTCTTTTGCCAGGCCGATTCACGCGACCAACGGCTGTTGCTCTTCGTGGCGATTTGCCAACGATTCCGCTTCATCCGGGAATTCGTTGAGGAGGTGTTGTGGCCCAAGGCGCTCGCCCTGGACCCACAGCTCTACCCTGCCGATTTCGCGCGTTTTATCGACCGCAAGGCGGCCGACTCCGCGGAGGTCGAGCGATTGACCGATAAGAGCCTCGCTAAGGTGCGGCAAGTTCTCATCCGGATGCTGGCCGAGGCGGGCCTGCTTAATTCCACGGCCAGCAAAAGGATTCAATACCCGGCTCCCAGCCGATCTCTGACCCGCCTCATTACCAAATCCAACTCCAAACGACTCCGGTTTCTGCTTCTTTCGGAGGCCAATGTCCGCAAGCAATCTCACTGACGATGCAAAGCCGCGCGGACGAGAATCTTGACCACATGTTCGGGGCACTTTTTGAGGTGATCCGCAGCGACCGCTTTCTGGACGGACGGGGCCTGGGCAACGAGCTGCCGTATTTTATTTCGGCCTACCATCCGTCACTTCAAACCCAGATGGACACCCTCGTGCCCCAGTTGGCCAAACGACTCACAAACCACGGCATACCGGTCCTGTGGTTGAATATTTACGACTTGGTGGTTGAACTGCTTCGGTCGCGTGGCATCTGGGACCGACTCCTGCAACGTGAGTCGCAGATCGCCAAGGATCAGTTTCTGACAACTCTGCGAAACGTGTCGGACGTGAAGGAGCAGATTGTTCCGCTCGTCGCCGCCAAGCTCGCCGCCGCCCAATGTCGCGCGCTCCTGCTGGACGGCGTTGGGTTGGTCTTCCCGTTCCTGCGGTCGCACAACGTCCTCGAAAATCTGCAGACTGTCACCCGGCAGACTCCGACGGTCCTGTTTTTCCCGGGCGATTACTCCGGGTGCAACTCACGCCCCTCCAACCCGAGCCGCAGGCGGAGAAAGCAACCGAATCAACTTCACGCTTGACTCTGGCAGGCCGCTCAATTCCTCATTCTTCTGAACCATTCAGAGATATAGCTTTTCTTGAAACAGCCCTGCGCCCACCCAGGGAGTGACGTCATCGCCTTCAACCTCCCCGGCGCGGGCGTGCATTCCATTGTCACGGGCGGCCTGCCGGTGATCACTGAAGCCGTTTCTTTGGATGGGACTACCCAGCCAGGTTATGGCGGACTTCCCCTGGTAGAATTGCGGGCGGATGTCGATGGATTCAATCCGGCCGCCATTTCAATCGCAGCGTCCGGTTGTGCGGTCCGTGGGCTAACGATTAGCCAACGGATGGGAATGGGGTTGCGATCCAAATAAAAGGCCCGGGTGGGAATACGATCACAGGTTGTTTTATTGGGACATCGGCCGCGGGCACGGCCCTGTCGACGACGCCGGGCGACGGCTCCGGAATCCGAATCGACAACTCGCCCAATAATCAAATCGGGGGCGCTGGCGGCGCCGAGAGCACTGGCCGCAATCTCATTTCTGGAAACAATATTGGAATCATTGTAACGGGAATCCAAGCCATTGGAAATCGGTTGCAAGGGAATTGGATTGGATTGGATGTGACGGGCACGAATGCACTTCCGAGGCAACGCGGTGAGGCTCACGTTCGGCGACGATAATCGGATTGGTTCAGCAAATCCGTTGGTGGGTTTTAATACGATTGCCATGCGAAATTCTCCCGGGATTTCTGGGCTGGCCGGGAACGGCAACCTGGTCTTGGGCGGTACCTTTTACGGTTGCGGCGAGGCGCCATTGATTCGGTTTGAGCCGGGCGCCAACCGTTCGGTCATTCGCCCCTCCACGAGTTTGACGATGGTTTCCGTCTTGAACCCACAATGGCTGTCGTTTGCCTTGAACCTGACCGCCGAACCTAACAGCATGATCAACTGCTATTGTTACGGGCGGTTTTATCTGCCGAGGTCGGATACGGGTGCGAATCGACCGTGGACGATGGATACTTATGTGGGGGATAATTTTGTCACCACGGATGGAACCGGTGTCGGACCCGCTTTTGGGACTTGGCCTATTGGCATGACTGGGTTGGTGGTTACGACCGTGGATCAGCACAACGATTGTTCCTCCCCCTCCCCCTATTCATTGGTGATTCCGGGTTCGGTGAGCCGAGATCTCTGGAAGCTAGATTTGGGATATTCCACTTCGAGTAAATCGTTTCATCTCAGCAATCCTTTTGCGTTCTATTTGCAGGGCAAGGAGTCGTTGGACAAACCGTGGGTCAATCTGAGTTACGGAATTGACTACCGGATCCGGCCTGAAAAGTCCGATTATGACTATTATCGAGGCGTGTTGGGGGTTTCGACGGGGATTCTAAGTGGTACGATTACGGGAACGACGATTGGTCTTAAGCCTGCGGATGAAATTCGGCTTTCGGGTGGAGCGCCTTCGTTTCGGATTACGACGAATACGTTCGCCTTGACCCATGCTCCGACGGGGGTGGTTGAGTTAACGATTGAGAAACGGGTTGAGACGGTGGATCCCACCACTGGATCGACGAACAGTCAACGAGTGGAAGTCCCGCCAAGACCTGTACGATCTCCTTGCCGTGAGGTTCAAGCGTACGCACTAAAGCCTTGAGCATGGGCACTGAGACTTGACTGGGTCGCCGTCGGTCCAATTTGATCGAGCATATCGACCATTGCCTGCCCAGTTCGGGTTTCGACGTCTTGGGCCTTCTTCAGCACGGACACCCCGGCTTCGGCTTGGGTGGTCTGTGCGTTCAGAATGCTGTCCAAGAGGGAGGTGGAGCCGCTGACGTTCATGCTGCCCTGGGCATCGGCGCTTCCAACGGGGACTTGAGAGTTTTTCCATTCTCAATGCAGCATGGGCAGGGGATTATGGATGCGCATCAGTTCGGCGTCCCGATCCAGATACCAATCGAGGCGGCGGTCTGTTTCCGCTTCGTCAATGTGCCGGGCCATGAGGAGATAGGTCGCATAATGGTTCCCTTCGGATTCGACCAATCCGCCGTAGAAATCCGCCAATTCCGGATCGACGTCGCGTAATTCTTGGGCCAAGATTTGGAATTTTTCGCAACTGCGCCCTTCAATAAGCGAGCACACCAGGAGATGATCAATTACTTGCGTGGCCGTGCCGGTGCGCAGGGTACTCATCATCCCGCTGATCCACGGGCTCTTGAAGGGTTGACCAAACGGGATGTCCCGTTTGGCGAGGAGTTTCAGGACCCGTTCGAAGTGCTGGAGTTCTTCCAGGGCGATGGCATTCAGCTCAAGCACTCGAGGAAATAGTTGTTTGTATTTCTCGAGGGTAATGGCGGTGGTAGCCGCTTTACGCTCAAGATGGGCGTGATCGACGAGGACGGCGCCCAGGTTGGCTTTGACTTTGGGCAACCAATCCGCCGGGATTTTTTCGCGAAAAAGAAGCATGCCGAGATCAGGAGGGGTGGTTCAGACTTCGTGGCTCAGCAATGCGTACTCCATCGAATCCACCAGGGCTTCGACGCTGGCGGTGATGATGTTTTCGCTCACCCCTACGGTGCCCCATTCTCGATGGCCATCCGTGCTCGTGATGAGCACCCGGGTTTTGGCTCCGGTACCGGCAGCGCCGTCGATGATGCGGACCTTATAGTCGGTCAGCTGTACTTTGCGCAGTTTCGGAAACGCTTTTCCCAAGGCGGCGCGCAAGGCACCGTCCAGGGCATCGACCGGCCCATGCCCTTCCGCCACGGTGTGGTGGATCGTTTCTCCGACCCGCACTTTGACGGTGGCTTCGCACGTCGAAACATTCCCGATTCCGCGCACCGAAACGTGGTACCCTTCGAAGTTGAAGGGCAAGCGATTACGCCGCCCGAGGGCCTCGCGAACGAGCAGACTGAGGCTGGCTTCAGCGGCTTCAAATTCGTATCCGGCATTTTCCCGTTCCTTGATCTTGGCGGTGATTGTTCGCACTTCAGGTTGATCTGGTTTGAGATCAAAGCCGAGTTCTTTGGTTTTAACCAGGATGTTGGTGCGACCGGACATGTCGCTTACGAGGACGCGTCGGTGGTTGCCGACGGCCGCGGGATCAATGTGCTCGTAACTGCGGGCCACCCGTTCAATGGCGTGGACGTGGATGCCGCCTTTGTGAGCAAAGGCGGTTTGACCGACCCAAGGACGCCGGACGTCATGGCGCAGGTTGGCGACTTCATCGACGAATTCCGAAAGTTCTTTGAGTTTAGGCAATGATTTCGCAGGGACACTGCGGTAGCCGAGTTTGAGGGACACCGTGGGGATAATGCTGATAAGATCGCAGTTTCCGGTGCGTTCGCCGTATCCATTGATCGTGCCTTGGATGTGGTGGGCGCCGACTTCGAGTGCGGCGATTGCGTTCGCGACGGCAAATCCTGCGTCGTTGTGCGTGTGGATGCCGAGTCGAGTGGTGAGTTTGCTTTTGGCGAACGCCGTGATCCTCCCGATTTCAGTGGGAAGACGTCCGCCGTTGGTGTCGCAAAGGCAGATCACATCAGCCCCGGCTTTTTCGGCTGCCTGCCAGGTGGCGAGGGCGTAGTCAGGCTCATCCGCATAGCCATCAAAGCTATGTTCAGCGTCGTAGATCACCATCTTCCCTTGATCTTTGAGGAAACGGATGGTTTCACTGATCATGGCGAGATTTTCGTCGGGTTGAGCGCGGAGCACTTCAGTGACGTGGAGCAACCAGGTTTTGCCGACGATCGTGATCACCGGTGTATCGGCGTCGAGGAGCATCCGGATCTGTTCATCCTGTTCTACGGCGACTCCTTTGCGGCGGGTGAAACCGAATGCGGCCAAGCGGGCATGGTGCCATTTGCGGCGGCGAGCTTGAGCAAAGAACTCGAGATCTTTCGGATTTGAGCCCGGCCAGCCGCCTTCCAGATAATGAACCCCAAATTGATCCAAGCGTTCGGCAATTCGGAGCTTGTCGGCCAAGGAAAAATTAATGCCTTCACCCTGCGATCCGTCGCGGAGGGTGGTATCGTAGATTTCGACCAAGGTCGGTTTTTTATCCGGTTTCATGGAGTGAACTTCGAGGGGAGGGTATGATTCGATGTTTAGAAAACGAAAACCCCGTTCCGACAACGCGGAACGGGGTTTTCAGTGGTGAGAAAACTCGTTCAACGCTGCCCGGAGCGGCTAATCATCGAAATCAGAATGGAACCCGCTCCGAGCATCGGGCTCAGAGCGGCACTTCGGACTTCAAGGAAGGTGAACACGGGCTTCACAACGGACCACATTCTATGAAACGAATCCGGGGGTCCGCAAGCTTTGGAATTTCGAGGTTGAAATTGGTCTCGCTTCGCTCCCGGGTTGCCTTCTAGTTTTGGGACGCGCCGTTTGGAATCCCAGGGGTCGTTCGACGCAACTGAAACGAACGGTAGGTCTTGGGAGTCTTTGTTCCATGCATCAAAGTAAACCGCTGCGAAACAGTCTGAAGTTTCTGCGCTTGGCGCTGGCCCAGCCACGCCAAATCGGGGCGGTATTGCCCAGCTCTCGCGTGCTCAGCCGGGCGATGGCAAAGGCGGCGGTCAAAGCGGGCGGACTCCCGGTGTTAGAGTTGGGACCGGGTACCGGGGCGGTGACGGCTGCGATTTTGCAAGCGGGCGTTCCGGTGACCAAACTGCTTGCGATCGAACGGAGCGAGGAATTGTTGCCGGACTTGAGACTTCGGTTCCCGGGAGTTCGCTTTATCGGTGGAGACGCGTTTCTGGCGGGCGAAATTCTGGCGCGGAACGTTCCCGAATGGCGCGGGCAAATTGGAGCGGTGGTTTCCAGTTTGCCGCTGCTCAATTTTCCAGCAGATGCGCGGGATCGGTTATTGGAGCAATTGGCGGAGTGGTTGCATCCCCAAGCCACCTTGGTGCAGTTCAGTTATTCGTTGCGTCGGAATCGCGGTTTCGGTGGGCTCAAGGAAATTGGCTCGAAGGTAGTCTGGTTGAATGTACCGCCGGCACGGGTCAGCGAGTTCGCTTTGGGTCGGGGAGCGGGCTGAGCCTGCTATTCCAATCTGGATGTCGTCCCTCGATTTTCAGTTCGTCGACCAGGCCTTGCACTTTCCGGAGTTGCTCCTTTGGCTCGATGCCCATCGGGCTCGAAAAACGGGAGAAGCGGTCTTCGTCAGCCACGCGCACTCGGATCATACGGCGGCTCATGCGGAGGTTTTTGTGAGTCCGCCCACGCAAAAACTCATGCGAGCTAGGGTCAAGGGCGCTCGCATTGAACATGTGCTTCCATTTGGGCAGCGGGTGGATTTGCGGACCGGTGAGTTCGGGGTGCTCCGCCCAGTTCACCTCACCCTTTTACCGGCCGGACATATTTTCGGATCAGCGATGTCGCTTCTGGAAGCGGACGGAGGTTCCGTGTTGTACACCGGTGATTTCAAGCTTCGCCCCGGATTAACGGCGGAAGCGTGCCAACCGGTCCCGGCCCGAGTGTTGATCATGGAGACCACCTTTGGACGCCCTAAGTACGTTTTTCCGCCGGTGGCGGAAGTAATGGCTGGGGTGGTTCAATTTTGCCGGGAGGCCTTGGATCGGGGCGAAATTCCGGTTTTACTCGGCTACTCCCTCGGGAAAGCCCAGGAGATCTTGGCTGGGTTTCGAGGGACCGGGCTTCCGTTGATGTTGGATGCGCCGGTGGCGAAGCTGACGCAGGTCTATGAGGAAATGGGTCAAACGTTTCCACCCCACACCGAGTGGAATCCTGAGCGGGCGGCGGGGCATGTGGTTCTGGCTCCGCCGGGTCTCGGCGCATCGCGTTTGAGGGAAATATTGCCCCGAGCCCGTATCGCCGTGCTGACGGGGTGGGCGGTCGATTCTGGCTGCCGATATCGGTATCGGGCGGATGCGGCGTTTCCACTCAGTGACCATGCCGACTTTCCGGACCTGCTCGAATTGGTCCGACAGGTCGCACCCGAGCGCGTGTACACACTGCACGGATTTGCCGCCGATTTTGCTGAAACTTTGCGCGGGCACGGTTATTTCGCTGAGGCGTTGGGGCAAACGGAACAATTAGAATTCTCGTTGGGGGCCGTCTGTCGGGCCGTAAGGCGGGAAGGCCCGGCGAGTTCTCGGGGCGCTCAGGTTATTTCGCCTTGAAACGGAGAAACGCCCGGTGCAACTACTTCTTGCGAAGTGGGCGGTTTCACCGTTGACCGCGTCCAGGGTTTCTCGGAGGTTACGCTTGGTGGGATGATGTCTATTCCGCCACTACTACATGACCGCAAAATTGTCTGCCGTCGCTACTGCCGCGGCCACCGCCACGAGCGTCGCATTGCTTGCTGCCGCCACGCTATCCGTCCGAGCAGCCGATCCACTTGAACTCAAGGATTTGAACAGTCGAGCGAGTTACGCGATCGGCACACAGATCGGAAAGAGCTTCAAGAGTCAAGGCGCGGAGCTGGACCCCAAAATCGTCGCGGCCGCCATTGATGATATCCTCAAAGATCACAAACTGGCCCTAACGGCCGAGGAACTCAAAAAGACGCTGACGGACTATCAAGAGATTTTAAAGAAGAAAACGGCTGAGAAACAACAAGCCGAAGGAGGAGAGAATCTCAAAAAAGGCGAAGTTTATCTTGCAGCCAACGCGAAGAAAGACGGCGTCAAAACCACCAAAACGGGATTGCAGTATAAGATCTTGAAGGCGGGCACCGGCAAGACCCCCAAGGACAGCGACACGGTGAAAGTCCACTACCATGGCACCCTCATCGACGGCACCGTTTTCGATTCGTCGATTGAACGAAATGAACCGGTTACTTTTCCTGTGACCGGTGTAATTCCGGGCTGGGTTGAGGCCTTGCAAATGATGAAAGAAGGAGACAAATGGCAATTGGCATTGCCGGCAAAACTGGCCTACGGAGATCAATCTGCCGGGGAGCATATCGGGCCGAATAGCACGTTGCTGTTTGATGTGGAGCTGCTCAGTATTGAAAAGCCGCAGTAAGCAGCACGGACCACCCCCCGCTTCTCGGGGGAGAGGGAACTGCGGCGGCGGACCGCGGAGGTGTCGCGGCGACCCTCCGCAGCAACGCCGTCACGAAATGGTGCGTACGATTTATTTAAACCACACGCCGAGATAGGTGAGCGCGCAGCGGTTGATCCCGTCAAAAGCACGGGACACAACCGCGGTCCGTCTGGCAGAGGCGGCAGGGCCGCCTTTGAGCGGACCGCGGATTTGTCGCGGCGACCCTCCGCAGCAACGCCGTCACGAAATGGTGCGTACGATTTGTTTAAATCGTACGCCGAGATCGGTGAGCGCGCAGCGCAGCGGTTGATCTCGTCAAAAGATTTGGCATCAGCGATTCTCGTGGGTTTCTTGGTGATGCTTCAAGACGATGTGTTTTAGTCTCATTTGGGTCTGAGGCCACGGCCGGGCGAAACCTATCGGCAGCGTCATCACGGATCGGCAGTTCGATACGAACGTCGCTGCTCAGAACCGGTCAACGGTTTGGCTGCGGCGTGTAGCGCAAATACGGCTTCACCTTGCGCATACCTTTCGGAAATAAAGTCGCCGCTTCTTCGTCCTTCACCGCGGGCGTGATGATGCAATCCTCGCCATCCTTCCAGTCCGCGGGCGTTGCGACTCGGTATTTGGCGGTGAGTTGCAGGGAATCAATGACCCGCAATAGTTCCGCGAAATTCCGTCCCGTCGACGCCGGATAAGTGAGGCTCAACTTGATCTTTTTGTCCGGTCCAATGATGAACACGGATCGTACCGTCGCCTTGTCATCAGCATTCGGATGAATCATGTCGTACAAGGCCGCCACCTGGCGGTCGGGATCGGCAATGATCGGAAAATTCACGGAAGTGTGTTGGGTTTCGTTGATGTCCTTGACCCAGCCGTGGTGCGAGTCAATCGGGTCCACACTGATGGCCGTCACTTTCACGTTTCGTTTTGTGAACTCTGCTTTCAGCTTCGCCAACATGCCCAATTCGGTGGTGCAAACGGGCGTGTAATCGGCGGGGTGCGAGAACAGGATGCCCCAGGAATCGCCCAACCACGGGTGAAATGTGATCGTTCCTTCGGTGGTCAGTGCCGTAAAATCAGGGGCGATATCCCCCAGTCGGAGTGCCATAAGAGCTACAGTTTAGAAAAGGTTGGGCGCGAGTAAACGAAGAATGATTCGTCTCATTAACTTCTTTCGCGGCAAGTCGAGGTCGGGCTGCCATACTGACTCTACTCTTTCTGTGAAACATGTGCTCATCACCGGCGGGGCCGGATTTATTGGTTCGCATCTCGTAGAACGTTTGCTCGCCGACGGCGAACGCGTGGTGGTGATCGACGATTTTTCGACCGGTAACCCCGTAAATCTGGCGGCGGTAGCTCAAAATCCTCGATTCCGTTGCGTCCAGAGCAAGGTGTCCGCTTGCGCCGAACTGCCGGGGTTGGTGTCGGCCGCCAGCTATATTTTCCATTTGGCCGCGGCGGTGGGTGTTGAACTCGTTGTGCAATCACCCCTCCGCACTATCGAAACGAATCTCCATGAGTCTGAAGTCATTTTGGCCGCGGCGGCCCAGCACCGAGTACCCGTCCTGTTTGCGTCCACCTCCGAGGTGTATGGCAAGAGCGCCAAACCGACGTTTCGGGAAGACGACGATTTATTAATTGGCCCGCCGACGCTCGGAAGATGGAGCTATGCGTGTTCGAAGCTCATGGACGAGTTTCTGGCCCTGGCCTACTGGCGGGAACGCGGGTTGCCGGTCACGATTGTTCGGTTGTTTAACACCGTGGGGCCGCGGCAAACCGGGAGGTTCGGTATGGTTTTGCCTCGGTTCGTTGAGGCGGCGAAGGCGGGTCGGCCCTTGAGAGTGTACGGTGATGGCCAAC
The DNA here is from genome assembly GCA_043788645.1 of Verrucomicrobiota bacterium. Taxonomy (GTDB): domain Bacteria; phylum Verrucomicrobiota; class Verrucomicrobiia; order Limisphaerales; family UBA9464; genus CANIZL01. Next base: position 17,684 of record JAYVTS010000129.1, read on the forward strand.
AAACTCGCTGTTTTTGTCACGTATTCGACACGGTGACGGCGTTGGTTCACCTGCAACACTGTTCGGCGGCGCGGGGTGAGGTCGTGAATGTGGGCGGCGAGTGTGAGATCACTGTGCTTGATTTAGCGGCGGCGGTGATCTGTCTGTTGGGCTCTATTTCAACCGTTGAACGGGTGGCTTACGAGGCCGCGTATGCGCCGGGGTTTGAAGATATGCGCCGTCGCCGCCCGGACGTCAGTAAGCTCCGTCGTTTGACGGGTTTTACACCGGCACGAGGCCTGCCCGAAATGATTCAAGACGTCGCTGCGGAATTCGTTTGAGTCGAAATCTGACAAGGCGGTGACTTTTTTCTTACTTTTTGATGACCGTTTTGGTCGGAACAGGACGGTTGCGAGGGGTAAAATCTTCTCAATTAGGCCCAGTTTATCGTGTGCGAAGGGCTCTGCTCGAAAAAGTTGAAAATGAGCTTGGCACCACAACCCATAGTGTTAGCGTCTGGCCTTGTCCCCAAGGGATAGCGAATGAAGATCGATCTCGACCCTCGATCTTCTTGCTGTACTTGGTGATTTTACCGTGAAATTCGACCCGCCTGAGGGGGCTGTGGCCGAAGTTCAAGGGAAGCCGATGAAAGTACCCGTAGTCTGCCTGTTTCTTGTTCGTAAGTCCGTCTGTCTGTCTGTTCAAAACCTAGTTGTTTATGCCGCCGAAAAACGCCACCCCGCGGTCCGACAGCTCCAACCGAACTCATCCCATGATCGATGTCCGCGATCCACTCGCCCCCGCTCGTGCCGGGACCGCCCGCCGCACGACACCCACCCCCGCGCCGACTACCACCCGAGCTACCAAGCCGGGCGCCGGCGTCAAGTCATCCAAGTCCACGACTCAATCTGCATCCAAGTCCGCGGCCCGCCGACGACTGGTTATTTCCCGAGTCTTCAGCGATTCCAAAGTCAAACCCTTCGACCAGATCGAGTGGGAAACGCGCACGGCCGAAATCACCGACGATTCCGGCAAGACCATCTTCAAACAAGAAGGGGTCGAGGTACCGAAGAGTTGGTCGCAGCTTGCGACCAAGGTCGTTTGCTCGAAGTATTTCTACGGGGACCCCTCAAAAGCCGAGCGGGAATACTCCGTTCGTCAGCTCGTCCATCGAGTGACTCGGACCATTGCCGATTGGGGTGTCGCCGACGGCTATTTCACGAAGGAAGACGGCGAAGTTTTCTACGACGAATTGACCTGGCTGTCCGTGAACCAGTTCGGTGCATTTAACTCCCCCGTTTGGTTCAACGTCGGGCTTTACCAGCAGTATGGGGTGGGTAAGCACAGTGATCGCGGCAACTGGTTCTTCAATCGCAAGATCGGCAAGACCGAGCGGGCTCCGACCCAGTATGAGTATCCTCAGGGCAGCGCTTGTTTCATTCAGTCGGTCCAGGACAACATGGAGAACATCATGGAGTTGGCCTATTCCGAGGCGATGTTGTTCAAGTACGGCTCGGGCACGGGCACCGATCTCACCCCGATCCGGTCCAGCAAAGAAAAACTTTCCGGCGGCGGTCGGCCGTCGGGTCCGATGAGCTTCCTCAAGGTCTATGACCAAGTGGCGAACGTCGTGAAGTCGGGCGGCAAGACGCGTCGGGCGGCCAAGATGAATACCATTCGGGATACCCACGGTGATGTGGAGGAGTTCATTACGGCGAAGCAAAAGGAAGAACGGAAAGCTTGGGCGCTCATCGAACAAGGTTACGACGGATCCTTCAATGGCGAAGCCTACGGCTCGGTCATGTACCAAAACGAAAACCTGTCGGTCCGCGTCTCGGACGAATTCATGCAGGCGGCCGTGGACGGCAAGGAGTGGTGGACGCGTGCGACTGTTTCCGGTCTACCATTAGAAAAGAAGGACGCCTCGCGGTTGCTGGATTTGATTGCTGAAGGGACCTGGATCTGTGGCGATCCCGGCATGCAATACGATGGTGCGATCCAGAAATGGCACACCTGTTCCGGGACGGAACCGATTCACTCGACGAACCCATGTTCCGAGTATGTGTTCCTCAATAATACGGCCTGCAATTTGGCCTCCTTGAACCTCATGAAGTTCAAGCGAGAGGATGGCGGTTTTGATATTGAACGTTTCCAAGCCGCGGTCCGGATTTATATCACGGCGCAGGAGATTTTGGTGGATAACGCGAGCTATCCTACTTCGCAAATTGCGGAAAATTCCCATATTTTTAGGACTTTAGGTTTGGGTTATGCCAACCTCGGGTCGCTCATCATGAGCTATGGTTTGGCTTATGATTCAGCCGAAGGCCGAGCCCTCGCCGGGGCACTCACCGCGATCATGACCGGTGCCGCCTACGAGCAATCTGCCGAAATGTCCGCGATTTTGGGAGCGTTTCCGGGGTATCATCATTCCTATTGCGCTGGCGTGGCCAAACCCGCCGCCAAAGACAACGTGGCCAGCACCCTGCGAGTGGTGCAGCAACACCGGGACGCGGTGGAGCACATTCAGCCCAGCCGAGAATTTGCCTATTTGAAAGATGAAGCGCGTTGCGCTTGGGATCGGGCCATCGCTCGGGGGCGTGAAGTGGGCTATCGCAATGCCCAGGTCACGGTGCTCGCCCCGACGGGCACCATTGCCTTCCTGATGGATTGTGACACGACCGGAATCGAACCCGACATCGCATTGGTAAAGTACAAACTTCTCGCGGGTGGCGGGATGTTAAAGATTGTGAACCGGACCGTTCCAGAGGCCCTTCGACGGTTGGGTTATTCTTCCGCGCAGGTGACGGCGATTGAAAAACATATTGAAGCCCATGATACCATTGAGGATGTCAAAGGCTCCGATGGGGCCGTGATGGCGAGTGGTTTGAAGCCGGGCCATTTAGCTGTGTTTGATTGCGCCTTCAAACCGTTCAAAGGCGAACGGAGTATTCATTACAAGGCTCATCTCAGTATGATGGGGGCGGCGCAGCCGTTTATTTCTGGGGCAATCTCCAAAACGGTGAATATGCCCAACGAAGCGACGGTGGGGGACATCCGCAGTGCCTATTTGGATGCTTGGCGGATGGGACTCAAATGCGTGGCGGTATATCGAGATGGATCAAAACGATCACAACCACTTAATACGAAAAAGACTAATGAAGGGGCTGATCGAGGAGCCCCGGCGGCCGAACAATCCAAGTCGCTGGAAGCTCAATTAGTCGCACTTCAAGCGGAGGTAGTCACTCTGAAGGAACAGGCCTCTCAGCCACTGCGGAAACGTCTTCCGGAAACTCGGATGGCGGTGAATCACAAATTCGATATTGCAGGGCACGAAGGTTACCTCACCGTGGGATTGTTTGAGGACGGCACCCCGGGCGAACTTTTTGTCACCATGGCGAAAGAGGGCAGCACGATTGGTGGCTTGATGGATACCATCGGTGCCTTGACATCAATGGCCCTTCAGTACGGAGTGCCGCTTCAATCCTTGGTTTCAAAATTTGCGCATCAGCGTTTCGAGCCCAGCGGATTTACTAAGAATCCGGATATTCGCCAGGCGTCGTCGATTATTGACTACGTCTTCCGTTGGATGGGATGTCAATTTTTGGAGGGATATCGCCAGAGCACAGCGCCGGGCAGTGCTCAATCCGAACTCCCCATGCCGGGATTGCTCGAAGAACTGAAAAAAAAAATAAATCGGCCGGTCTCTGATTTGGCGTTGGCGGATGAGGGCGGCACGGAGATTCTTGTGAAAGCCGCGTTGCCCCCTGCTCGGGTCGGCAATGGGAGTCACGGAGGAAATGGGAACGGTCACGGCCAGGGCAATGGCCGAGCATTGACGGCGAGCATCCAAAACCAAAAAGATGCGCCACCGTGTCCCCGGTGCGGTCATATCTCCGTCCGGAATGGGGCGTGCTATAAGTGTTTGAATTGCGGCGAGAGCCTGGGCTGCTCGTAGACGGAGATGGGTCGACGGTGCTATCGACGTCCTTCCCCTGTGTGACGGAAGCGTGTTAGCCAGTTCTCTTTCCCTCAGGAGAGGGAACTGCGGCGCAGAGCCGCCCTCAAGCGGACAGTGGATGGGGTCGCGGCGCCCCTCCGCAGAAACGGGGTTGCGATAGGGTGCGTACGATTTATTTAAACCGCACGTCGAGATGGGTGAGCGCGCTGCGGTTGATCCCGTCAAAAGCACGGGACACAACCGCGGTCCGTCTGGCAGAGGCGGCAGGGCCGC
>JAYVTS010000130.1:0-4813 GCA_043788645.1 Verrucomicrobiota bacterium
AAAACCGAGAAAAACTGCGGTAATAGCAAAGTCGAAACGGGCGTTAAAACGCACCACCTGATTCCGGCGCAGGGCGGCGCGGGATTGGGCGAGGGCGCCGGGTTGCCCGGCGGCTTCTGCCTGGGCCAACGCCGCTGTGAGCTTCGGGGTTTGTTCGGCGGCGGCGCGGCCTCCCGCAAGGAAGCCGAGTTTGGGTGAAGCATCGAAAAGCTTCTGCCACCCGGCGGTAAAAGTGACGACGAGCAACCAAAGCAGCGGAATGAAAGTGACGAGCGCAATCCAAGGCCGTCGTGCCGCCGCTCCGATTCGATCGTCGGCGGCAGCATCGGCGCGAGCGCCGAGTCCGAACTTAAGTAAGATCGTGGTGGCTAAGCACAGGGCGATGGCAGCCAAGAGTTGATTCGCAATCCCAAAGATGGGCCACAATGCCTTCGTGCCGCCATCGGGGTTCCAAACGCCGCTGAGCAACACGATACCCCAGCCGGATACGATGAGGGCCGACGCCAGAGCGTTGGCGATCAATGATTGCGGGTTACCCAAACGTTTCGATATTTGACCGAGCAAATCCTGTAATAAATAACGCCCAACTCGCGTGCCAGCGTCTAACGTCGTCAATATAAACAAGGCTTCGAACATAATCGCAAAATGATACCAAAGATCGAGCCACCGGCCCCCGGTGGCTTTCGAAAAAATGGTCGCCATCCCCACCGCTAAGGTGGCTGCGCCGCCCGTCCGGCCATATAAACTTTGTTCCCCCACATTAGCGGCGAGCGTTTCCATGGTGGCGGCGTCGACCCTGAAACCGGTGGCATTGACCTTCGCGACGGTGTCGATCGCAATGGCTGCCGCATCGGCGCCAGCGCCCTTGATATTGATCGCTAAATAGACACCGGGTTCGAGTGCGCACGCGGCGACGAGGGCCATGATGGCCACCAGCGATTCTAAACACATCGCGCCATAACCGATCACCCGTGCGTCCGATTCGCGGGTGAGAATCTTGGGTGTGATACCGCTGGAAATTAAACTGTGGAAACCACTAATTGCGCCACACGCAATCGTGATGAAGCAAAAGGGGAATAGTTTTCCGGGCACCACCGGTCCAGAACCGTCCGCGAACTGGGTCACCGCCGGCATTTGCAGATTCGGCCACACCCAGACCACGCCGACCGCCAGTGCCGTAATGGTGCCAAGTTTCAGAAAAGTGCTGAGATAATCCCGCGGTGCGAGCAAGAGCCAAACCGGGAGGACACTGGCGGCAAAGCCGTACGCTACGAGGGTCCAGGCCAAGGGCTCCGTCTTAAACGTAAACGTGGCCGCGAGGTCGGGGTGGGCGTGGACGTATTGACCGCCCCAAACCGCCCCGAACAAGAGGATCACGCCCGCCAACGAGGCTTCCAAGGTTCTTCCCGGACGGATGAACCGTAGATACCCTCCCATTGCGAGCGCGATGGGGACGGTTGCTCCGACGGTGAACACCCCCCACGGGCTTTCGGCCAGCGCAGTCACGACAATCAGCGCGAGGACCGCAAGCAAGATCACCATGATGATGAGGATTGCTGCCAAGGCGAGATGGCCGGCGAAAGTCCCCAGCTCATCCTTCACCATTTGCCCAAGCGATCGGCCGTTCCGTCGTAACGAAGCGAAGAGGATGATGAAATCTTGTACGGCGCCGCCCAGGACGACTCCGATTAGGATCCAAAGGGCACTGGGGAGATAGCCGAATTGTGCGGCCAACACCGGGCCAACCAACGGACCGGGTCCGGAGATAGCCGCAAAGTGATGGCCAAAAACGATCCATCTATCCGTCTTCACAAAATCCCGACCGTCCTCATTGACCTCACACGGGGTGGCGCGGCGTTCGTTGAGCACGAGGACTCGTGTGGCAAGCCATTTGGAATAAAATCGGTAGCCGATGGCGTAGGTGCAAAGGGCGGCCAGAACGAGGTACGCTGAATTCACGGGTTCACTCCGCTGAAAAGAGAGTACCGAGTAGGCCCAAGCGCCGAGCCCAGCGATCACCACCCAAACCAATCCACGTAACCATGACATATCGGGAAGGATAGGCCCATCCCCGGCACCGAGAAAAGGCTCGGCTCGCGCAAAACATTGAATGAGACTGCGTTCTCATCCTCGCCTCGCGCCGGGCCTCCGTTACCGTGAGGTCCATGCGGATTTTGACCGGTATACAGCCGAGCGGGGCCTTGCACTTGGGTAACTACTTCGGGGCCATGCTCCCAGGGATCCAACTTCAAGACCAGGGTGAGGCGTTTTTCTTCATCGCAGATTATCACTCGATGACCTCGCTGACCGACGCCTCAGCTCGCCGAAAATACACGTTGGATGTGGCGCTGGATTGGTTGGCAGCGGGCCTCGATCCGGCTCGGTCGATTTTTTGGAAGCAATCGGATACACCGGAGCATACCGAGTTGGCGTGGCTTCTTTCCACGGTGACGCCGATGGGCTTGCTCGAGCGTTGTCACAGCTACAAAGACAAGGCGGCCAAGTTGGGGGACGGCGACCTCGGAGCGGTCAACCATGGGCTGTTTGCCTACCCGGTCTTAATGGCGGCCGACATCCTTTTATACGATACGAATGTGGTTCCGGTGGGTAAGGACCAAAAACAACACCTCGAAGTCACGCGCGACATTGCTCATAAATTTAACCATATCTACGGCGAGACGTTCGTCATTCCCGAGCCGCGCATTCGTGATGACGTGGCGGTGGTTCCTGGGACCGATGGTCAAAAGATGAGCAAGAGTTACGGCAACACGCTGCCGCTCTACGGCGAGGAGAAAGCGGTGCGCAAACGGGTGATGTCGATCGTGATGGATAGTCGCCCGCCCGCCGAGCCAAAGCCGGACGCGGACCAGAACAGCGCGATTCAGTTGCTCCGACTCGTCGCTCCGGCTGATGTGGCGGCGGCTACTGAAGAGAGGTTACGGGCGGGCGGTTTTGGGTATGGGGACCTAAAGAAGGTTTTGTTTGAGTACTACTGGAATTATTTTATACCATTCCGGGCTCGCCGGGCCGAGTTGGCTGGGAATCTGGATCACGTCCGCACGGTTTTAAGGCTAGGAGCAGAACGTGCCCGGACGGTCGCGTCGAAGACTCTAAAACGAGCCAAGGAAGCCGCCGGCTTATGACCCGGGAACCGGACACCTCACCTTGCACCTGACACCCATCAGCCAACCTTGGGCCGACCGAAGGGAAGTGGCTCTGGGATTTGGGTAATTTCAGCGAAAGCGTCGAAGAGACGACTGAAATCCTTATTCACGTCCCCGGAGAGGCAGTCGGCGAGATCGCCGGCTAGCTCCGGTGAACGATCGGTGACCATTTTAAAGCTGACCTTCGGATCATAAAAAGCGTAGACGAGTTTGCGCATGTTCTCAATGCCGTCCTGCATCACGGTACTGTAATCGGTAAATCGAGCCGCACTCACGTCGTGAGCGAGGAGGGCTTCGTGGGCGGCATCGGCCGCGGCTACCCCGCTCTTGAGGGCGAGCATCAGCCCGCTCGAAAAGACCGGGTCGAGGAAGCCGTAGGCATCCCCCACTAAGACCAACCCGTCGGCGGCGGAATACTCGGAACGATAAGTGTACTCGGCTGTTAGCCAATATTCACCGGTGCAGCGACCCGTTGCGAGGCGATCCTGAATCCAACGGTTTTCCGGAATTTCACGCTCAAAGATCGTGCGGGGATCTTTGATGCCATCGCGCGATAGATATTTGCCATCCGCAACCACCCCGACACTGACTTGATCACGGTGCTGCGGGATGTGCCAAAACCAACCCTTGTTCGGGATAAACGCCACGGTGGTTTGGCCATCATCAATTCCGGGGTCGCGCTTTGATTTTTCGTAGTAAGTCCACACGGCGACTTTGTTCAATTTTGGGTCACCTCGACGCCAGGCGTTCTTGGTGGCGGCGATCGCGTCGCGACCGCTGGCGTCAATGACTAAGGACGCTCGCAGTTCAAAGAGTTCACCGTTGGGACGTTTTGCTTTCACGCCGACGTAGCGGCCGTTTTCGCGGAGGAAATCGACCACCTCATGACGTTCGCGAACCTCGGCGCCTTTGGATCGCGCCTGGTCGAGCAGGAGTTGATCAAACTCACTCCGCAGCACCTGCCAGGATTGGGCGATCGTTTCGCGATCATACCGATTAAAGAAATAGAAGGGCTGGCTGGTCTTACCGGATTGCGAGACGAACTGAACCGAAAACTTTTTGATGAAAGCGGATCGTTTAAGTTGGGGAATCATCCCGATCCGTTCCAGCGCCGGATAGGTAAACGGGATCATGGATTCACCGATGTGATAGCGCGGGAATTGTTCGCGTTCGAGGACGATCACTCGGTGACCTTGCTCGGCAAGAACACAGGCGGCGGCGGCCCCCGCCGGACCACCACCGACGACGACGACCTCGCAGGATTCGCACTCGATCGCAGGAGAGTTCAGATTCATACGTAGACGTACTAAATAGTGAAACTGGCAGAACGCAACTGAGAACCTGGCCCGAAGGGTTCCTATTTTCTACTTGATTCTTAAACTGCGGTTTAGCCAGTGGGCAACGTCCTTGATCTCTCCGAGAAAACCGTTGCGTCTCGGGGCTGGTTTCACTCGGCGATTGCATTCTGACCCGTCTTCGACAGTCTTTTGATATCGTTTGATTAGAATCGGGGATTTCATTGGTATTTGTGAGCGTAGAGTTTTTTGGAACTTAGGCGTCGTCCAGAAATAAATTGATACAAATCAGGATGGTTTTGGTTGCAGGGTATAGTTCCACTCGCCGTGGAACTCGTGGCGAACAAGGCGCAT
>JAYVTS010000131.1:0-6898 GCA_043788645.1 Verrucomicrobiota bacterium
TTTTCTCCCGACGGCCGCTGGCTCGCCACCGCCGGCTATGAACAAGGAATCGATCTCTGGGATTGGCCCGCACGGCGGCTGGTTTACCGGGTCGAGGAACGTTCGGGTTGGAACTACTGGCGCGGGTTCGCCTTTTCTCCGGACGGGCAGTTGCTGGCCTGGGCGAATCGGGCGGGTGAAGCCGTCTTCTGGAATCTATCCGAGGCGCGCGAAGTACGGCGAGTTTCGGTCCTGCCGGGATGGGATGCTCCAGTCTGCTGGCTGGAGTTTACTCCGGATGGAAAGTATTTGGCCTGCTCCACCGTCGATCGGTCGCTTCACCTGTTCGAGGTCGCCACCTGGTCCGAGCGCCGGGTTTACCGCAACCCCAAGGGACTCGCCCGCGTGGTGACATTTTTGCCCGACAATAAGACCCTGTTGGTGTTGGACGATGATTGTACGATTCAAGTGTGGGACTGGCAGCAGTGGCAGTTGCAGCGAGTTCTCCGGGGTCACCGGGAGCAAGCCTCCAGCTTGGCGGTGGCCCCCGATGGGCGACGGTTTTTTACCGGTTGCTGGGATGGTACCATCCGGTCTTGGGACGCGGAGCTGGATCCGCTCGCGAGCCGTCGACTGGCTTTCGATAATTCCACCTGGGCCAACGCGATCGCCATGGATGGCACGGTTATATTACAGGTGGATACCAACCAGATCGCCACGATTCGTAGTACCACGACGTTTCGAGAAGACTTCAGGGGCGCTCTGCCGGACGTTCTCCGAACGAATTCCCTGGGTTGGGCGATTGCTCCGGGAGGACGGCGATTGGCGCGCCTGGATACCGGCCACCAGGTGCAGCTCTGGCGTCCCGGCGAAGCCGAAGCCAGTGCTCCTTTGGCTGGAAGCCCGGTGGATGAGTTTGATTTTTCACCGGACGGAAAACAATTGGTGGGCGCCAGTAACGCTCGTCACCTCCAACTTTGGAACGTTGAAACGGGTGTCCGCGTAGCGCAGACGCAATTCGAGGCGTACACCAACGACGTGGTCTGGAGCGTGACCGTTTCTTCCGATGGCGTTCACGTCGCCGTCGGCCTGTTGCACGGATCTCTGCTGCTGTGGGACACGAGAAAACCTGGAGCGCCCGACGTTCTGCGCTCGGCGGGAAAAGGCGGCGGGGTTCTGGGCGTGAGATTTTCAGATGACGGCCGGCGCCTGGCGGCGGCGAACGGTAGTTCCGACGGGGTGTGGTTGTATGACGTCGCCAGTCAACGTGAGTTAGTGCACCTGGATGCGCTCACCCAGGCCACGCGTCGGGTCGCCTTTTCTCCGGACGGACAGCGGCTGGCCGTGGGTGGCGCCGACGGAACGTTGACCCTTTGGGAACCGGAAAGCGGCCAGCAATTGCTCCGACTCCCCGGTCATCCGGAGCGGATCGACGGAATTAAGTTTCTGCCCGACGGCAGGAACATCGTCTCGATCAGTGACTCGGAACTTCGCATTTGGCGGGCGGGCGAAAAGTAGTCTCCCAGCCACTTCACTGGCGCACGCCGTATCCATGCAGTTGGAAAAGGGACGGATGGTCACGCGGAGACGCGGAGGCGCGGAGGGAGAGATTCCGCAAATGCCAGCTACCCGGACAGGCTACGGTGGACTTTTCCAGGGTGCCAATTCTTCCGTTTTCAGCCTCTTTAATGCTGCGCGTCATCGCCATCGTGTCCAGCGATAAGCACGAAGCCGCGGAATTTGGAGTGGACGAACTTGCGGCGACAACCTCTGCCGCCGGACAAGCACAACGAATTTCAGTTTTTCCACCCGCTTCACGCCACCCTTTTCCAAACAAGTCGTAGTAGAGGGAGCAGGTCAAAATGAGAACCTACCTTTCGCCAGTTTCAGCTCACGGCCCCAATTGCAGGAATCTGCCTTCCCGGCTGGTTTTTCGAGGCTTTACCCTCATCGAACTTCTCGTCGTCATTGCCATCATCGCGATTTTGGCCGGAATGCTCCTGCCGGCCCTGAGCAAGGCGAAGCAGAAGGCGCAGGGAATTCAATGCCTGAGCAATATGCGCCAGTTGGGGATCGGCTGGCAGATGTATGCTGACGAGAACACGGGTCGGATCGTGCCCAACACTGGCTTCGCGCCGCCGGAAATAAATTGGGTCGGCGGCGTGCTCACGATTGATCGCAATAACCGGGATAACACGAATCTGACGCTGATACGCCGCGGCCTGCTCTTCCCCACGGTGGGTTCCGTGGCCGTGTACAAATGCCCGGGCGACCGCAGCACCGCGACGTTTCTAGAAGGTACTTTCTCTCGGGTCCGAAGTATGTCGATGAACTGTTGGCTGGGCACCCCGGAGGGTTCACCCGTCCGGGACAATTTGCTCCCGCTCGGTTTGGGGTCCGGCCAATCCGGAGTCCGGCTGAAGGTTGATGAACTGCTAGATCCGGGTCCAGCAGTCACCTGGGTTTTCCTCGACGAACGAGAAGAAACCATCGAGGACGGTTGGTTTGGCGTAAACATGGTCGAGAGTCTTTGGCGCGGAAGTTGGCCGGGCAGTTACCATCATCGCGCGGGGGGACTTGCTTTCGCCGATGGTCATTCGGAGATCCGACGTTGGGTCGACCCAAGGACCTGCAAAGGTGTGGAAAAAGGTGGCTCGTGGGAATTTGACGCCCTCCAACCCGGCAACCCCGACATCCGCTGGCTGCAAGACCGCACCACCGGGCGACCCTAAAACTTCTGCGGTTCAATTTCTCCTTCAAACATAAATCAAAATACTTATGCACGTCCCGAACTCGTTTCCCAAAGTAGACCCAATTTTCGAGGCCAAGACCGTCGCCCGCCGGGCAGCCGGCATACGCCGCTCTGCTCGAAATCTTGTCCACCTGTTCTGTGGTGGGTGGTTGGCCCTGGCTTCGCTGCCTCTCGCCGCTCAAGTTGGCCCGCAGATCACCAAACAGCCCGTGGAGCTTTCTCGGAGCCTGGGTGACAAAGCGGCGTTCAGTGTCATTGCCAAAGGTGATGCTCCGTTGAGCTACCAGTGGCAGTTCGCCGGAACGCCGATCTCCGGCGCCACAAACCGCACCTTGACGCTTACAAATCTCACCCCTGCAGGGGCCGGCGCTTATAGGGTCGTCGTTTCCAACGCGGTGAGCACGGTCACTAGCGAGGCTGCGGTACTGGACGTGGATACCACGTTCCGGTTGGTGGCTAACAGCGTGCTCAACGCCGCCAAGTGGGGTGTTTCCTGGGGTGACTTCGATAACGACGGGTTCCCGGATCTCTTTTCGGGCGGAGGTGGGATCAACCGATTATTTCGTAACAATCACGACGGGACGTTTTCTCGGGTGACCGGAAATCCTTTGACCTCCGCCGGCAACAGCGGCGAAGACATTCACGGTGTCTGGGCGGATTATGACAATGACGGCCAGTTGGACCTGATCCTTTCGCAGGGCCGAGCTAATGTGCGCAACCAACTGTTTCGCGGCCTCGCTGGCGGAGGATTTGAACGCATCACCAATGCGCCCATCGGCCGTGACGTGGTGTCCAGCTTCTCGGCGGTTTGGGCAGACTTCAACCGTGATGGCCGGCTGGATCTGTTTCTCGCCGGGGTCTCGCCGACGCCTGAAGTGACCTCAACCAACATTTTCTATCTGGGGCAGCCGGATGGCACATTCATTCGCTGGGGTCCGCCGGGACTGGAGGAGGAAAAATCACGTCACTACGGAGCGACGAGTGGAGATTTTAACGAAGACGGATGGCCCGATCTAGCCGTTCCCGCCAACCCAAACCGTAGGAATCTCTTTCTGGCGAACCAGCAAGGGACCAACTTCGAATCCTACCTGTTTTCCACCGGTGGAGGTTCCGGTGGCGCCGCTTCAGCCGCTGATTACAACAACGACGGCCACTTGGATCTCTACATGGGATGGAACACGGACCAAAGCCATCTTTTTAAGGGCGACGGAACCGGAAACTTCGAGGAGGTGTTCGACGCCGCACCTTCGATGGAGCCCGGTCGGGGTAGTGGGACGTGGGGAGATTATGACAACGACGGCTGGCTGGATTTGTTTGTCGCTCGCTATAGCGCCAATGCCGGTGATTCGGACAACAACGATTCTCTCTTCCACAACAACGGAGATGGTACGTTTACGCGGGTGCCCACCGGAAGCCTGGGTAACGATGGGATCGAGTCCATCAGTGCCGCCTGGGGCGACTATGACAACGATGGCTTCCTGGATCTCATAGTGGCTGGGGACACCGATCCGAGCCGCCTCTATCATAACTCTGGGAACAGCAATGCCTGGCTGACGCTGAACCTCGTCGGCACGAAATCCAACCGGTCGGCGATCGGGGCAAAAGTCCGATTGAAAGCCACGATCCGTGGAACGTCGACGACTCAGCTTCGGGAGATCGGAACCGGTGCGGGCTGGGAAGCGCAGAACGACGCCCGCGCCCACTTCGGCCTGGGCGACGCCACCCAGGCCGAGGAAATCGTGATCGAATGGCCCAGCGGACAGAAGCAGACGTTGACCGCGATCGCCGGCCGCCAATTCCTTACTATCAGGGAACCCGGTGGCGCACCCGTACTGACCATCCAACGGGTGCCGTCGGAGCGAGTCCAACTGCGCCTCGGCATCCAAGGGGATGTCGCCACCCGCTATTCGATCGAGCGCTCGGTGGAATTGGGTGCCTGGTCGCCGGCAGGCGATGTGACCACGGATGGCAATGGGTCGGCCAACTGGGACATTCCACCCACCGACGGCACCTCTTCGGCCATCTTCTTGCGGCTCAAATTGCCGTGAGGGGACCAAGGGACAAGGCAATCAAGTACGCACCCCTTCCCAACGCTGACCTTATGGATATCAACTTTCAACGGCGTCGTAGTAGGGGGATGAAGACGCTATGAACGCACACTTTCAGCCGGCGACGAACCTCCAACCTGCGGTCTGTAGGCCGATGCACCGGTCGCACGCCCAAGGCTTCACTCTTATCAAGCGGACGACTTCCAAACTTTGAATTGTGCCCTCCCATGAAACATTTTGCCTTACTCTTGTTGGCATGGATCGCTCTCGCGCTGCCTGCGGGGGCCACGTCGAGCCTCCAGTTTGAACAGATCGAATCGATACCCTACTTGTTTAAGAGCGGGAGGAGCACTCGTTTGATCGCAGAAACGAACGTCCTGGCGAACTCCGTGACCGTCGTGCTCACGCGCAAGGAAGTCGCTGCCACGGAACAGTTCTTTCTCCGTTTCCGCCGCAATGGGGATAAGAACCTCGGTCCGTTTGTGATTGGAGCGGGTGAGCGACAGCTCGTTCTTGACCTCCCGCTGCTATCCAATGTCTCGGCCAATTGGTTTCAGTCCACGCGTCCGCTGGACCCTGACTTTCCTGACTTGGGCTACCTCTTCGATGTTGAGCTGATCAATCCCGACGACGATTCCGCCCTTGATCGCGGAGCCGTAAGTATCACGGACGATCGCACGCTGGCGTCGCTGGATTACAGCCTCTATTCGGAAGCACCTGAGCAACGAAGCTGGTCGTCCCCTGGTTGCAGCAGTTTCCCCGAAGACCCCGAAACGTCGCTGGGCTCGTTTCTTGCCGCGGCGAAGTTGGGTCCATCGTGGGAGAGCCGCCTCAATGGATTCACCTATTGGTTTGCCCAAGCCGATGGAAAGATTCTGGCCTGGACCAATGCTTCCTCGGGGGCCAAGCACTTCACCTTCCGTGCCGACGGCACACTTGAATCGCTTGAATCCGTCCGGGACGAGCGCTTCGCCCGCTGGGAACTAGGCACACTGCCCGACGGCGCGAAGGTGGGGTTGTCTGACTATTCCGGCGCCCTTCTGAAATGGGGTGCGAATCCCGCATCTACGGAGGTGATGGCGACCCTGACGCATGGATTTGTGTGGGGAATCGTGCGGCCCGATGATCGGCTTGAAGTCCGCAGCTATCCTCCCTGGGGCTACGTTCCCTCACTGCCCGGTTGCAATGGTGAGCGTCTGCCCGGAACCCGTGCCCGGCTGCTGCTTCACCCTCCGGAAATCATTTCGGCAGTCCGCCAAATGCGCAAAAACCAGGTCGTGCGCGAATCCGCCGGACTCATCTCCGTCGAAGTGCGCAAACTGGGCGTCTTTGACCGGCCGTTGAAGGTGAAGTATCGCACGCGCGATGGCACCGCGCGGGCCGGGAGTGATTATGGCAGCGTCGCCGGAGAAATTCAGTTCCAACCCTACGAATCCCGGCGGTGGATAACGATTCCGATCGTTAAAGATCAGCTCGCCGAAGGAGTCGAAGTTTTCTACCTGGATTTCGATTCTCCCGGCGCCAGCGCGACTCCGCACCATCCGATCTATATCCAAGACGACATGCGGCTGGAATGGAGGAATGGAGGCGAAACCTTGCGCGTCTGGCAGCCGTCCTATCGAACCCAGATTGCAATCACTAGCACCCTGAGTTCGACCGAGTGGTTAGGAAGCCCGGGCGGCCTGGTCACCCCGTTCGCGGACTACCTGGATGTGGCCCCGGAAATCGGCTGGGGGAATATGTTCCAAGTGTTCCCAGACGGCCGAATCAGCCCTGAACTCTTTTTCCTTCGGGCCACCGGTAGCGATCTCGATCGCTGGGGCGGGAGTGCGGGCGATTGTGAATGACGGCACCCAACGACAAGCGAATGGGGAGAAACTCCCGCAGAGGCGCGGAGACGCGGAGAACGAACCTGACCACCGGAATTGGAAGTAGAGTAGGCGAGACTGGGAGAGCGGATTTAAACAGACCGCAGTTGTCAGTATCCGATCCCAGTCCCGCCCCTCATCGAACTGTACAGGCGGTTTTCCCACATACAGCTCTCCGAGGGCCATTCGGAAGACGCCTTGCGGCATCCACCAGAGCGCCCGTGATCAGAACGGAGCATCTTTGGGGTTAA
>JAYVTS010000132.1:0-18634 GCA_043788645.1 Verrucomicrobiota bacterium
TCAACACCTGAAGCACCTGTGCCCGGAGCGGCTCGTCCCAACGTCGGCGCGCGTTGTAAACATCCTGAATCTTTGCGCCCGCCTTTCGCGCCGCTACCGCATCCTCGCATTGGCGAACGTACATCAGGTCCAAAAGCCGCCGCACCTGCGGGCTGACTTCGCGACCCGTCTCGCGCAGGGTCTGCGCGTAAAGTTGGGCCAGGGACCGTCGCATCACGAAATCCTCCCACTCGCGATCCCAGGCGGCGCCGAGTTCGGCGGGGGTAGCGTCGAGCGCGTCAGGATCCAGTCCGAGGTCCGCAGCCAACGGTTCCCGGCCGCGCCGGCGCAGGGTTTTTAGTACATTCCGTTGCGAGACGACTTGCAGCCAGGCGCGAAAGCGGCCTTTGGCCGGATCGTATTGGAATTTGGGCAGGGCATCCACGAGTTCGACCAGGATTTCCTGCAGCGCATCCGCATGCTCTTGCGGGGGCAGCCGACCATGCAGCAGCCGGGCCCAAAAACCCTCGTAGGTCCGGATGAACTCCGCCCACGCCTGTTCGTTGGACGGCTCGCGCAACCGCCTGAGCAACGAGGGATTCGTAATTGGATCGGCGCTATTCATGTCCAACAAGCTGTGCGGGGATCAGCGTAGCGGGCAGCCAGCCTGGGCCAGCAAGAAAACTTGGCCGTGAGAACCACTGGAAGAGTGCGGGTGAATTTGCAGGGGGAGCGCACCCGCCCCCGGATGCAGCGGACGGCGCCCCCGCCGTCCGCACCGGGCGTTGGATGATCGACGCTGCGACTATTGAGTTATTGTCCTCCGCGCCCAAGCTCTCACTGAAACAAATCGCTATGGGACCCGGTCCGCTCCAAACGAACATGGGTCCCGTCCTCCTCCAACGTGTAGACCAGCAGCCAATCGGGTTCCAAATGGCAGTCCCGCGAGCCCGCGAATTCCCCGCGTAGCGGGTGATCGTTCAACCCCCGCGGCAACGGTTCGCCGTCGATCAACAGATCCAAAACCTTCCGCAGCTTTGTCAGATTTTTTCCGCGTTTTTCCGCACGCTTCAAGTCCCTCTTAAACTGGTTGGTTCGACTGACGGTTCTCACAGGCCCAGCTCGGAGTAAAGTTCCTGTTTGGAGCCCAATCGCTTCACCCCTTTGCCAGTCTTGCTTTCACGCAGTGTTTTGGCCGTAAGGCGATTAGGGATTCGCACGTCAAACGGCAGTCCCTTTTGAAGCTTGATTTGGCGGCACAACAGCTGGATCGCGTCGGACGTCGTCAGTCCCAGGTGCAAGAGAATGGCCTCCACCTCGGTTTTCAAACCTGGTTCAATCCGTGCCCTAACAATAGTGGACTTGGTCATGCCGCCAAAGTGTCCCAGTTGTAGCTACATTGCAAGACGTTCCATCCTCCGCCAAACGATAACATTTTTGGGAGCCAACCCAGCACATTCGCCCAGAGATTGGGGGGGTCCTCCCGCGCTCATGGTGGCGCAAGGCTCCCGACGAGCGAATGGAGCTCAGGGATTGCCTGAGCCCGCCTGGCTTTCAAGGAAGCATGGAAACTGGTATGAACGTAACATGTTTATTGTAAACAATTTAAATCAATCCTGCCAACAAGCCCACTGCAACGCTTCCTTACTCCATCCCAGCAATCCAAAGAGTGCTTCTTTGTCGCGGAGACTCTCGTATTGCACCATCGGGCCACCTGCCGGCGGTGGAGCGAGAGTCTCTTCGAGCCATTCGCCCGCTTCCGGGAAAGTGTCGCTGTAAGGCTGAATTGTGAATCGCCTGCGCGTTCTGCTGCGGATCTATCCGACCCTGCGAGCCGGGGATATCGCCAACGCATGGGGATTCGTTCGCTCGCATCTCGAGGAGAGGGAGCGCGCCCGCCGTCCGCATCCGCCGCGTGGAAATAAAACATCCCGTGAAATCGCAACGAAGATCTAATCCCGTTCCACCCCACTCCCTATTACCTCTGGGTCGGTCGTACGCCTGGCGGAAGCTGTTTGAGAACAATTTCGTAGAACGCCTGTGCGTGTTTCAATGCCTCGTCAAATTCCTCGGGCGTCGGGTAAGTCTCGACTATGTCGTCGGGATAACGAAACATCCATGCGTAGGGTGTCAGCGCGGCGGCGGCAGGAACGAGCCCGTCGAAGCACGGTTCGATTTTGGCGGCTTCAATCACGAGCTTCCGAATGTCGTGGGTTTTCGTGGGCGAAATTCCCTTGAAAACCAGAAACGCCTTCACCGCCTTCTCGCCCGCTTGCTGGCAATGATAAATCGCTGTGTCGAGCAGGCCCGCAGGATCGGCGCTCAATACCCGGGCGCTTTTGAGATCGCTCGCGGCCTTGGTCAGCCAGGTCCGGACGAGTCCCCGGTGGGCATCATCCATAGAGCCTGCGCCCTTTGTTCAAGACATCGTGGGTGAGGCTGCCGGGCACATCGCGAACGCGATCGACTTCCTTCCTGGTCCGCACCAGAACATCGGCGGAGACAGGCAACCTCCCCAGGCAACGCTGAGCGCGTTGGTCGCGTCGGATGGGCCGCTCATCGCTTTGCCGAAGGATGACCATCAAATCCAAATCGCTGTCCCCGGTTGGCGCGCCCCAAGCGTGCGAGCCGAACAACCAGATTTGCTCCGGTTGAAATTCCGCCACGAGCCGTTGCTTCACGGTCTCCAGTAAATCATGGTCAAGCGCCTTCACCGAATTTTTAGAACTAACCCTTCCGCAGAATCAAGCGGGCTCCACAATGTGTGCCAGCCGCGCGACGTCAGCCAGCCGATTTGCGACCAAAGTAGCTGGCGGCCACCGCGGCCCGGCAAGAAAAGCCAACGAACCTCGAGTCCTCACGTTGTTTCCTCTCTGTGTCCTCCAAAACTCCGCGCTGAAATCCCCCGTCATGAAACGAAATTCAGCACAGAGGTTCGGAGGACACAGAGCGGGAATCCCACACGACGTCGAATTACAGTGAACGGATGATTCGGCTCCGTCCCATTCCATTTTGCCTCTGGGGCGGTCGTACGCCCGGCGGAAGCTGTTCGAGAACAATTTCGTAGATCGCCTGCGCGTGTTTCAATGCCTCGTCGAACATCACACAAGTCCGCGGCCTGCTTCATCCATACGGTCGGCGATCGGCCCTCGGATGAAGGCACTTTTGGTTGCGGGACGCTTCCTTAACCGGATGGGCCAGATTCGGCAAGGCGCCAAGGAACACGGAAATCAGCCGCGTGTTTGCGGATGCCCTGTTTCGCGGTAAGGTCCGCACACCATTGTGAGTGTCTTGGAACAGGCTGAAGAACTCCTCGCGAAACTGACTCGCGCGGAGAAGGCGCAGGTGCTTCAATGGACGGCGCGCGATAGGGGCGACTGTTTTCCCGGCATCGAAAGCCGACCGGATGTCTGTGGTGGTGATCCTTGCGTCGTTCGCACACGCATCCCGGTTTGGCTCTTGGAACAAGCCCGACGATTGGGCGCATTCGAAGCGGAGGTGCTGCGGATCTATCCGACCCTGCGAGCCGAGGATCTCGTCAACGCGTGGGGATTCGTTCGCTCGCAGCGCGAGGAGATCAAGCTCCAAATCGAGGCCAACGAAGCCGAATGATGGCCCGGCTCTACTCTACTCCGACGAGAACTTCCCGCTGCCGGTTGTGGAACGACTACGCCTGCTGGGTCACGACGTTCTGATCGTTCAAGAGACGGGAAAGGCGGACCATGCTTGGTCCGGATCATGAATTGCTCGCCTTCGCCGTCCGGGAGAATCGGACGGCGCTCACGCTAAATCGGCTCCACTTCATCCGACTCCATCGGCAACAACCCGTTCAGCAGGCGTGATGATATGTACGTTGACCCCGATTTCAACGGTCAAGCCCGGCGCATCCACGAGGTCATCGCTGACCGGAACTCCTTGCCGGGTCAATTGCTGCGGGTGAACCGACTCTGACCGGGCCTCCCGTCAGACCCCCAACGGCCGATCTTGGCCGGTTGGCCGGGTGGACCAGCATCGGCGCTGCAAAACATTAATCACTTGTCACGACAGATTTCCCCGCGACGTATGGCAAGGAGTGGGTAGGTGTTCTGCCATTTTTCTTGTCGTCGCAAAGCCCCTGGAGGTCGGGGAGCAACTTCGCCGCGCCCGATTTCAGAACCTATGGGCGACATTGCGAGGAGAATTGACAACCCCCAGGCCTCGAAGGCACGTGGCCACAATCGACCCCGCACAACACATTCAGTCGGCATTCGGCTTCAAAAATCCCCGATCCATTTGTCCCGCCCAATCGCACCATCATCATGAACTCGCACATTATCACCCTTCAACAAAATGCAGCCAAGAGATGGATCGCGCTCTCGGCCTTCGTCGCAGTCGCCCAACTGCACTTGGCATGTTGCTCTGCGGCGACCATTCAGAACGAGGACTACACGTTCGAGATTGTTGCTCGCACAAACGCCAAAGGCGACAAAAACCCATTCACCGAATTCGGCGACTATCCCTCAATCGCCGATGACGGCACGGTCGCCTTCATCGGCACGCGAAAAGACGGAAAACAAGCTGTATATTTCGGAAAAAGCGATGCAACGCTAAAAGAAGCCCCACGTAACGGTGACGTTGGGGTGATCTCGTTCAATCGCGCGGTTCAAATAGGGCGTCTGCCCGCTGGAGACTACCGAATGGTTGCCCAGAATACGTTCAATCAATTTGGCACCCGGATTTACAAATGGAAACCAGAGCCCTTCTCTCCGGAAATCGTCGCGACGGGCGGAACCGCCACCACCGACTTGAATGTAAGCGTGTTTCCCCAGATCACGATGAACAATTTTGGGGCTGTTGCGTACGCGTCCGCCTCAAAACCATCCGGCGCGATCATGCTTCATTTTGCGGGCTTCAGTGTGCCCTTGTCTGGCCTTCCATTTCCGATGATTTCGGACACCGGCTACGTCGTCGCCCGAGACGGAAACAACTCGTCCGGTCAACTCCGCCTCTTCTCTGGTGAATTCGGGCTCACCCGAACCCTCGATCTCGCGGGCCCACGTACCGCCTTCACTGAAATCGGGCAGCGTCCCGGGATCAGTGATGACGGTATGATCGTCGTGTTTTGCGGCAATAGAGGAAATGGACTTGGCATATTCGCGAGCATCGAGAGCTCCCAGCTCGATCCGACGGTCGCCAAAGATCCGGCGAAGCGAACCATCGTGAAGTTGATCGGTGAGAATGCCGCAGCCGCAGGCCCTTCCGCCGAGCTCGGTCGCGACTCTGCTGGAATCCCCCGGTATTTCGCCTCCCTCTCACTGAACGACCGCGTCGGTGTGATCCGGGACTCCATGGACAAAGACGGCGCAAAAGGCTACAACATGGTCGCGTGCTTTGTCGGCACCCCCAACGCGGATGGATTTGCCACCAACTCCGCCGGGACTCGCCCGCTATTCTCGGCAAAGAAGGGGTTATGGACGGTTCGATTCAGCTTGAAAAATGGCCCGAACGGGGTGCATGAAATCGAGCCTCAAATCCCGGTGCCGGTTGTTCAAGCAGGAAGCCAAATCTCCGGAGGATCGTTAACTTCGCCTGTAACGGTCGATGATTTTACCATTTACGATCCCATTGCGACAGAATGGTCAGCGTCAAAAGATGAAACAAAAAACGGCCGACACCCACCATTGGGTGCGCACCAAGTTGTCTTTCGCGCGACCTCGGGTGTCGAGCAGTTCATCGTAAAGGCGCTGCCGCAAGGAATCATCCGCCATATCGTGGTGGTGACTATGGAAAACCGATCCTTCGATCACCTTCTCGGTTGGCTTCCCGGTGCCGACGGCATCAAACCATCCTTGACGTTCCTGGATCCTCAAGGAGTGCCGATCCATCCATGGCACCTCACCACATTCCAAGGCTGCGGCTGTGTGATGCCGGAATTCACCACCAATGGGATAAAAGATGTCTTTAACCCGGTAACCCACGAGCCAGACGGGTGGTTAAAACTGAACGTCGCCGATCGCTTTAGCATCGGCTACTACGAGCAAAATGACTTGCAGTTTTTCGGCTCTGCCGCGATGAAATGGACAGTTTGCGATCGATATTTTGCTGCGACATTGGGAGAAACACAACCGAATCGCATCATTTTGAATGCAGGACAAACCGATACCTATAACACCAGAGTTCTAAGTGTTAGTTTCTCACTGCTGCCATTGCCATCACTGTCTATTACTCCTATTATCACAAATTTTTGTTCAATTTGGGATAGCTTGCAAAGTAATTCCCTAACCGGAAAATACTACAATAGCCATGTTTTTGCCGGACTGCCACTCCACGTCACAACATTGACTTTCTGGAAATCGAGCAGGCCGACAACGTTCGCCGCCACGAAAGCCCATTACGCTGAATTTGTAGAATCGTGCAAAGACGGCACTCTCCCGGCCGTGTCGTTTGTGGATCCATCATTTACATCCGTTTATCTGGGTTCTCATATAAGCCAGCAACAAGGCGACGATGACCATCCGTTTTCAGACATTCGACATGGTGAACAATTTCTCATAAATGTATACAACACATTGACTGCCAGTCCTGTATGGAAAAGTACCGCACTGGTTATAACATTCGACGAACATGGCGGATTTTTCGACCATGTGAAGCCACCTCAGGTTGTAATACCAGAAAGTGAGAAAAACATAGGAGGAATCTCCCAACTCGGATTTCGAGTGCCTTGTCTTATTGTATCACCATGGTCCCGCGGAAAGTGTGTATTTTCTGGGGAACTCAACCATGCGTCAATACTGACATTTATAGAGAACAATTGGGGCCTTCCGGGGTTGACAGTGCGTGACCAGAAGGCCAGGGATCTTCGTGAAGCACTGGACTTTGCGAGCGCCGATTATTCGACTCCGCCTCAAATGACATGGACTCCTGTAGAGTTTTCGGGAGGGTGTCTTACATTTGAAATCAAAACTCACGTAAGTGGCGACTTGATTTTTTCATTTAAAGGAGATTACACATGTATTAACGACAAATATATACAGTTGCAGTATTTCGACTCTCCTTCCGAGCGGTGGCTAGATCAAGGGGCAAAAATTCCTGTCACTGAAGCCTCAACACCCAAACGTTTAGGGGCTGCCAATAGCGACTCTGCGCTCTACCGCTATCGAATTGTTGATTGACTTGATCTGGACGCATGTCCGTGCAGCCTGAACAATCGTCATTAATGCAGTCTACATAGAGGCGAGTACATACCCTATGGTGCGCTCGGACTGTTCTTCGAAATCCGCAAGTCAGGGTCGTGCGACGGACGTGAGCAAAGGCAAATGCGATGTTATTCGGACGCACGCAATTACGAATGAATACTGCTATCAAACGAATTGTATGACAAGATTGAAGACATATGACATTCCAATTGCCCGCAGACCCAAAAGAGGCGCGTTCACGCTGATCGAATTGCTGGTCGTTATCGCCATCATTGCAATTCTGGCGGGCTTGCTGCTCCCGGCTTTGGCCAAGGCCAAGGAGAGGGCGGTGGCCATGCAGTGCATGAACAATGGCCGCCAGTTAATGATCGCTTGGCAGTTCTTTCTCACGGACAATGGTGACCGGTTTCCGGGCGTTCTGCAAGGGGGCGCGGCACTCCTGCCGATCCCCAATGACCCGGTCTCTCCCTGGATTTCAGGATGGCTGGATTGGGGCACCCGGCCGGATAACACGAATTCGGCGTACTTGAGCGATCCGACTTATTCGGCACTGGGGACTTATTTGGGCCGATCCAAAGCGGTTTTGAAATGCCCGGCGGATCGATTCCTGAGCGGAGAGCAGCGGGCGATGGGCTGGAGTGCGCGGGTCCGGAGCTATTCCGTGTCCCTGATCATGGGCGACGGCAATGCCGAGCAGGGTCCGCTCGACAGCATCTATCAACACGCAAGAAAGATGACCGATTTGCTCACTCCAGGACCGTCCGAGTCTTTTGTTTTCCTGGATGAACATCCCGACAGCATCAATGACGGCGGTTTCAATCCGCCCCGACCGACGCAGTGGGTGGATCTCCCGAGCAATGTCCACGGAGGCGGGGGGACGTTCGCCTTCGCCGATGGCCACTCGGAGATTCATCGGTGGCAGTCCACCGTGCGGGCGATACCGGTTCAAATCGTTCCGTACACCGGCTCAGCCGTCCCCGCCGGTGATCGCGATATGCTCTGGGTGCATCAACGCTCACCGCGCAAAGAAGGGAGGTCCTTTTGAAGCCTGCCTTGATGAGCCCGGGAGCAACCCACTCGGATCGCCGCCGAATCCTGGCAATCATTTGTTTTGGAATGCTGTTTTTGTTTGGTGTTTGGTCACACGCATTGGCCCAGCCCCCGGCGAACGACGCCTTCGGGAATTCAGCCCCGATACTTGGTTACGAGGCGCACATCACGACAAGCAATCGTGGGGCCACCAACGAAACCGGCGAACCGAGGCACGACCGTCAAACGGGTTCCTCTGTGTGGTGGCGTTGGACTCCACCCGAGGATGGAGTCGCGGTTCTGGATACGACGGGAACCCGGTTCGAAAACTTGTTGGCCGTCTATTGGGGAAAAGTGATTTCCGCGCTGAATCCAGAGCAGGCGCTAGATAGCTCGACCACCAATGCCCCGGCCAGCAGATTTGTCTTCGACGCCAGGCCGCAACGTGACTATGTGATCGCGGTCGATGGAAAAAACGGCGCCAGTGGTGAGTTGTCGCTGAATTTGAAATTGTACACGGCGCCTGTGCTGTTCATCCAGCCGCTTTCGCAAAATGTCACTGATGGCGAAAACGTCATTTTTGACGTGTCCGCGATCGGGCGAAGGGAGTTGAAATATCAATGGTTTGACGATACGGGTCCCCTCTCGGGGCAGACCGACCGGACGTTGACCTTGCGGGCAGTCTCAAAGAGCAGCGAGGGAAGGTACTGGGTCATTGTCAGTAATTCGGTGGCCTCGGTGACCAGCAGTGTCGCCAATTTGGGTGTTTTGCGCCGGCCGAAAATTGTTCAGCAACCCGTCGGCGGCCATCTGATCGCGGGCAATGATTTCACCTTCCGCGTTCAGGCAATCGGGGAAGCTCCGCTCGACTATCAATGGTTGCGAGACGGAGTTGACGTGCCCAGAGCGACCGGACCGGTGCTGTCGCTGGGGAATGTGAGCACGGAAGAGCAGGGCGACTATCAGGTTCGGGTGCAGAATGCGGTGGATTCGACGATCAGTAATGTCGCCAGGTTGGACGTGGCGCCCGGACCTCCGATCATTTCCCGCCCGCCCACCAATCAGGTGGTGGTGGAAGGAGCCACCGTGTTTCTCACGGTGGGCGCCGAAGGTTACAAACCTTTGCGCTACCAATGGCGTCATGATGATTTCGCCCCACCGGAGGCAACCAATTCGGTGTTGCGGTTGTCCAATGTGACTACCAATGAAAGCGGCGTCTACCGGGTTCTGGTTGCCAATCGGTATGGGGACCGCCAGACCCCGGATGCGCGGCTGACCGTGGAGGTGCGGCCGTCCAACGACATGTTCAGCAATCGGATTCGGATTGGTGGTTTTGGAACTCCCGTGATCGGCTATAATAAGCATGCGACCCGCGAACCGAATGAGAATCCCCATTTTCGGCCAACGGCGACCAATTCCGTCTGGTGGGGCTTTTCGCCAACCAATCGCGGGATCGTCACCGTGGATCTGAGCGGGACAGATTTCGACTGGGCAGTTGCCGTTTATGAAGGGACCAGCTTGGATCGGCTGAATCCGGTCGCGAGCAACGGCATTTCCCGGGGCGGATCGGCGGGTTCGGCTCAATTTCTTGCGGAGGCCGGGCGGGAGTATGTCATAGCCGTCGCGGGGATGGACGGGCAATTTGGAATCATCAAACTACAGCTGTCGATTGATCCGGAAATCAAGCTTCCGCAATTCGACCCCACGGCGGGGCCCTTCGACCTGATGCTCTTGGGCGAAGGCAAGGGGGAAGGTCATTCTGGAGGTGGTGGGGAGGCAGGCGGAATCGTGGGAAGCGACGGTTGCCGATCCGGACAGCTCACATCCCGAACGATCAGTGTGGCGCCGGTGACCTATCGGTGGCAATACAACGGTGCGGATCTTCGGGACCAAACCAATGCGAACTTGAATCTGAGGAACGTCGTGGTCTCGATGAGCGGGGAATATCGCGTCATCGCTTGCAATGCGGCCGGATGCACCAACAGCCCTTCGGTCCATCTGACCGTAAATCCCCTGCCGCTGATTAAGGTTCAGCCTCAAAGCATGACTGTCCGCGAATGCAGCGACGCCCGACTGGAGGTCGACGCCGACGGGGGATGTTCCTCCTTTCAGACACAATGGTATCATGGCGATCGATTGTTGACGGGACGCACCAATTTGATTTTTTCATTTACGAACGCGGATCCAACCCAAGCGGGTCCCTATTTCGCGGTGATGCGCAATAGCTATGGGGCCGTGACGAGCGTGGTGGCCGAAGTCAAAATTGATTCGAAACCGGCGATAGCAAGCGGGCCCAAGGCTCCAGCCGAGGGCGTTCCAGAATGCAGTGACGTCAAGCTTGAGGTCCGCCTCGTCGAGGACTTGAAGTGCCGGGCCAGCCGGATTCAATGGTTTCTCGGGACCAATGCGATTCCCGGGGCGACCAATGCCGAATACACGCTGCAGGCGACCTTGGAGGCGGCCGGCGACTATTTCGTCCAGGTATACAATCAAGTCGCGACGACCGACAGCGCAACGACCAAGCTTACCGTCAAGTCTGAATTGAAAATCGTCGAGAATCCGGCCAAACAGCGGGTGCTGGCCGGGACTACTTTCACCAACCGCGTACAGGTCTTGACTTGCAGCGACGCGAAATTTCTATGGAGGCGCGACGGTCAGCCAGTGATCTACGACGCGACGCATGAACGTCTGATCAATGGGATGTTGGTGGTGAAAAACGCCAGACCGTCTGACACCGGACAATATGATGTCGTGATTCAGAGCAAGGAGGTGACGACCAACAGTTCCAAGGCATTCGTTGAGGTGCTGTTTGCCCCGCCGAATGACAATTTTGCCGACCGGAATACGTTGAGCGGAATAGAGGTTTCGACCAACGGAAGCAATATCCTAGCCACCGGTGAGCCAGGTGAGGGTAGTCACGCGGGCCAATTGGCGAGCCACTCGGTCTGGTGGACCTGGATGTCTCCGGTTCCCAGTTTGGTCACAGTTGATTTGACCGGCAGCAGCTTTGACACCCTTTTGGGCATCTACAATGGAGCGTCCCTTAACAATTTGACGTTGATCGCCGAAGACGATCAAGGCGGCTCGGAGGGCACCAGCAAAGTGAGTTTTCTGGCGGCTCGCAACCGACATTTTGAAATTGCCGTCGATGGTGGCAATTCGGCGGAAGGAACGATCCAGTTGCATCTGACGGCCGTCGAGATCAAGTCGCGTCCCATCATCACCAACGAGCCGCAAAGTGTCGCAGCGTTGCCGGGTGATCGAGTTCAATTCTCGGTCGCCGCCTCGGGCAGTCCGGACATTGCGTACCAGTGGTACTCCAATGGGAATGGCGTTGCAGATGCAACCAACGCAGTCTACGTCATCCCAAAAGTGAGCCCGGAGTTGCAAGGCAAATATACGGTGCAATTGACCAATGAATACGGGTTCACCGAAAGCCAGATTGCCCAGCTCACTTTTGGGACGATCATTGGCGGACTAGTAACGGATGCCACGACTGGGAGGGGCATAGCCGGGGTGACGGTATCGGTCGGCACAAATTCCACCACGACGGGTGCGGATGGGAAGTACACCCTGGTGGGCGTCCTTCCCGGATCGGTCAGGGCCGATTTTGATGTCAACAAGCGCCGGGTTCGTATTGGCGAAACCGTGCGTTTCAAAAACCTGTCGACCTTGAAGTCGGTCATTCTTCACGCGGAAAAAACTAATTTCTTCGACTATTCCGACTACAGTGTTGAGGTTCCTCAGGGACGGACGATCTCGAACAGCTTTTCGATGTCGCCGAAGATCGGCGGCATTCGCCTGGTTGCCAATTGGGGACTGCAGCCCGCAGATCTTGACGCGCATCTGTTCACCCCGGCAATTGACGGAAATATTTACCATATTAACTATCAGGACACCTATCGCAACCGTCCGGATGCACCACCGTATGCGACCTTGGACTACGACGTCTCCACGAGCTATGGTCCTGAGACCATAACCTTGTCTCGTGTGGAGGAGGGCACTTACAGGTATTTTCTTCAGAAGTATAATGCGGATGCCGTCGGATCGCTGGCCGGGTCCGAGGCCGTCGTCAAGCTCTATACCGCCACCGGACTTTTTGGGACCCGAAAGGTTCCGACGGGTGGAACCGAAAGCGTGTGGCATGTTTGCGACATTGACGGGTTGACCGGGGTGGTGACCTGGGTGGATCAACTCCTCGTTCAACCTCCGCCCCTACCGGCCGGAGTTTTGTCCGAAGAGACAAGCCAGGGGTTCCATGCGGGGGCCAGGGTTCGGCAGGGCCGGCCGGCGGGGACGGATTTTGGCGGCAACCGATTTCGCTGGGATTTTGGAGACGGCACGTCCACCAACCTGGTGGAGCCCCGTCCTCGATACACCCGCCCAGGTTTCTATGACGTTCGACTGGCGCTCTTGAGTGATCCGAATTCCGAGGAGCCAACGGCCGTGGAATTGAAGCAAATGTTCATTTGGGTTACGAATACCCCCCCGACGGTTCAGCTTAAGATGCCGGATGAGGGTGAGATTTTTCGGGCGGGTGATGAAATTGAACTGGAGGCCGACGCCAACGACGCGGACGGCCGGGTCGTCAGGGTGGAGTTCTTCGCCGTTCGGGACGGTGTGACCAATCGGATTGCGGAGCTATCGGCGCCTCCTTACCGCACCAAATACCGACAAGCCGACGAAGGGAAAGTGAGATTCTTGGCCCGCGCGCATGATGATTTCGACGGTTTCGCCGACTCTCCGTCCGTTTCCGTGGTGATCCGGGACCTGTCGGGTGACGTGTTGATCGTCCGGAATGCTCCGGGGCCGGAAATCATTGCCATGGAGTCGTATTTGGAGGCCTTGGACATTCCTGACGATCGAGGCAACCCCGGCCCGACGGTGGTGGTTAGAGTTCTCGATCAGGAGGGCTTGCGATTTGATTTGGTCAAAGGCTTCAAGCTCATTATTTGGGACGATCTTGGCGGGGTGGAAAGTGGTTTGACGGATAATGATGTGCGGGTTTTGGATCAAGCCTATTATTTCGGAATACCGCTTTACTTGATCGGTGAGCGGCTCGGTTCTTCGAAGGATAATTTGACGGCAACCAACAGGGTGATTTGGGAGAATCTCACCGGTTTGGGTGAAGTGACCGGCTTTATCGACAGCCCGGATGTCGTCCGGGCTCAGCCCACTGATTTGACCCATGAGTTGTTCGACAACTCTTTCGGATCCGTTGCTGATTTTAGTTATCCGGGCAGGATTGAAATGGCACCTGCGGTAGGCTTAACCGACCAAGTTCGCGCTACCGCGCTGGACACTCCGGTGATCCTGAGATTTCCAAAAACCAACGAGTTGCTCGGTGCTTCGGCTCGAAAAATTGTCCAGAACTTCCTTGTGGCGGCGGGGAGCCAATCCTTGGAGGATCGCCGTGTTCTGTTTTTGAACAGCTGTCGCTGGCTGCTTGGCTTTGACTGCACGTATTTTGATGCGTTTTTGACCTGCCCGTTGGGTATGACAGAGGCCAATGTTGGCGAAGTGATGACCTTGACGCTGAAGATTGCGGCCTCAGGCCATTGCACCCCGGAGGGCATAGTACTTACGAACTTGCTCCCCGTTGGTTTCGACTTGGTTCAAGTTCGCACCGAGTCGACGCCGGAAGGAGCTAACGAGGCCCGGTGGCTGAAAGAAGCTCAAATGGTCACGGTGCGAGTTGGTGAAATGGCCTTGGGGAGCCAGATTCAAATTCGGCTTGATTTACTGCCAAAAGTGGCGGGTGATTTTGAAATCTTGTCGTCACGCTCCGCAGTCGGGCTGCCTCCTGACCTCTGCAGGAATTCGGTCCGCGTTCACCCGCACGACTGCCTCCCGGTGGAGCTTGCGATTCAGTGGAAAGCGGACGCCAGTCTTCGATTGGTTTGGCGGGGGACACTTGGCTGCAACGCTGTTTTGCAGCGTTCGGTGGATTTGATCCACTGGGAGGATCTCTTTCAGAGCAGGGTGAGCGATACGTTTACAGATGCGCTCACATTGGGCGAGGTGAATTCGTTGCAATTCTACCGGGCTCGAATCGTGCGGTGATGTCTTTGGTGATCAGTCCTTGGCATGGCAGCGTCCTCAGGCGTAAATTCAGTGTCTCCCGCTGGTGGCGGCGGAGCTCTGTTGATAGCTGAATCCCGCGATATCACGATTTCTCGAGTAATTTTCGCCAATGGAGGGGGCGGATCTGATCGACTGGGCACTGGTGCCGGTGGCGCGATTCGCCTGGTGGCGAATCGCATCACTCTTGAGCGCGGTGGGGTGCTGCTGGCCGTGGGCGATGAGCGGGATTCCGGGAAGACGAGCTACGGACGAATCAGCTTGGAGGCTTACCAACGACTGCTTTCAGGAACGGTCGATCCAATGGATGCTCAACACACGTTCCTCAGCGCTCCGATTCCGAATATTGCCGGCGGCGAAGGCAGGTTGATCATTGAAAGCGTCGCCGGCCTCAACGTGCAGCAACCGCCCCGAGGCGAATTGTCGAATCCCGACGTGACCTTTACGGCAGCGGGGGACGTTACCGTCTCGGTCCGGGCGACCCATGTTCCCGACGGCACGCCGGTGAAACTCCGGTTAACCATGCTGGGCGAAGCGATCAACAAACCTGCGGCGGGCGAGCCCGACGTGAAACTGGTGGCCGGCAAGGCGAATTTCAGACTCACGGTCCCGAAAGGCAGCGGCACACTCCAAGCCACGACCGAGTTTGACGCTCCGCAGTAGAGCCGCCGCCACTCAAGCGATGGGGAATCAGGTCCGTTCCAGTTCAATTGCAGGGGCTTTTCGGCGCGTCAATTCGCCCTGATAGGACTTTGGCGTTCAATTTGCGCCAGAGCCCCAAGCCCACGCATTCCCTTACTGTGGCTTCATCAAAATCGAACGGTGTCCAACATTCGGAAGAAAATCGAGGCTTTAAAGGGGGTGGGGCGGGGCGCTGAACCGGTAAGGTCAGGTCGATTTTGCTGAGGTTCTTCCGCTTCGATATTTCTATTCCACGATGCCTATGGCGTAGCTGACATCTAAGGAGTTTACTCGCTCGGTCGGTGCCGCCTTCCTCTCGCCCGTGCTCGATCTCCTCCCGGACTGCCGCCACTTTCGCGATTGTCCCGCCTTGCCTGATTCGACCTGGATCTAGGCGGGCCTCGATCGCGCTTTGCAAGAGATGCCCTCAGGTCTCAGAGCAGATCGCCAGAAAAGCCGGGCGAACAATACCCAGCCCCGTGGTGGCCCTTAAACGCTTCACCCAGTGCTCAGTCAAGCGACTCCGTTGGTTGCGTGCTCCAGTCTCTTGGATCGAAGCGACTGGGACGCCGCCACGCCTCGCCTAAGGGTCTTATATGCCACTCTCTAACCCAAATGTTGGACACCGTACTTATTTCCCGTCGAGTTGAACACAGATTTCAGCACGAAGGGTCTGTCCGCGCAGGAGATTCAATCCGTCGTGGCCGCGTGGCAGGCCAACGTCATTGGCCGTGTCACGATGACGCCGCCTTTCCGGCGGGGCGAGATTTTGCCAGAAGGGCGGAGGAATGAAGAGGAAGACAAGTTGATTGAGGAATCCCGCACACAGTGAGAAACTACGCCAGGGCGGCCCATGAGTTACTCACAAAGAAGCCGGAGACGTGTGCGAGCTCCTTAGGAAAACCGTTGGTGGTGGTCACCCCTAGAAAACTGCGCGCACGAGTCAGGCCAACGTAGAGGAACCTATCGACGAGACCGGGCGTAGTTGCTGCCATCTGGTCCGCGCTGACGAAAAAGACTGCTTCAAATTCCAAACCCTTAATGAACTCAACGCTGAAGACGCGGACTTTCGCTTGAGTTCCGAGGATTCGACCTTCAAGGCAAGCCTCGGTCTCGATGCCGTAAGCCTCCAACAGTGGTTGGCGAATTTGGTCGGCGAGTGAGCGAACTTGGTCCTCACTTGGAACCAGCACTGCGACTGAGGGCAGTAGTTGTCCACAAATCTGGTAAATCTCACCGATCCGCTTAGTTAGCCAATCGACCACGGCCGCGCGAGATGGTTCCTGATGGTGGAGCGCATCAGGGTCATCTGGACTCTCGGCAAATCCAGCCTCAAACGGTGCGGGGCGACCAACGGATTTCTCGAAAAGACACGCGGCGATTTTCAGGAGCTTCTTGCTTTGTCGGTAGGAGAATCGCAATTCGTGTGACTCCGGCGCTTCGACAAGTTCCCCAATTTCCGGCCAGTCCCCGATGCCGTGACCGGTCATTCGTTGCATCGGGTCGCCGGAAAACATCGCGCAGTCGAAGATGGGGTGCGCGAGCAAGCGCATGCATGCCAATTCAACCGCAGAAAAATCCGTGGCTTTGTCCACCGCGACGACATATCGAAACTCGTTTATGAGTCGTTGCGTGATTCCACCTCCTGGTCGTCGTGCGAAGTCGTCATGCGCAAACCCACCACGCACCGTGAGCAGCGCCACATAGATTAAGGCGTCAAGTTCGAGAGGGTCGAGTCGACGGTCGTTTACAGCTCCGATGGCGTCCGGACGGTAGAATTGACAGCCCTCCGATGCGCATAATCTATACTCTTGGTAGGTGACGGGCAGCTTTCGGAGAACCGCATCAAGTGAATTGTTCGCCTCGTCTGTGAGTTTGTTGATTATGTCACTTGCCCCGGCTATGACCGTGTTGATGCGCGCACGTTCCGTGTCGGGCCATGTCTCTTCCTTGTGCCGCTCGCCAAACCGGTGAAGCTTACCCCTGACAGCAAGCACGCTGCTCAAAATGCGTGGAAGCGGTGTCCGGTCTGGAATACTGAGCAGCGACAGCAATTCTTTCCAAACTGTCAATCAACGCGCTGGCATCGGTCTTCTGAGCAATCCTCTTAATGGCGGTCGTTGTCTTGCCCGTGCCCGGCGCGCCCGTGATAACGATGAACCGCTGAATATCGAGACGCCAAACTTCCCCTTGAGCGCTGTCAACAACTGGGATGTCTGCGAGTTCGAATCGCTCGGCGATGCGTCGGCGACGCGGCTTCCCTACTTCGGCTCCAATTTCCTCGAACGTTCGCAAAATCCATCGCCGTAACGCTGGAACGAAAACAGTGCCACCGGGTAAGGTTATCTGGTTCTCGATTGCTTCAACGACATCATCCGCGGATTGAAGGCGGAAGACATCACGGGAGAGAACCTAGTATTGCGTCTCGTGGAAGCGGCCAGGTAGAACGCGAAGCCCCACGCAGAGCGGCACATTCACGATGGCTACTTGCCCCGGCTTGACTTCGGCTATTTGGCCGAGAGGCAGACGATAGCGGACGTATTGAACCGAGTGAGATGACTCACGCCGAGAGGGGTGAAACGGACTGCGAGTCACAAAGACATGCTCGATGCCACCTTCGGGCGCAACGTTGACGTAGGCTATGAATGGCGCCCCAGGGCCGTAGTGGTCAACTTCCTCCACGACTTTCTGCGCGAGCTGTATGATTTCGTCGTTGCTTGGCATCGCCCTCCAAGAATGTCATTTCCCGCAAACGGTGTCGAGGCCCACTTTGCCTGAGGGATACGTCAAGGACATCGGAGAAGATTTTTCCGCGAGTCGGTGCAAATTGACTGCATCTCCCTGGGCGAGTCCGTGAATGGAGTGTAAGTGCAAACAAAGAAGAACGGTGTCCAACATTCGGAAGAAAAAGGAGGCCTTGAAGGGAGTGTGGCGGGTACAAAAATCAATCATTACCAATCCACTTATATTACTTTAATTTGGTAAATCCTGGTGACTTTGAAATGATTTGGCCCAGCTGTGAAGTCGATGGGAGGCAACCCATAGAGCTCAATCTGCAAACCAGCTTTCAGCAGCCCCGAGCCGCGCTCTTCGCAAATCTTGTAGCGCCTGAATGCCCGCGCCAGTTGTTCATTCCGCGATTCTGGCTGCGTGCCGATGATCCGATCTAGGCGCTTGGACGGCAGGAGCCCGCCCGGATTCGAAACCTCGATCCGGTCATCGAAGATTTCGACCAGCGGACCCGCTCCAGTGAGGGAAAATCCTGGTGGATTAGCGCATTGGCGACGATTTCGCGAAGCGCAATCTCCGGGTATACCGTGCGCTTCGCGCGCAGTGCCTTTTCGATCACCTCACTCTGCGGGAGCAGTGCCATGATGAATTCGATCAGGCCTTGGAAGCTGATGGCGTAGCCTCAGACCACCTGACCTCGCGCCTTGGGAAAGGGGTGGAGCGGAAGCAGGTTGGCACCGATCGGGGAAGTTTCCGCCCGAATAGGTGGCCACCCCCTCGGATTCCCGCCTTGCCTTCCAACTCCGTGCGGGGATCTTTTCCCCATGCCACAAGTTCAGTTGCCGTTGTTTCCCGTCGGGACCACGGAGATCAATGCGGATCTGGCCTTCGAGCGCAAGGGTGACCAGATCGTCTACTTCAACGGGCATCTGCCGGTGTTCACTCACGGCGTTGAAGAT
>JAYVTS010000133.1:0-3135 GCA_043788645.1 Verrucomicrobiota bacterium
GAGCCCGAACTCGCTCCGCTGCATTCACTCAGAAATCATCCAAACCATATCCGCTTTTCAAACCGCCGGTTTTGTACGCTTTCCCCACCGCCGCGCGCAAACCGCGGATGAACACGGATTCACGCGGATGGGGAAAGTTCTAAATTCTTCTTGTCTGCGTTCGTCTGCGTTCATCCGCGGTTCTCTTCGTTTGGGCATTGCTGCGATTGATCCCGTCAAAAGCACGGGACACAACCGCGGTCCCTCCGAACCGCGGATGAACATGGATTCACGCGGATGGGGAAAGTTTGAAATTCTTCTTATCTGCGTTCATCCGCGGTTCTCTTCGTTTGGGCATTGCTGCGGTTGATCCCGTCAAAAGCACGGGACACAACCGCGGTCCCTCCGAACCGCGGATGGACGCGGATTCACGCGGATGGGGAAAGTTCTAAATTCTTCTTATCGGCGTTCATCCGCGTTCATCCGCGGTTCTCTTCGTTTGGGCGTCGCGGCGGTTGATCCCGTCAAAAGCACGGGACACAACCGCGGTCCGGGGCTGTCACCATTCCCAAGCAGACGCCAATTAGACAATTCGAGGTTCCCTTTTGCCAGTTCGATCAGGTACAGTTGCCTCATGAAAGCACTCTGCCTGGGTTCACTGCTCCTTTTAGGTTTCGCCGTAGGTCCGCTCCAAGGCGCCGCCGCCGGACCTCGGATACTGCCCGCCGGTGAATTACCGGACGATCTTCGTCTCGGCCCGCTCAAAAACTTGGACGGCTATTTCCCGTTCCAGCCACCATCGACCAAAGAAGCCTGGAGGGCTCGCGCAGACCTCGTTCGCCGCCGGGTCCTGGTCGCCAATGGACTCTGGCCTTTGCCGGAGAAAACTCCGCTCAACGCCATCGTCCACGGCCGTTTGGAACGAGAGGAATATTTGATCGAGAAGGTATTTTTCGAGAGCCGGCCCGGATTTTTTGTTACGGGCAACCTGTATCGGCCCAAGAAAATCACTGGGAAAGTGCCAGGAGTGCTTTTTGCCCACGGGCATTGGACCGACGCACGCCTTGCAGAATCGACCGAACCCGAATTGCGGCAGGAGATTGCCACCGGCCAGGAGCGTTTTGAGCAAGGGGGACGTAGTCGTTTCCAATCCATGTGCGTTCAACTCGCCCGCATGGGGTGTGTGGTTTTCCAATACGACATGCTGGGCAACTCGGATTCGCAGCAAATCTCGATGGCCGTGGCCCACAATTTTGCCAAACAACGCCCGCACCTGAATACCGTCTCAGACTGGGGTCTATTTAGTCCGCAAGCAGAGGCACATCTCCAAAGTGTCATGGGCTTGCAAACGTGGAACTCCGTCCGCTCGCTTGATTTTTTGCTCGCGTTGCCAGAAGTCGATCCGGCTCGGATTGCCTGCACCGGCGCGAGCGGTGGCGGCACCCAAACTTTCAATCTGGGCGCCATCGATCCCCGCGTTCAGCTCGAATTTCCGGCCGTGATGGTCAGCACCGGTATGCAAGGCGGATGCACCTGCGAGAATGCCAGCCTCCTGCGCATCGGCACCGGTAACGTCGAGTTGGCGGCACTCTTTGCACCCAAGCCTTTGGGGATGACGAGTGCCAATGATTGGACCAAGGAAATGGCCACGAAAGGATTCCCCCAGCTCAAACAACTCTACGGCCTTCTGGACGCCCCGGATAACGTCATGCTGAATCGGGGTGAGCACTTTCCTCATAACTACAATGCCGTCTCTCGTAGCGCCTTCTACACCTGGCTCAATCACCACTTTCAGCTCAACCAAACGGAACCCGTGATCGAACACGACTATTCGGTGGCCAGCCGCGAGGAGCTTTCCGTCTGGGACGCTACCCATCCCCACCCCCCCGGCGGCGAAGACTATGAGCAACGGTTACTCCGGCAGATTCACGAGGCGGATCAACGTCAGATTGAGACGGCTACCCGCACCGACGCGCAAGTCCGGGCTATTTTGAAACCCGCCTGGCAGACGCTT
The DNA here is from genome assembly GCA_043788645.1 of Verrucomicrobiota bacterium. GTDB lineage: Bacteria > Verrucomicrobiota > Verrucomicrobiia > Limisphaerales > UBA9464 > CANIZL01. Next base: position 1,994 of record JAYVTS010000133.1, read on the forward strand.
TTGGATACTGATTCAACCGTCTTGGGAAAAGTAACCTGGGACCAAAAAACGAAGACCGAGCACGCTACCTATATTGAGATGGGTGGATTCATCCGCAATTCCCACTCGCACTCAGAACTGCCGACCGTCTTTCTGTATCCCGAAAATTGGCAAGGCCAAACCGTCGTCTGGGCGACTGGTCACGGCAAATCCGGACTCTATACCTCGGACGGAATGCCCATACCAGCGGTACAGCAACTGATCCATCGGGGAGTGATCATCCTGGGCCTTGATCTCCTCGATCAAGGGGAGTTCATCCCGGAAGGGACCGTCCTGAGCCAGAGCCGAATCGTGTCTGGCCCGCGTGAAGTGCCAGCCTATACTTTTGGATATAATAATTCGGTCTTTGTCGAGCGCGTTCATGATCTGATTACCGCCATCCAATACATCCGACAACACGAGCGAAAATCTTCGCTGGTCGCTTTAGTCGGAACGGACGGCGCCGGACCCATCGTGGCCGCCGCTCGCTTTGCGCTCGGGAATCAGGTGGATCGCACCGCTTTGGATACAGGCGGCTTCCGATTTGGACAGGTCTTGAATTATCGGGATCTCAATTTCCTACCCGGTGGCGCAAAATATGGCGACCTCCCCGGGTTACTCGCCTTAGGCGGTCCAGGTGAAGTTCGAGTAGCCGGCGAGTCCGCAGCGACTCTAACGACGGCTCCAACTCTGATTCAGGGGAAAATTATTTTGACAAAAAATAACTCCGACACGGAGCTGGTTGAAGGGCTGTTGCCGTAAAAAAAAAACGTCCGGACGCCGTTCGCATTTCAAGGAACGCCACTTCATATTGAATTGGTTCAGCCTGAAGTTTCGGAACGAAGATCACAATGATGCCGTGGGCAGAAGTGAAGAGTGTTTTCTGGCATCGTCGTCATCTGCACTCCGGGTAACACCGCCGCTCCCGCCGCCGCGACGAGCTTCGTGAGCCAAACACCGCTCGCGACGACGCCACCGCGGCCGCGGCAACAAGTGATACCTATCGAGTCAGTGCTTTAAACTCCGGCGGCGTTATCAGGACTCAACCGTCGTTGCGGGCACTACTTTTTCTTATCGAATACGAGTCATCAACGTCAATGGGGTCAGTTCCAAGGCAACCTATA
>JAYVTS010000134.1:0-3638 GCA_043788645.1 Verrucomicrobiota bacterium
CCGACCGAAGAAACCCCACGCCAGTAGCCCGAGGGTTACTAAGCCGATTCCCGCGGACGTTTCATTGTTTGTATTTGGGATATAGCCAAAATAATCAAAACCGGCGAACCAATCTCCCGAGGGGCCCGTCATCAGTCCACGCATCAGGTCGTTCCATTTGGTGGCCGTCGGGATGATCGGGGGGCTCAGGTTCGCCTGAGCGAGCAAGAAAGGACTGACGACTAGGCTCACCCACGCATGGCGCGGCACGAAGAACTGCTCAGCCGTCGGGAAGCCCATCCAATTGCCAATCCGCAGGATATTCAAGACGGTGATCGGCCCCATCGACACGGCGAAAGCGGCGAGCGAAACAGCGGAGGTGGCGAGCGTGGTCCGGAGCGGTGCCTGGCGCCATGCGGATTTTAGAGACGTACGAACAAAAGGCCAAATCGCCACGAGCCACGGAAGTCCCAAGGCGGCGACGGGTTGCTTCTGGTTGGTGGCCAATGCAATCGCTAGGACTGACCAGGCGGCGTCAGCGGCCGAACCGCTCCGACCGGCCCTCAGCGCCAGTGTGAATGATATCAAGACCAGCGGCGTTGAGATAGCGTCGGTCGTGGAGCTGCCTGCTTGAAACGCGTATACGTAGCCGGCGGGGAGCAACCACATCCACCACCAGGCAGTGCGAGGGTTGACTCCGAGGCACCTGAAAAAGCTGAAGGCCGTACCTGGCAAGAGCAGGAAGGCGAGAAAATTTGGCAGAAAGATCGTTCTTCCCGACGGTTCCCACGCGAGCAGCGGGCACCACAGGAATTCGACGCCCGGTGCGACGACATCCAACCGGCGCTCCACGCCGCCGATCCAGTGCCAACGCTGTTCCGCCAGCCAATGTACCATTCGCGGCAGACGATACCAATGGGTGTCGTAATTGTTGGGCGGATGTTGAACCGCCGCGGCGAGGATGACCGCCGTGAGGAGGGCAAAGGCCAGCGGAGCGGACCTCCGCCAGCGACGTCGCCAAGCCCGGGGTCGCCAGCGTATCGTGGAGAGATCAGGGCGCCAGACCCAACCACCGATCATGAGCCCAAGAATCGCCACGATGAGATAGCCGGAGGCGGTCAATTGCCCCAATGCGGACAGGACCATCATGGAGGTCGTGGCCCAGAGCAGGTAACAGATCCAAAGACGCCATAACCACGGGATCGGAATTGAACACAACGCTGCGTCCCACGGGCATCGCGGGGATGGGCGGACTTTCACGAGAAAATAAAGTGCATGCTCAACGCCGAAACGAGTCGCGATCTTTGAGCCTTGGGCCTGGCCTGAAATGTTCGAGGCATACCAATGTCTCCGCTTCTAGGCGAAAACAATTGGAACCAGAGAATGTCGCTTTAATAATATAAAAACCAAAAATTGGCTTTGCCGCAGCGCAATTCAAGAGATTTGTTTCCGCTAAAAATGCGCACTCTGAATTGTCCCCGGCTTTTTTCATTGTCAAACCACGTCATTCAACGGGAACGTGGACAGGCAATGCGGTGCTCTTCTGGATACGGATAGGAATTTATTAAGACCGAATCGGAAGCATTGAACCGCGGATAAACACGGATGAACACGGATGGGGAAAGTCTAAAATTTTTCTGATCCGCGTCCCTCTGCGTTCATTCGCGGTTCTCCTCGATTACGGATAGGAATTTGAATTCTAAAAAGCCGTATTTCCTCAAGCATCCCTGGTCGCCGAGCTGCAGAGTGATGAAGCGGCAAGATCAAAATTACGGTCGAGAGGCTACCACGGTGAATCGGTCCTTAAGTCGGAGAAAGGGCCGCTCGATCCAACGGTAAGAGACCGCCGCCAAGAGGATCGTCAGAGCCAAGGCAAAACCTTTGCGGCTCGCGAGACTTGCGAAATCGCGCCCGAAGGGTCCAAATCGATCAATTGAGGCATAACGGGAAACGAGGATCCACGACGTGAGGCCTCTCAAGTGGAATGAAACATCCGAGTCCAAGGCAACTTAAAACGACGGTACGAAAACGGTGTTTCACCGAGATCATCCATATTCCTTGAGCGACCACTCGCAAAGCGGAGACGGGACTCCTGGAACTTATCTTTCCGCAAATCGGCCCTCGTGAGGAGGCCGTCCGGCAGCAAGAGAGAACGACTGGCGGGGAGTGTTGCCAAATCCTAGGATACGGAGTTGAGAATCGCCTGCGGGATTCAGTATCTTAAAATTTATGGAAACCACACTCACGGTGTTCGCTTTGAAAAACCCGGCCGGATTGTTCTTTGTCGGGTCGATGCCTGACCTCGCGGCTTTCCTGGCGGAAGCGGACGCGAAAATACTCGCCTGGACGGGAAATGCCGGACCGTGGAGCGTCCTTTGGCAGCGGGATGGTCTGTCCAAAACCAACGCCGGGAAGCTGGAAACCATTTTGAAGCGGGAAAAGGGCACCGCGGCCTTCTATTTGCGAGTCGGCCTGCCGATGCCAGAGGTTTTGCCGGTCGCGGCACCCGTTCGCCGGGCCGAGCGGATTCCGCCGCTGACGGGTAGCCCAGTCGGACCTGAAAAATCTTAATCGTCGGATCAGTCACCGAACTATTTTGGGAACCGTTTATTGGGGTGAGTCGGTGCCGCCGGTACGGGACGAGGATCCTTGGCAATCAAATCCTGGAGGTGCTTGACCGCGGCTTCTAGTTGAGCGTCCTGACCCGTGAAAGTCGCGTGGGGCAGGTTATCAACGACGCTATTGGGTTCTACGCCGTGGCCTTCGATCAGCCATTCTCCCTCGGGGCCATAGACCCCTATCTCAGCGGCGGTAGCCATGCCGCTATCGACGAGCCAGCGGCGGGCGCTCAGCCAGATTTCACCACCCCAGGTGCGGGTGCCAATCACCTGGCCCAGGCCCAGGCGCTTAAAGCCTTCGGCAAATGCTTCCCCATCGCTCGCAGTTCGTTCGTCACACAGGACCACCACCTGGCCTCTAAAAGCATATTGCATGTTCCAGGTCGGATCACCCACGCGTGGTTGCCAATAAAACCACGCTTTCCGAAGCAGTCGACCCAGAATCCAGGAGTCGATATTTCCACCGCGATTATTGCGGACGTCGATGATGAGCCCCTGCCGGTTGAAAACCGGATAGAATTCCCGAGCCCACTCTGAGATATTATCGGAGCCCATGGCACGAAGATGGACATAGCCAATGTGGTTGGAACTGAGTTCATTCACCTGTAAACGGCGAGTGAACTCCCATTCGTGGTAACGCAAATCTGCTGCTTGATTGGAAGTAATGGGATGGACGATCACAAACCGGTTGGTGGCTCGGTCCGGAGATTTCACTTCCACTAATACCTGTTGGTCGGCTTGATTCCGGAGCAGCATTTCTGGATGGGCTAGTTCGGCGGTGGAATGCCCGTTAATGGACGTGATGATTTCATTTTCTTTCAAGTCGATACCAGGGCGAGCCAGGGGCGAAAGCCCATTTGGAAAGTCCGGGTCGGCTCGGTAAATGTGGTCAATTCGCCATCCGCCGGCCACTGGATCCCGATGTAATTGTGCGCCCAAGGATGCGGTTTTGATCTGGTCGGGTCCGTTGCGTTGATCGCCAAATCTCACAAAGACATGGAGCGCTGAGAGTTCACTGGCTAACTCAGAAATAACATCATT
>JAYVTS010000135.1:0-7363 GCA_043788645.1 Verrucomicrobiota bacterium
ATGGCCTGACCAAAGGGGGGCTCGATCTTCGGCTCCGACGACTGATGCTCACCAATGTCGAAGCGGGTCCGGTGCTGTCGCCGGGAAAACCGGAGGAAAGCGTCCTGATGCATTTGATGGCTTCGGGGGAAATGCCCAAGGAGGGCAAACCGGTGTCGCCCGACGAGTTGAACCGGGTTCGCGAATGGATCCGCCAGGGGGCCGCCACGCAGCGTCCCGAACCGTCCGAGTTGCCGGCGATCTTTCTCACGGAGGAAGAACGGGCATTTTGGTCGTTTCAACCCATCCGACTTCCCCCAGTTCCCTTGGTTCAGCACGCCAAATCCGTGCGGACGCCGGTCGATGCCTTCCTGCTGGCCCGGCTTGAAACCAATCACCTTCATTTTGCGCTCCCGTCCGACCGCGCTCTGCTGCTTCGACGAGTCACGTGGGATTTGACGGGCCTCCCGCCGACCCCCGAGGAGGTGGACGCGTTCGTTCAGGACCGATCCCCGGACGCATTTGAAAAAGTCGTCGATCGGCTGCTCGCGTCGGAACGTTACGGAGAACGTTGGGGACGATTCTGGCTCGATGTGGCGGGGTATGCGGATTCCAATGGCGGGGCCGAGGTCGATTCCGAGCGCCCGTGGGCTTGGCGCTATCGTGATTATGTGATCCGTGCGTTCAACGCCGACAAGCCCTTCAACGACTTTCTCACCGAACAGCTTGCGGGGGATGAGCTGGTCGCCCCGCCCTACGAAGCGTTGAGTCCCTCTGACCTCGACAAATTGATTGCTACGGGTTTTCTCCGGCTCGCACCGGACCCGACCGGTGATGGACCGCCCGATCCGGATCTTTCGCGAAACCAGGTGATCGCCGACACGCTACAGATTGTTTCGTCGTCCCTGCTCGGGCTCACGGTGCAGTGCGCCCAGTGCCATGATCACCGGTATGATCCCATCCCGCAGTCAGACTACTACCGTTTACGCACGGTATTTGAGCCGGCCTTTGACTGGAAACAGTGGCGGAATCCGGCGGACCGGCTGGTTTCCCTCATGTCGCGGGAGGATCGAGCCCTGGCCGAGTGTGTGGAACATGCGGCGAAGGCGGTCGATGCCGAGGCCCAGGGCCTGCACGATTCCTTGATTGAGAAATTCGTGCAGAAACAGCTCGAACTCGTGCCGGAGGCGGATCGCGGACCGGTGATGGCCGCGCGCCAGACCCCGGCGGCAAAACGCACAGAGGACCACAAACGGCTGCTCCGGGAATACCCGACCTTTCAAGACCACATCCTCCTGGGCGAGATCAATCCCGATGGGGCCAAAACGGTGGAAGCAGTGCGGAAACGCGCCGGCGAGATTCGCGGTGCCAAACCGGCCGACCTAAAGGTCCATTGCCTGGTTGAGGAGCCGGGGAAAAAACCGGATACGTTTGTGTTTTATCGGGGCGATCACCTGCAGCCGCAGGCTCGGGTTGACGCGGGTGGGCTGACCGTGTTGGCGGAAGTGGCCCCGTGGGAAACCACGAGTGCCAGCGATTGTTTGAAGCCGGTACGGGGAACGTCCGGTCGGCGCCTCGCCCTGGCGCGGTATCTGACCAGCGGCTCCCATCCACTGACCGCACGCGTGTGGGTCAACCGCGTTTGGCACCATCATTTCGGGACGGGGCTGGTATCGACGACGGGCGATTTTGGCGCCCTGGGTGAGCGACCGTCCCATCCGGAACTGCTGGACTGGCTGGCCTCCAAGTTCATGGCGGGCGGTTGGAAAGTGAAGTCGCTGCACCGGCTGATCCTGCTGAGCACAGCGTATCAACAGGGCAGCCGACACTCCATTGCCGCCACCCGAGATCCCGACAATCGGTTGCTCGGACGAACCCGACTCCGGCGGTTGGACGCCGAGAGCCTGCGCGACTCCCTCCTCGCCATTTCGGGCCGCTTTAATTTCACGATGTACGGTCCGGCCGTGCCGGTCGCCGTGACCCCGCAAGGTCAATTTGTTGTGGGAGCGCAGAATAAGGACGGCAATGGAGATCCCACCGGTGTGGCCGGGCTCGGGGGCGGCGAGTTTCGACGCAGCGTGTATGTGCAGGTACGTCGCTCGACGCCGGTGGGAATAATTGAAACGTTTGACGCACCCGCCTTGACGCCGAACTGCGAGGCACGGCCGGTCTCGACGGTCCCCACGCAGTCGCTGATGATGATGAACGACCAGTTCCTGCTCGACACGGCCCTGGAGACCGCCGCTCGTTTGCGGCGGGAACATCCGGGGGATCTGCGGGGACAGCTCGACCGGTTGTGGCGGCTGGATTTTGCACAGGCACCCACCCCTGAAGAAGTGCAGCGCAGCCTGACCTACGTCGCCGAGCAAACCGAAACCCTCCGATCTCGTCTCACCGCGATCCGGGCGGAAAGCGACAAGAAAGAGGCCCCAGCGGCATCAGCCGATGCTTCCCTCCACGCACTGGCGAGCCTCTGCCAATCGCTTTGGGCTTCGAATCGATTTTTGTATCTCGAATAGTCGTTCACACCTAGACTCATTCCTCCGCCCCGATGAACACTTCCCGTCGTCCTGGTTTTTGCTCCCGGCGCCATTTCCTGGGTGCCGGAGCGTTTGGCCTAGGCACGACGGCTCTGGCCTGGTTGCTCCAACAGGAGGGACTGCTCGCCGCGCCGGCCCGCCCCGAGCTGGAGCCGCAACATTACGACCTCAATCCGAAGCCGGGGCACCATCCGGCCCGGGCTCGCGCGATGATATCCCTGATGATGATTGGGGGGCCGAGTCACATGGATCTGTTCGATCCGAAACCGCTCCTCAAGCAATATGAGGGAAGGAAGTTTCCGGGTGAGCTCAAGTACGACAATGCGGGGCAAGCAAGCTCCAAGGTCTTGCCGGGCCTGTGGGAGTTTCAACCGCATGGCGAGTCCGGCACGGAACTTTCCTCCCTTCTGCCGCATCTCGGCCGGGTCGTCGATGACATCTGCGTGATTCGCTCGATGCAGACCGGAGTGAACAATCATGGGCAATCGTTGTGCGCGATGACCAACGGGCGGATTCTCGGCGGGGCTCCGGTGGTGGGCAGTTGGCTGAACTACGGCCTGGGGTGCGAGAGCCAGAATCTGCCGGCGTTCGTGACGCTGACCCATCCCAACGGCCTCCCCTTGCTCGCCGACGCCAACTGGACCTCGGGCTGGCTGCCGTCCATTTATCAGGGCGCTGTGGTGCACTCGCGGGAACCACGCATTCTAAATCTGGACGCCCCGGAATCACTGCGGGGAGCCGGCCAAGCGCGACAACTGGAATTCCTGCGCGAGCTCAACCGGGAGCACCGAATCGCGCATCCCGAGGAACTCGATTTGGAGGCCCGCATCGCTAGCTACGAACTGGCCGCCCGCATGCAAACTGCGGCCAAGGAGGCTCTCGATCTGTCCCAGGAAAGCCCGGCCACGAAACGTCTTTACGGAATCGATCAGGACGTGACCCGCGAGTACGGAACCCGCTGCCTGATCGCCCGTCGGCTGGTGGAACGAGGCGTGCGCTTCGTTCAAGTCATCAACAACGGACAAAGCTGGGACCATCACAGCGGCATTCTGAAGGCGCTGCCCGATCTGTGCGCGCGGACCGATCAGCCCTCCGCCGGCCTGATTGCGGATCTCAAGGGGCGGGGATTGCTCGATTCAACCCTGGTACATTGGGGGGGAGAAATGGGGCGACTCCCGGTTATCCAAAATGACCTCGGCAAGGATCGGATCGGCCGGGATCACAATACCTACGGCTTCACGATGTGGCTGGCCGGCGGAGGCATTCGCGGAGGAATGACCTTCGGCGAGACCGACGAATGGGGGCATCACGCCGTGAAGGACATCGTTACCCACCACGACTACCATGCGACCCTCTTGCACCTGTTCGGACTCGACCATAACAAACTGGTCTACCGTCGGGCCGGACGAGAACTGAGTCTCACCGACGGTAAACCGGCACGCGTCGTGCGAGAAATCCTCGCCTGAGCCGATCCGTTCATCTCAAAAAAAGGGGACAGGCGAACAATTTAATCGACAATATTAATAGATCGTAGCGTTATCAAGTGATAGCCGCTACTTCAAAATGCCTGTCCCTTCACTCGTTTGCAGCCTAACGGAGGTGATTTGAATTCTCGACGTTGCGAGGTAAGTAAATTTGGGTCGCCTATTGATACGCTGAGCCTCAGTGAATCTGAACCCGAAAGAAGCGAGTGGGTTCATCGTCGGACAACCGCTGGTGCAGGAGGTAACGCCCGGTTGAATTGGGCGGATGGATCGTGACGGTGGTCCAGTTCCTGAGATCAACACTGGCTTCCACGACGTTGGTCCGTTCCGACCCGGCCGAGACGCTCACGGTCAAATCAGGGCCGCTCCGCTCGACGTTCAAACGGGCGTAACCGGTCTGGTTCTTCCAGAACCGCAGAAATCCGCGCAAGGCCTCGGGAGGGTTGGTCGGGGGCGGCTGTCCGGCTTGGTCGTGGGTGTTCACTCCGTGGCAACTGCCACAGGCCCGAATTTCCCCGGGCTGAAACGTGAGCCAGTAGCGCTCATGGACCACGGGCTCGCCGTCCGGAGAGGTCAGTTGCCACGAAACCGCCCGGCGACTCGGCACCAGTGAGGCGAAGGAGCCGTCGGAGGCCAGCCCCACACTTCCCGCCGGGCCGGTGGAGTTCGGCGGGTTGAATTCGATAGAGTCATGAAGCGTTCGTGCCAGTACCCGACGGCCCGGTACCGGCGCGTCCCCGGCATTGCGGATACCGAGTCCCCGTACCAGATCACCCTGAAAGAGTTGCAGGTGGGCCACGTCGTAGATTTTCCCTGCCTTGCCCACCGTCTGGTGTCCGCCCGATGCCCGGAGATTGAAGGGCTGCTGGAAATCGGCGGCGTCCCGCGTGGTCACATCCCGACCGACAATCAGGGCCAGATTTCTCTCCCGCAGGAAGCGTTGCAACGCCGATGGCTCAACGCCCTCCGCGAGGAACACGGACTTCTCAGGAGATTCCAGCTCCGCGGCTATTCGCGCCGGACGCAGGCGCGACCGCACCTCCACTGGATCAAGTTCCCAGAGTCGGCCCTGGAACTGCCGGCGCTCGTCGGGCGACCACCATTCGACCGACGCCGTCAAGGCATCGGTTAAAGGCAGGTCCGGAATCCAGGAATCCCCGGACCTCTTCATTAGAATCAGGTGAAAATCATAGCGAGAGGCGGGCGCCGAGGCCGTGCCCACGTTGGCGTCTGCGCTCGTTTCGTGGGTGAAGACGGCGGCGAGCCGGCCGTCGCTCAGCGGCAGCGGACTTCGGTAAAGTCCCCATGGCTGGGGCGCCCCCGTCTGCGTGGCCGTGAGGCGAGAGGCGGTGACATACTCCAGCGTGCAGGAATCGGCATTCAGATCCAAGGGCGCGTTGAGCGCCACGATGAACCCCGCGGCATGCGTCCCGAATTCGGGGGCATCAACTCCGTAATACCGACCTGGCTCGGTCGGGGATTCGCGGATTTGCAAAAAGTTAACCACGATATTGGTGTTGGGCTTGTTCCCGAAATAATAAAGTTCTCCGAGATTGGGATCGTCATTGCGTCCTGCACTCCGGTAACTGCCACCCAACTCGTGCCGACCCAGGTGATTCAGGGTTTCCTCCCCTGTCCCGTCCTCGCGAATGACCCACGGGAAAAACTGATTGAAGGTGTGACCATTCACGCCACCGATGGCTTGACGTGGCTCGGGAAAAATTTCGGCGCGATTGTTGGTGAGGATGAGGGCGTCGGAAGCCTCGCTGGAGTAGTTGAATGTGCCGTAGTTCTGTCCGCCCGTCAGGGCATCGCCGTCGGCCTGCTGGTCCCGCTGCAAATGATCCCAGCGGACAAAGACTACGCGCCCGAAGCTGTCGACCCCGGGTGAAAAGGCGCCCGATGGTGAGTGGTTCAGTTGGAAAAGGTCTCCGGAGGCCGGATCCAGGCTCCAGAGACCGGTCACGGTGGGCGCCTCTTCGTATTCATCGCGTTGGGGCCAGAGATGTCTCTCGCCGGAGCGCGGACGATCACTCGTAAACAGGATCCGGTCATCCGTGCCGTAGATGGGGGAGACGTTGTTATAACCGACCGGTTGTCCCGGGACGCGAGTGATCACCGGAGTCGTTGCCGGATCCAGAAAATTGCGGATCTCATACAACTGCCAGAAGTACTCGGTGACTTCGTACTGCTGGGTGGGGGCACCCAGGACGAGGCTGAAGACCGCCCGGTCACCGTCCCAATGAACGGCGGGTTCCCGGACGGCGATGGCCGTCGCAGCTTGCGCGCCGGACACGCCGAAACCGGCGGCCCGCGTCAGGTTTTTCAACGTGCCGTCGGGATACCGGATCCACAGGTCACCGCCCCGGGGGACGCTGTCGACATTTCCGCGATGATTGCCAAACGTGGAGGTGATGGTCGTGAAATCCGCAGGCTCGGGCACCTGGGTGACAAACAGAATGGAATGGGGCAGGACCGGTCCGGCGGCGGACAGATCGGAGCACAGTCGGCCACAGAGCAGGAAGGCGGCGGTCACCCACCTGAATATTCCAAGGATCCTCATAGCCCCCACCCGCGAAGTTCATCGGCGGCCAGCGAAGCGAACGCCGACTCAGGAAACTCAAACGGTTTGCCTTTGATATTCCCAGCCGCGGGGCGCGACCATCTTTTGCTCGGAACCGGCGCCAGCGCAGCCACCGCGAAGTTGTCGCGGGCTATCAACAACTTCCTGCCCTTCTCAACCTTAGCAAGGTAGTGCGACAAATGAGTCTTCGCTTCATGAGTCGTGATGGTCGTCACTTCCCCAAAATACCAACGTCGCCGACAGTTAGTCAAATCAGTCCGTAGGCGCCATGTGTTTCCAGAACCCGATCTCGCAACGGGACTTCCTCACTAACTCGGGCGTCGGATTCTTGATCCTCGGGCGGCAATGACCCGAAAGGGCGTCGGCCCGGATTGCGCTAGAAAGGATACATTTTATACCTAATCCACTCCATTTTCATTGACGGTACGATTGAGGAACCACAGTTTTCCGCTCGTGATGTTTGAATTCGATCCTGGGAAGAGCGAGGCCAACAGGGCCAAACACGGGATCGATTTTGAGCAAGCGCAGGCGCTCTGGAACGACCCTTGCGGAGTTTTCTTCCCCGCGAAGTGTTTAGGCGATTCACAAGCGGAAGAAGCGAACCACGGATGAACACTGATTCACACAGATGCGGAAAGTTCGCGATTTTTCTTATCGGCGTTCATCGGCGTCTATCGGCGGTTCTTTTCGATTGCGGTTACCCTGCCCTGTCCCCCGAGGAAAAAGACGCGGGGAACGATGGGTGCCCAATATTATTACGACGCGCTGAGATCAGT
>JAYVTS010000136.1:0-5113 GCA_043788645.1 Verrucomicrobiota bacterium
TCTCGTGGAAACCTTTGTCCGCTCGGGTGGGCACGGTGGCCAAAATGTCAACAAAGTTGCCACCTGCGTCCTGCTGGTTCATACGCCCACCGGCTTGCAGGTGAAATGTCAAGTCACTCGGTATCAGGGCCAGAATCGAATTCTCGCACGCGAACTTCTTTTAGAGAAATTAGTCGCCCGTCATCAAGCTCGACTTCTCTCCGAACGTGCGGAGATCGAAAAACTTCGACGTCAGAAACGCGGCCGAAGCCGCGGCGCCAAACAGCGGATGTTAGCCGATAAATCCCTTCACGCCGCCAAAAAGAACGCCCGACGACGCGCCGACTCCGACTAACGGTCGTTTTTACTTACGAAAGCCACATTCCAAGGTAAAAAACTGGGGCTTCAAATGAGCTAGCGGTTCGCGCAATTGAGCTAGTTCTGCCGCTGGCCCATGAATTTCCAAATGGGTCAATTCGGCGATTTGCAGAGCCTTTTCCAACACCGCCCCAATATTGGCCAGATGCGCCAACACCCCTTCGGCCCCGACATAGCCTTCTCGACAATGCGCAAGATCCCCATCGAAACAAAATCCGTAATAGAGGCACTTCGGCTCTACCTGGGTCTTTTCTACAAATTGGTGACATAAGTCTTTGAACGCCGCAAGTCGGCCGGGAGCCACCTTGAAGTAGGGTACGATCGAACAGCAGAGATCCTGAGTTTCCATTGGATAATTTGAGCAGTACTTGAAAAATCACCCGACCGCAACCAGCCCTCGTCAAATTCTCCCGTTGTCGATCAGGCGCGTTCGCCCAAGAAAGACCGCCAAGGCCAGTTGGGTGCCGGGCTGTACGGACGACGTCGGCCGTAGCGTCACGGGATCGAAGAATTCAAGGTAATCGAGACGGGCCGCCGACTGAGTGGCGATCAGCTCACCCAATTCTAATTTCAATCCCTCGGACGGCACACTCCTCCGAGCGGCCTTGACCACGGTTCTTGCTCGTTGATAAACCCGCCAAAGGATGGTCGCCTGCGACCGCTCGTCCGCACTCAGGTATTTATTCCGCGAACTCAGGGCCAATCCATCCGCTTCGCGATGGGTCGGCGCGACGATGATTTGGATGGGAAAATTGAGGTCTTTAACCATCCGGCCCACGACCGCCGCCTGTTGCCAATCCTTCGCTCCAAACACAGCCAGATCAGGTAGAACACAATTGAAAAGTTTCGCGACGACCGTGGTTACCCCTCGGAAATGAGTCGGACGACTCGCCCCTTCCATGCCCTGCGACAGCACTTCTTCCACCACATAAGTGCTATAGGGTTCAGCCGCCTGGTCGGGGTACAAATCCGACGGCGCAAAAATAACATCGACCCCGGCGGCTCGGCATCGCTTGGAATCACCCGCAAGATCCCGAGGATATTTCGTCAAATCCTCCGTCGGAGCGAACTGCGTCGGATTAACGTAAATGCTCACCACGATGAGCCCTCGAGCCCCGATTCGTTGCCGAGCTTCATGCACTAAGCTGAGATGGCCCGCATGAAGATAACCCATCGTCGGAACAAACCCGATCTGCTGGCCGACCCGCTTGGCCGCCAGAGCTATCCGTTGCATGGCCGCCGGAACTTTGATCACTCGCATATCCCAGCACCGTAACTTCCGGACGTCGGATTCGGAAGGATGAGTTGCACGATTCCAGCTTCGGAGAAGCGAGGCTACCGACGAGCCCGTTAGATTTTTGGATTTCAATCAACGGGCGAAAACTCTTGCACCACCTGGGATACGAGTCGCCATCGCCCCAAATTCGGATTCCCTTGCGCACCCATCGTCGGATAGGTTGCCCTCGTGAAAACCTTCGGTTGCCAGGTCGGCCTTTTTACTAGCTGGCTGATATTATTCTTCAGTGCCACCGCGCTTTTTGCTGCAGAAGAATTGCCCGGCACCGCCCCCTGGAACGCCACCGGAGACCTTGGTGCCAGTATGGTTGACGGTATCCACCACTGGCTGGATCGCGCCACGGCAGCCACCCCGACGAATCGGGCCAAGCTCTGGACCGTGGCGATTCCCCCTAAAAACGGCGCGCCCGCACGGGACCTCACCTGGTATTGCCATCGATACGATTCCAATCGAGTACGATTGCGGGAGCAACTCGGGCTCCGCGATACCCGTCTCCCACCCGCCTTGCGATTTGTTACGACTTCCAATGGCTTCGATCCCTCACCGACCTCGGCGGAAATTGCCCGCGGACGAGGCTACCGCGTCTTTGCCGTCGAATGGGATGTGCTCCGAGATGTCCGTAGCGAAGGGCTTCTGTTACTCCCCGATGAAACTCCCCGCGCCGATGTCATTGCCATCCCCGACTGCGAACAAACCCCCGAACAAATCACCGGCCTCGCGCCAGGTTTACCGCCGGAACAACAGTTTGCTCGACTTCTTGCAGAACACGGTTGTCGAGTTTTGGTCCCGGCACTTATCGACCGAAGTTCGGCCAATGCCGGCAATCCAGACTACCGACGGGTGCAATATAGCCAGCGCGAAACGCTTTGGCGCGCCGCCTGGGAAATGGGACGAACGCCCACCAGTTACGAGCTTCAAAAAATCTTCGCCGCCGCCGATTGGTTGGAATCCACTCGCCCGCCTGATCGCCAGCCGCCCGCGTTCGACGACGCCGCGGCGCAGAGCAAGGCCGGCCGCAAGGGACAGGACTATCGCGAACTCGGTGTGTTCGGCTACGGCGAAGGCGGCCGCCTCGCGTACCTGGCGGCGGCGACCGACACCCGTTTCGCCGCCACCTATGTCAGTGGCTATTTCGGACCGCGCGAACGACTTTGGGAAGAACCCATTGATCGGGATGTCCACGGATTACTAAACGAATTCGGGGACGCAGAAATTGGCGCACTCATCGCTCCCCGTCCGTTGTGGTTGGAAAGCGGGAAATATCCGAAGGCAGAATTCACCGATGCCCACGGGGGCGCCCCAGGGCGCTTGACCTCCCCGTCCAGCCACGCAGTCACGCTCGAACACGAGCGGTTGCAAAGCCTCGTAGACTTCCCGGAAAGTATGCTCCACGCAGAGCCCGAGCGATTTGCCGACCATACGAGCCGATTCCTTTTGGCCCTAGGCGCCCTCAATCCCAAAGTCGGATACCTGCCCGGCCCTCCGCCTCAAGGGCTCACTCCCAATCCGAACAATGCCCTCCGCCAAACCCGACTCTACCGTCAATTGCTCGCCGACACGCAACGACTCATGCACGAAAGTCCCGAGATCAGAGCCGCGTTTTGGAAAAAGGCTGACCGATCCAACCTCGCCCGCTTCACGAATACGGTCGGCGGTTATCGGGATTATTTTCGGACAAATACCGTCGGTGAAATCCCTCCGCCCACGCTCCCTCCCAATCCACGCTCGCGCTTTTTGGGTGAGACGAATGGTGTTCGTCGCTACAAAATCCAACTCGATCTCCACCCCGACCTCTTTGCGTATGGAATTCTCTGTCTCCCGACGGATTTGAAGCCCGGCGAGCGACGACCCGTGGTCGTCTGCCAACATGGGTTGGAAGGAAGACCCACCGACATCTCTGATCCCACGATCCATAGCCAATACTACCACCAGTACGGATTGAAATTGGCGGAACGAGGTTTCGTGACGTTTGCCCCGCAGAATCCCTATCTTGGCGAGGCCCACTTTCGGCAACTCGTCCGCAAGGCTCATCCCCTCGGCCTCAACCTCTGGTCGTTCATCGTACAACAGCACCAAGTAATTACAGATTGGCTAGCTGATCAGCCCTTCGCGGATCCCGCCCGCATTGGTTTTTACGGTTTGAGCTACGGCGGCAAGACGGCGATGCGCGTACCAGCATTGGTGAATCGTTATGCCCTCAGCATTTGTTCCGCCGACTATAACGAGTGGGTGTGGAAAAATGTTTCCGCAACCTCACCCTATTCCTATTTGTGGACGGTGGAGTACGACATGGTGGAATGGAATTTAGCCAACACGTTTAACTACGCGGAACTCTCCTGGCTCATCAGCCCACGCCCGTTCATGGTCGAGCGCGGTCACGACGACGGCGTGGCTCCCGACGAATGGGTGGCCACTGAATTTGCCAAGACTCGTCGGCACTACGTCAAACTGGGGATTGGCGACCAGACAGAAATTGAATTCTTCGATGGACCCCACAGCATCCATGGCGTCGGCACCTTCGACTTCCTGCATCGACATCTCAATTGGCGGAAGCCCTAATAGGCTAGGAATGAAACGGCAAAATTTGGTCCTAAAAATAGTCAACCACCGACGGCGGACCCCTATCCGGGGGGAAAACTCCACCGGACCTACCGATTCAGCACCTCCTCCTCTTAAGGTCCCTCCCACTCCCACAATCACTACCTCATTCTGGCGCGCTTGGCCGAAAGCTTTTCCACGATCCAAGTTGAGCCTGCGAGAGGGGAGAGAATTACAACTTCAATTCGTTACCCTAGCAATGGGGTTCCGGTGGAACTTTCCAACATGGAAACGATCATTGATGGCTATACTCTCAACGGGAAGGGGCCTTCTCTTTACTATTCGCTGGTGCGAAGTTTGGCTCCCGAAACGTTTCGCTTTAGGCTATTGATATCTGGAAACATTTACGAGGCCTGGTTACAAATTCCACCGATGTTTCCTTGCGGCCGCTACCCTCCGAAACGACCGCGAATATTTCGCTCCGATTTTTCACCACTATTTGGCTCTTTCAAAGTCCCCCCATCGAACCGAGTTCTGGGATGAACCCACGACCCCGTTGGGCCTTGAGCCAGTTCTAACCCGTCTTCGACAGTTGGTTTTCTGGATCCATTGGTAATCAACATGTTACAGAGGAAAACTCCGTCCTTGGCACTACATTTTCAATCCGCATCCGGGGGGAGTTCACGGAGTGTTTGCGGCAGGGCAACCCCAGCGGCGCGTAGCGCCAAGCCCGCTTGCCCAGTCAGTTCGGCCCGCAAGGCGTACTTGCGGTTCTGAAAGCAAAGCGTGACTTCGTTCAGGTTATCGAGTCCGCGGATGATTTCGGCCCATTCCCACGCTTTGCCCAACCCCGCCAAACGGGTCTCCAATTCCCGCCGAAGCCGGAGCGCCAGAAAGCTGCAAAAGACATGCCCGAGGATG
>JAYVTS010000137.1:0-23844 GCA_043788645.1 Verrucomicrobiota bacterium
CCACCCCGGAGGTGGATGCGGCTTCGATGTCCGAGGAGGAAAAGTCCCATCGCAACCAGCGCGAGAAGCAGAGGGAGGAAGGTGAGTACTATTTTCGCCCACGGCACAGAGCGCCCAGCGGCCCGGCGTCGCCACCAATGCCGGAAAGCTCGTCGGTCTGGACCCGTGATGACGAAGCACAGTAAGGCCATCAGCGCAGTCCCGACCGCGACCCACTGCAAATCATTCATTCGAAGAGATAGTATGCTCACGCTGGGAAGGGGAGTTACCGCGGGGTAACCAGCGCGTGGAAAGCCTATGATGGGAGGGTGGATGAAGGTCAATCTCGAACTTGAATTTTATTCCCGACTATTTCATAAAAATTTTTATCCGAAACTTCCTTCTGGCGATTGGAGCTTTCAAAGCGCAGTCGGGACTGACACTGTTACGGCGTAAATGGGCGACCAGACCGAGCGGGAGAATTCCCGGAAAAGGAGTCGATCAACTCGGGTTGATCGACAGGCCGGCGGTCCACGGGGGCGGGTGGTGGTGCTCCAGCGAAAAGCCCGCTATCAAGGGCCTTGGGGAAGAATACAGCGGGCGTTCCGCGACCAACGGAGTCCACTGATTATGGGCGTCGTCCTCGTGGTCGCCGTCGGGTTGATGGCGAGTGTCCTCTTCCTGTTGGGCGGGGGGAGCAATTGACGAGGGTGGGTGGCCAGTACGCGTTGCCAGTGATCCACCGACAATTTAGGACTCGTGGAACTCCTCCTTCCGAACGGCGATGGAATGCCGATGGACCCGTCATCCAGCGGATTGGAGGCGGACTCGACTTAACGAGAAGCGGTACGCAGAGCGACGGATCTTCGGAATCCTCGGAGGGGCGAACCGGCCGGATGAGTCTCCATTTGAACCCTGAACCCACTTGGAAACATCCGGGCTAGTCGATACCAATCGCGGCGGCCAATAGTGATTCTTCCGTCCAATCAGCCACCGGTTGAATCGCCACGACTCGTCCGCGACTGAACACGGCGATCGTGTCACACACACCGAGTAATTCTGGGAGATAGGAACTCACGAGGATGATCGCTTGCTGATTTCCCGCCGCCCGATCAATGCGTTGGTACAAAGCGACTTTTGCGCCCACGTCGATTCCTCGCGTCGGTTCGTCGAGGAGGAGGATGCGGGCTTCGTGGAACAGCAATCGTCCAAAGGCGATCTTCTGCTGATTGCCACCGGAGAGTTCTCCAATGGGCTGATCCTCGTCCCGCGCCCGAACTTCCAATCGTTCCATCCATTCACGCGTGCTCTTTCGCTCAGTTGGATTTCTGATAAAACCCCAGCGTGAAATTGAACCCGGTCGGGAGAGCGTCAGATTTTCTCGGAGACTTCGGCCCAGGAGCAGGCCTTCGCGTTTACGATCTTCGCTGAGCAAGGCAACCCCATCGCGCAGCCGACGGTGCGGCGGCTGAACGGTCTTGCGAGTGCCTTCTACTTCGACCGTGCCGCCCCTCACTGAATCAAGACCAAAGAGCGCCCGCAACGTTTCGGTACGGCCCGCACCGATGAGTCCGAAGAAACCAAGCACTTCGCCGGCGCGCACCTGGAAGCTGGCTGACGTGGGTTTCCCGACGCCGACGAGATTTGTGACCTGCAGCATCGTTGGGCCAAAGGAGCGGGGTGATCGGGGATAGAGTTCGGTGACTTCCCGGCCCACCATATGGTGGATCAATTCGGCGGAGGGTGTGTTGGCAAGGTCGCCGTTGGCCACCGAGCGGCCGTCGCGCAAGACCGTGAACCGGGTGCATACGCGTCGGCATTCCTCCAAAAAATGCGAAACGTAAAGCACGCTCACTTGCTCGCTACGCAATCGGTCCAGAGCGTGGAAAAGGTGCTGGGCATCGGCTCGAGTGAGGGAGCTGGTGGGTTCATCGAGAATGAGTAGGCGTGGATGAGTGAGCAGGGCTCGCGCAATCTCAACCATTTGCTGTTGCGCAATCGGAAGAGAACCCGCCATGACATTTAAGGGCACCGAAGCGGAGAGCCGCGCCAAGGCGCCAGCCGCCAGTTCGCGGCGGCGGCGGCGCTCAATCCAGCCCCAGCGGGTCGGCTCGACTCCCAGGGTGAGATTCTCCTCGACGCTCAAGTGGGGGGCCAAAGTCAGCTCTTGGTGAATCATTGCTACCCCGTGTTGGCGAGCTTCCAGCGGGTTCCGCGGTCGGTAGCCTGCTCCGTCGAGCCGCAGTGTTCCAGCGTCTGCGGCATGCACACCGGCCAGGATTTTTAAGAGTGTGCTTTTGCCAGCGCCATTTTCGCCGACGAGCGCGTGGGCCTCTCCCCGAGCGATCTCCAAGGAGACTTGGCCCAACGCCTGGGTTCCGCCAAACGCCTTCGCAATATGACTAAGTTCCAACCGAGGCGGCATGGGCGCATCTTCGTTTCATTGCGGTTCGGAGGGACGAGTTCCGCGAGCGCCGAGTTGTCCTGGGATCAAAAGGAACCTGCGAACCAGGTTCTTCCCAGGGAACACCCCCCGCGATGCACCGGTCGGCACCCATGCGGCGTGAGCACGGCTGGAGCGATTATTCACCCAGAAATTCTTTCAGAGGCGGGTTCAGCAATTCGGCGATTTCAGGTTCCGCCATGTTTTCCCGACTGACGAGTGTGACGCCGGTATCGATCCGTTTCTCGACCTTTTGCTTCCGTAGATGGGCGACCAAGGTTTTGACTCCCAGGTAACCCATTTTCACCGGGGCCTGTACGACCAGTGCCTGGACGTCCCCCGCTTTGAGATCCGCCACCGATTGCGTGCCGGCGTCGAACCCCAGCATTTTGACCTTACCTCCCGCGAGCCCGAGATCCCGCAAAGCCTTGGTCATCGCGATGGTTGAGGTTTCGTTGGCACAAAACACCCCATTCACTTGGGAGCCGTAGCGATTGAGGAGATTTTGCGATACTTGATACGCCAGTTCACGAGTAGCGCCAGCGTATTGATCCGACGAAATGAGTTTTAGACCGGGATGTTTTTTGACAGCTTCGATAAAACCCGTCTCCCGGGCATCGGTGCTCGCACTGCCTACTTGATAGCGAAGCAGGATCACGTTGCCTTTGCCTCCGAGTAATTCCGCCATGCGTTCACCCGCCATCTGTCCGCCCTTCACATTGTCCGTTGCCACAAAACTCACATATCGATCCGATTTCAAATCGGAGTCAATCACCACGGTGGGTACGCCTGCTTGAGCCGCGGTGACGACCGGAGCGACCAAGGCTTGAAAATCTAATGGTGCGAGGACGATTCCGTCCACGTTCCGGGCGGTGAAGTTTTCCACCACCTGGATTTGCTGATCGCGATCATCTTCACGAAGCGGGCCGTTCCAAAACAATTTCACCTTGATTCCTTCTGCGGCGAGTTCGCGCTGGGCTTTCACCGCGCCGGCGTGAATGGATTTCCAGAATTCATGCGTCGTGCCTTTGGGAATGACGGCGATTTGAAACGAATCAGCAGCGAGCGCGCTGAAGCCGACCAGGAGACTGGCCGCGAGTACCAACGGGGATTTCACAAACACAGCTTACCAAGAAGTGCGGCGGGCTGGCAACCGGGAGGGGAAGAAAAGTGGCCACCTACTCCACTCGAATTGAACCGAACTTTTCGGGTGGTGGAATCGGTGACACCGAACCGTTCCCTTTACGGCCACAGAAATCCGGGATACTTGGTCCGAAGGGTAGCCCGATGCTTCGGATAGACGGTTTCCCGCCAATGGGGCCAGTTCGTCGTTGAATCCAACCGTTTGCCATCCGGTAACAGCAACCACCAGCGCACGGGCACTTTGCCCTCCGCGACGCTAGGATGGGTTTTGCACAGAAACGTCTCACTCAATTTCACTTGTGCCTCTGGTCCCACGAGCATGGACTCGTCGTTTTCATCTTCGCCCAGTTTCACCAAGCCCGCATAGGTCAGTTTGAAACGTCGATCCTCCCACACCGCCGACATCGGCGCGAGTTCATCGAGCCAGGACAAGCGGTCTCGCCCAAATTCATCCTGAAACGCCGGCAACAACGGCAGCGCCTGCGCCTCCTTGGCCAACGTCAAGCCACGGAAAGCCCTCGTCAGCGCCGACTTCACCGCGACACCTCCAAACACCGGAAACTCAAGTTCTGGCATCGCTCGGCGGATGCATTCCACGCGAGCCACAAATTGACGGACACCGTGGTCTAAGTTGGGTAGATCAATCCAACCCCGAGTGGCCGCATCCGCTAAGCACGCTCCCGCCGCAACAGGGTCCACGTCGCGCTGATGCTCATGACTCATCACCAGATCCAGAAACCGTCGAACTTGCACCGCCGCCACTCGCTTATGCGTCCGATCATAGAGATGTTCTACCGTCGCCTGAATATGCTGGGGAAACATCTCCCCCAACCATTCGCACTTCACCGCCGTAGCGTGAGTCAATAGGGTGATATGACCCGTACGCCCGCTGAGCTCACGGATGTTCGCATAGACCAGTAATTTCGATTCAGCGACGACGGTTTCGCGGGCCAACGTACCTCGACGACCCTCCGTGAGATCACACTCGAGAGTTCCACTGTCGCGTCGCTGCGCGAGTTGATCGACAAATCCAGCGAGCAAACAACGTTCGAGCGAATCCGCCGGGAGCGAGTCGGCGGGTTGAGATTCCGGGGCCAATGCCGGAGGATCGTCGCTCTCAGGGTCCCCTGCCTGACTGCGCCGCGCTCCCATTCGTTCACGCTCAACGACCTTTAACAATTGTCGAAAGGTATCATCCACTTGGCGCGCCGTTTGAGCGTGGATCCCGAGACGACGGCAGCCATCCACGTTAAAGTTTTGATTTTTCGCATAATGATAGGCCTGCATCAGGGTGTGAAAATCGCTTGTCCCAGAGCCCTCAAAAAGTGCCCGTGCTTCTTTCACATGGCCGTCATCACGGCCGAGGCGCATTAGCAAATCCCGACCGCTCACCAGTGCGGCACACAGCGCCGCCGCCGACACACATCCCCGTTTCGAGCCTTCCACGAGCATTCGGGCAAACCTCGGATGCATCGGTAGCCGCAGCATTTGCCGCCCGATCGAGGTGAGGTCGGACGTGCGGCCAATCGCTTCTGCGGGCGTGTTTGCCGGGGCGGCTGGCGCGGGCGGATATAGGGCACCCAAGATGACAAGGAGCCGTTCCGCACGTTCTACGGCCGCGGGTTCGGGTCGATCCAACCAATCAAACTCAACCGCCCGACGAACTCCCAAAGAGTGCAGGAGCAAGACGACTTCCGCGAGATCGGCTCGCTGAATCTCCGGAGTGTTTTTGGCGGGCCGATTCAGGTGTCCACTTTCCGTCCATAGCCGCCAACACGTTCCGGCGGAAGTCCGACCCGCACGTCCTGCGCGTTGATCCGCGCTGGCGCGACTAATGTCCTCGACCAACAGCGTCTGAATTCCCCGCTCCGCATCATATCGCGCCACCCGGGCGAGTCCGGCATCGATCACATGACGAATCCCATCGATCGTAATCGAAGTTTCAGCGACATTGGTGGCGACCACGATTTTGCGGTGGTCACTTCGCTGAAAGGCGCGATCTTGTTCCTCCATGGGCAGGTCGCCATGGAGCGGAATGAAGGCGACCCGCTCGCCCAATTTGGCGCTGCGAAGCGCATGGATGGTCGAATTAATTTCGCCCATCCCCGGCATGAACACCAACACGTCTCCTTCCCATCCGTGCCGCACGATCGCTTCCACCGCCTCCGCGGCCTGTTCCGACGGGGGGCGCGAATCTCCGTAGTCGGCCCATTTCAATTCAACTGGAAAAGCTCGACCTTCCGAAACGAGAATGGGAGCCGACCCTGTTGCTGAACCGTCGCCACGGGACGCGAGGTATCGCGCCACCGGTTCTGCTTCGAGGGTGGCCGACATCACCACCAACTTGAGATCAGGGCGATGTTCCCGTTGGAGCTTTTTTGCGAGCGCGAGCGCTACGTCACTCAACAGATTCCGCTCGTGAAATTCATCAAAGATGAGGCAACCGATATCGCTGAGTTGCTGATCCTCTTGGAGCCAACGTAGCAAGATCCCTTCGGTGATGAAACAAATCCGGGTTCCGAGACTGGTGCGATCTTCAAACCGGATTTGATAACCCACTTCATCACCCACCCTCGAATTGCGTTCCCACGCCACCCGAGTCGCCACGGTTCGAGCGGCCACCCGGCGAGGTTGGAGTACGATGATTTGGTTGCTTCCTGCTAGGCCGGCATCAAGCAACATCTGGGGAACCTGGGTGGTCTTGCCGGAACCGGTGGCGGCGACGAGGACCAACTGATTACCGGTAGTGAGATGGCGAATGATGTCCGTCCGGAGTTGCCAGACCGGTAGCGACGCGTTGGGCACAACAAAACGATCTGGAATCGAACTCAGGAACCCTCTAGCGAGCCAGCCAGAGGAGCAATCCGAGTGTGATGAGCGAAGCTCCGGCCATCATTCCGCCGGGCATGATCTTCTTGGATTTGGCGTACCGGATGCCGAAGAAAAAGAGTAAAAATCCGGCAACCAACTCGGCAGCGAGAAGTGGCCATCTACCCAAAGCCGTCAGTACCAACGGGAGGGCACAAGCAACGGACATGATGAGCGAAGCCTTGCTTCTCGCCTTGAGAAAGCCCATGAGTCCCCCGGCGACAATTAGAGCTGCGTAGATCCACACCACAGTGCTAGCATTCATCCACCGAGACCATGACGGGCTTACCGGCACAATGAAAGTCGCGCCGACATTTTTTGTGCTTCTCCCTCCGATGCACCGTGGTAACCTCCTCACATTGAATGCCAGAGCATGAGCGACGAAGCTGTCCACCACATCACTCATTACAACTCCTTGCCGACCGATCATTCTCCTTCGCGTTCAAGATGAAACGGATCATTTTGGAAGTGCTGATTGATTCGGTCGATGCGGCCCAGGCGGCCCAGGCCGGGGGGGCAGATCGCTTGGAGCTTTGCCAGAACCTGATGGAAGGCGGCACCACGCCGAGTGCGGGATTGATCGAAGCAGTGGTGGCATCTGTGTCCCTGCCCGTGCAGGTCATGTTGCGTCCTCGCGGTGGCGATTTTTGCTACACCGCCACGGAGTTCGACGTTCTCCACCGGGATCTTGCCGTTGCCCAGAAAGCTGGCGCGGCCGGGGTGGTGTTTGGGATTTTATGTCCGGACGGTTCGATCGACGCCCAACGCTGCGCCGAACTTCTCGCCGCGGCCGGGTCGTTAAACGTAACGTTCCACCGAGCATTCGACGTCGCCCGTGATCCTGGAGTGGCGTTGGAACAACTCATCGCCTTGGGAATTCCGCGAGTGCTGACGTCCGGGCAGGAAGCGACCGTTTTTGAAGGGGCCGACCTCATTGCCGAGCTGATTCGTCAGGCCGCTGGGAGGATTGTGGTGATGCCGGGCGGGGGAATCCGGGAACGCAACGTTCAACGAATCATTGGCCAAACGAGGGCCACCGAGATCCATGTGTCCGCGAGTGGGCCGGTGGCTAGCGCGATGGAGTTTCGGAATTCCCGCGTCTTCATGGGCCGCGAAATGCGTCCGCCCGAATTTAGTTGGAATTCCGTCGATGCCGCTCGGGTTCGTGGGTATCGGGAGTTGGTGGACGCTTTCTAGCCCGAAGGGGCTCCTGGCAATTTTGGAGCTGTTTTGAATCGAGGTTTAAAAATATCACCCCGCTGTCAGTGCCGCTCTGGCATCGCCTAGAGCACCGGTTTTTTCTAGGAAATAGTCGTAGCCACCGGCGTACGGAATTACTTGTCCGCCGCTCACATGCAAGACTTTGGTGGCGAGCTTGCGGATGAAATGAACGTCGTGCGAAATGAAAACCAAGGTGCCGGCATAACTTTCGAGTGCCAACGTGAGCGATTCGACGGTGTGGATGTCGAGGTGAGTGGTGGGCTCATCCATGAGGAGGAGATTGGGCGGATCAACCAGAAACTTAATCAGATTGAGTCGGCTCTTTTCACCGCCACTGAGGACAGAGGTGAGCTTGTAGATCTCTTCCTTTCGAAACAGGAATGATCCCAGCACGCCTCGCGCCTCGTCCTCTCGCAAGGTGGGCGCACTGTGAAGGACTTCTTCTAAGACCGTTTTATGCGGATCGAGGGAACCGGCACGATGCTGGCTATAATAGCCGATTTTGGCGTTGTGCCCCAGTTCACGTTCGCCTTTTTGAAACTCAACGACCCCGGCGAGAATTTTCAGGAGCGTCGATTTTCCGGCACCGTTGGGTCCAACGAGTACGGTTCGTTCGCCCCGCTCAATCACCAGATCCAGGCCGGCGTAGACGGGCTGGGTTCCATAGGCCATATGGATCCGCTCGAGCGTCACCGCTCGCTGCCCGCCGCGGGGCGGTTGTGGAATTTGAAAGCGGAAAGGTTTCTTAGGCGCCAACGGCTTTTCAATCAGCTCCATTCGCTCAATTTGTTTGAGCTTGGCCATTGCTTGCGAGGATTTGGAGGGCACCGCGCGAAACCGATCCGCAAATTCCTGGAGGGCTTGAATCTCTTTTTGTTGATTCTTATGAGCAACCAGTTGTTGTTCGTAACGGGCTTCGCGGAGGCGAAGAAATTCTGAGTAATTCCCAGCATAGGAAATGACTTTCTTCTCGGAAATCTCATAAACTTGGCCGACCACTTCGTCCATGAATTGGCGGTCATGGGAGATCAGCAAGAGCGCGCCCGAATAGTTCTTGAGATAAGTCTGCAACCACAAGAGGGCGAGCAGGTCGAGGTGATTCGTCGGCTCATCGAGCAGGAGCAGGTCCGGTTCCATCACCAACAAACGAGCCAAATGGGCGCGCATGATCCAGCCACCGCTCATTTCGCGAGCGGGTCGGTGGAGATCTCCCTCTCGAAATCCGAGACCCGCCAACATTTTTTTTGCCTTGGCGTCCACTTGCGGATCGCTCAGGGCATCGTGCTTGGCATGGGCCTCCATGTACTCGGGGCCAGCAACGTTGCCGGCCGCTTCGAGTTCTTTCAGGCGTTGTTCCAGGTGGGGAACTTCCACGGACCGACCCGTCGCCACTTCGAGGACGGTTTCGTTTCCCACGGCTTCGCCCTCTTGCGGAAGATAGCCGACCATGGTCCACGCATCGCGTTCGACGACACCCTCGTCCGGCTCGTTCTTCTTGAGAATAATCGAAAACAGCGTGGATTTGCCCGCGCCGTTTGGGCCGACGAGGGCCACCCGGTCACCATAATTGATCTGGAGCGACGCGTTCTCGAAGAGCGTCCGACCACCCATCGACATTTTGAGATCTCGAATCGTAAGCATGGAAATGTGACTACTGACCGGGTCATCAATAGCCGGGCAACGGAGGGCCGACCAATGAGTCGTCGGACTTTCTGTCGAGGATCCGGTTCCTCAAAAGGAGGGTTTCACCCGAGGAGCTTTTTACCCGAAGGCACCCAGGCACGAAAAGGTCTTCTGTTTTGGAAAGGGCGATTGTTTCACGGTGGCTGAGAGTTAAGAAAGCGTGGGTGAGGAGTCCGTTGCAAAAAACAAAGAAAACACGGCTTGGTGCCTTCGTGCTTTGGTGTGAAAAGAACTCTTATTGTGAACTAGCCCGGAGCCCTGAAGGAAAACCGGGGACCATGATCCGGTCATAATTTTCCAGAACACGCTCGCGCCGAATTGGATAGAGCCGCAGTTCGCGAGCAGGATGACATTGCACCACTACCTGACGGCCGTCGGGCGAAAAAGCGACACCCTCTGGAATTCGCCCCACATCAATCGTTTGAGTTCGGACAAAGGTGTCACCACGCCGGGTTAGGATAACGAGTTGACCGTGGTCATGATAGCCGTTCGTCCTGGGCGAAAGATTGGAACCGTTCATCACCAAGGCCGCAATGAGCTTACCGTCGGGACTGACTTCAATCGTCTCCGGGGCACTCCCCAGTGGGACAAAATCCACCGTTTGAAAATCATCGCCGCGTCGGCGAATAACGGTCATCGCGTCCAGATCGTTGCCGTTTAGATTTCCGGCACCTTGTCCGGCCGTGAGTGCGAACTGCCCGTCAGGCGTAAAGATCACTCGGTAGGGGCGACCATACGCCGAAATTTTTCGATCCGTGATCTGAAGTGAACCCCCGTCACAACGAAACAGCCGGAGGTGGTTCGCCTCGCGGACACTTGCCAAGGCGAAACGCCCGTCTGGACTGATCCCAACGTCCGAGACCTCGTTCGTTCCTTGGGTAAAATTCACCGTTTCGGCCGGAGTAACGGTGTACCCTTGAATCGTGAGCCGGGTGACCGATCCGCCGGCCCGATTGGCCACCAAGGCAAACGTTCCGTCTGGAGCCACGGAGATTCCGCTGGGTTGCAATCCGGCCGAGACGTCCGCGAGAAAATGCGGTGGGACCGAGGTGAGATCCAACACATGGATGCCCCGATGCGGCAACCATTTTGTGGGATTCGCGGGATCGATATAAACGGAATCCGCGATGAGGGCGAGGAAACCGTCGGGCGTGAACGCCACGTTAGAAGGGGGGCCTAGGACCGAGTTCGAAAGGTTGGTGAAATGGGTCACGCGAGGCGGAGTGACTACGAAGTCGAGCAGGGTCAGAGAATCCGGCGCCGGATTCGGAACGACCCGAGTGATGCCGGTGAGGAGGTCGAGCTTGCCTTCGTTGGCGGAGAGGATCCACGGTGCCGCGCCGACGCGAAAGCCCAGGACCACGGAAGCCAGCACGATGAATAGTGATCGGTTTTTCATATCGAAAAGGACCTTTAGGTCAGTCTCTAGTTAATTCGGTGAGCCGTTGGTTTAATTCCATTCTCAGGCGTTCCCGATCAGTCACCGAAGAATCCGTGGGCACCCAAACCACTTCGCCAAAGGTCACATGACAGCGGGAAAACGGGAGTGGAATTTGAAAACGATCCCAGCTACGGAGCGTCTTTTTCCAACTCAACCAATAACTCACCGGGACAATCGGATAACCCGTCAATTGCGCGATCGCGATCACCCCCGGCTGCACCACGTAACAAGGGCCTTTAGGTCCATCCGGCGTCAGTCCGATGTCGTGGCGGGCCTGCGCCGCGTTCATCAGTTCTCGCAGGGCAGGACCGCCCCGGCGACTCGACGAGCCACGGACGGGAATGACCCGAAACAATTCGAGAACCCGAGCGAGCAGACCGCCGTCCCGACTTGCACTGACCAAGGCCGCCATCCGGCGGTTCGTGTTGGTACGTCGGGCGAAATCGCGTTGAATAATGAGCGTGAACGCCAAGCGATTGTGCCAGGTCGCAAAAATAGCCGGTTGCTCACCTCCGGGCGGAAACAGGCCGGTGCGATCTTCAAATCGCCAACGAATGGTCCAAGCCAGGACGGAGACCAGCAGCCAGATCAGCCGTGCGGCCAGCCGTCCGTGCCAACGAACTTTCGCTGGGATGACGATCTCGGATTTCATGCTGGTTCGCAGGATTCCGGCCGAGCGACCGTCGGGTGCAGGGGTATTTTCCTTAGCCGAATTCACGGTTTTTTCAAACAGGCACGAATCAGTTTTTCGGTAGACGCCTCGGCGCCTAAGACTGCGACGGCCGCACGAACCGCTTCAAACGCCTCCATCGGCTTGAAGCCCAGGGCCGAAAGTGCGGCCGCGGCGTCGGTGAGACGGGTTTCAGTTCCAGGCGCTGGCCTCGGCCCGCTGCCGATCAGCAGTGCGGCTGCACTTCCGAAACCGCCAAGTTTGTCTTTCAACTCGACGACAATTCGTTCAGCGGTCTTTTTCCCGACTCCAGAAACACTGGCCAAAGATTTCACATCCGCGGCCAAGACCGCCGCCCGAAACGCCGTCACACTCAATCCGCTCAAAATATTCAGCGCCATTTTCGGACCGATGCCACTGACCGTATCAATGAGTAATCGAAACAAGTCCCGTTCTCCCGAGGACATGAATCCGTAGAGAAGATGGGCATCTTCACGAATCGTGAGATGGGTGAGTAAATGGACATCACTGCCCGGGGTCGGGAGTTTGTCAAAGGACGAAAGCGGAATAAGAACTTCGTATCCTACTCCATGGACTTCGATGACCACACGGGTGGGTAGGACTTCCACCAGTCGGCCGTGCAAAAACGTGATCACGCAAAGGGGAATAAAGCGGGTTTGAGGGCAGGTGTCAGGTGTCGGTAATCTAAATTACAGGAGAATATCGGATCAAAAAACAGGAGGCGTCCGAGCGCGATTTTATCTGGCGTGGACACATTGTCGGCCGGTTCTGGAGCCCGCGCCGGGAGCGCCGCCAGGCGTATCTCGGGAGGTAGGAGAATATTGGGAGAGGTCGCCGACCTGGAACTCGGGGATGTTTCTTCCGCCCAAAGTTGCCCCAGGAGGAGCAAAATCGCCCAGCCGCCCATGAGGACCTGGAAAGTCGGACTTTTACTCAGTTGCCCAATCATAAAATCCTACCGTCGTTTGCTGGCCATCGAAACCACCGCGCAATGACCGATTCATCGTCCGAGTTGTTCCAAGATATTGCGAGTGATCTGATCAACGAGGACATCGCCACCGCGGAGGCCGTGAGCCCAATCCGTACTGCCACAAGTAAAGACCGTTCCGCCTCGCGTATAGAGCCCCAGGACCGCGTTGCCTTTGCGGCCGTTTTCCCATTGTTCATACCATTGGCAATCGTCGGGATGCCATTGCGCGGGTGCGGTGGCAAGGACAGAAAACGATTCCGGGGTCCCATCGCGATGGGTGGGACGGGGCAGGCCACCCTGCCAGTCCAGCTCGCAACCATCGCACTCGTAGCCGACGATGGTATCCTTGGCCCCGAAGGTATCGTTTTGTTTCAGACCGGTTCCAGCAAAAATCCAATGATCTGGCTGATGCACCGTATAGGCCCCCGTGGCGTCCATGAGTTGGCCGTGACTTTTATGATAGCCGCCCCAGAGAAAGCCCACGCCTGTAAGATAATTTTCAGGTCGTTTCACGAGGTAATGACTCCAAAGAGAGGACAAGTTTGAATAACCCGTTCGGGCGGCATAGACGGGATCCGACTGGAAATTCTGCTTCCAACACGTCAGTGCTCGACCGTCGTCTTCACTCCGGACTTGCCAGCAACAGGTGGTGCCGCTGAAAAACGCCACGTTTCCGCCGTTAGAAATGAATTGTTCCAAGTGATCGCGCATGGGCGCCGACCAATATTCATCGTGCCCGACACTGAGCACCAACCGATAGGCTTTCAAAAGATCAGGCCGCGACTCCAGATCACCGTTGGCCGCGTAGTCTAATGGAATGCCCCGGCATTCAGCCCACTCGACGAAAGGTTGTTCCCAACTACCGAATTGACTTTGGGGCGGACGTTCAAACGAAACCCGGTGCCCTTGATTGCCGTTGCGACTATTATAGGCGTAGAGACTGGAACCTCCCCAATTGTTATAAGCGTTATAAGTATGGGTGGAAAGTTGGAGCAGAATTTTGGAAGCCTTGCCCGGCTCAGCGGGGCGTAATACAAAATAACAACTGCCTTCGGAAGTCCGCGTATTGCGCTGGCTGAATTTTCCGCCGGCATCACGGACGCGAAATAACACCTGATAATAACCACTGCGCCAATCGGTCGGGATCCTCAAGGTCACCGCAGTGGGCCAACGACAACCTAGCGAAGAGGCATCCTCCGGGACCGGGTGTTCGCGGCCCGGCACGGCAGTGGAGGACCACATCGATTCTGTTTTTTCGCCAAGCCGGACAATCTCCGCGGAAAAAACCGCGGCGCTGGTGGAGACGTGCAAGGTCAACTCATCCCTGGGCGCATAGCTGACCCGACCTGCGTAGCCTTCGACAAAGAGTCCGTGCGGTTCGTCGACGGCCGACAGAGTACCCGCAAACCCGAACCAGAACAGGCCGGCGAGATACCAACCGACCGAGAGGAGAAGACGGGAAGGAAGCATCGGTTCACTTTATCAGGGCGGCGGCAACGATTCCAGTCCTCTCTCGCCCCGGAGGGAGAGGGGCATCGCACGGCTAAGCCCTAAGCCGCGGCACCGCAGCATTTCTTGTATTTTTTGCCGCTCCCGCACGAACAGGGATCGTTGCGTCCAATTTTCGGCGTCTCGCGGCGGATGGTAGTCCCCGGACTGCCGGTGTGGCCGGCGTAAACCCAACGCCCGTGTTCGCGGCTAAAAATCGCGGTTTCGCGATGTTCCTGCTCTTTTTCGTTGGTTTTGAATCGAGCGGAAAAATCAACCAGGCCGCTCGTGTCGTCGGGGCCTCCCTGTTGGGTGCCGTGAATCGTGAGCCCGAGCCATTCGGAGCTTTCGGCCCAGCGTTTGGAGTCGTCCGGGGAATAATCTTTCCGTTGCTCGGCAGAAAGGGAGGTGCCGAGGTGGGCGTAATCGCGTTTAACGTAGGCGGTGTAACGCGAACGCATTAGAGCTTCAGCCGTTTTGGCGGGTTCACCCGCCAGGATTGGACCGCAGCAAGCTTCGTACGCCGAAACCGAACCGCAGGGGCAGTTATTCATTCCGCTTCTTATCGAAGAAACAGTGAGCCCCAGCAATTTTGAAACGGTTTCGGAGGCGATGATTCTAATTCACTTCCCAAGAATCTCTCGGAGCGCTCGAACACATCGTTCGTTTTCCGTCGCTGAACCCACGGAAATCCGTAGCCACTCTGGAAGTTGATAGGCACCCATCGGTCGCGTGATGATTCCGCGTTTCTGCAGTTCTAGAAACACCCGAGCGCCCTCGCCGACGTTCACCAAAACAAAGTTCGCGTGAGAAGGCACCATTTCGAGCCCGATTTGAAAGAAGGCGCGGCCGTAGTATTCGAGTCCCGCCCGGTTGTTGGCCCGGGTGTGCGCTTGGTGCTGGGTATCTTCCAGGGCAGCGATCGCGGCAGTCTGAGCCAACGCATTGATGTTGAAAGGCTCTCGCACTTTTTCTAGAGCGGCGACGAGGGCGGGCGTAGCGACTCCGTAGCCCAAACGTAAGCCGGCCAAACCAAAAATTTTTGAGAACGTTCGGGCAATCAAAAGGTTGGAGTGCGATCCCAGTCGGACCAACGGCAGCAGATCTATCGGATCATCCGAGAATTCAATGTAGGCCTCGTCCATCACGATCAAGACGTTGTCCGGGACGCTGGCCAACAATCGCGAGACGTCGTCTCGCGAAGTGAGTGTGCCGGTCGGATTGTTGGGGTTCGCCAGGAAGAGCACTTTGGTCCGTGGCGTCAGGGCTTGAATCATCGCCGGAATATCCGCTTGGAAGCCGGGCAGGGCCGGGACCGTGACGAGGGTGGCCCCCATCAGCGCGGTCACGATTGGATAAACGGCGAAACAATATTGGGAAACCACGACCTCGTCACCCGGAGCCAAAAACGCGTGGGCGACAAACTCCAGCACTTCATTTGAACCATTGCCCACGATCAGGTGGTCCGGTTCAATGGAAAGAAATTTGGCCAAGGCCGCTTTGAGGGCGTAGGCCGATCCATCGGGATAGAGGTGGATGTGCCCCAGCGCAGATCGCAGGGCCTCGAGGGCTTTTGGCGAAGGTCCCAACGGGTTTTCGTTGGACGCCAATTTGATGATGTGGGCCGGATTGAGGCCATGTTCGCGGGCGACCTGATCAATGGGTTTCCCCGGGACATACACGGGTAGTGACGCCCATTGTGGATTCAAACGAGACAAAACGGAAGACATGACATTCCTAGCTTGGAAGGTGTCGAACCGGTAGGCAATGTAGAGGGATCAGCGTGATCGCTCGAACCGAGTTCACGGTGAGAAATCTGCCGGTTCCCTTGATGAGGGGAGTGGCGGCCCGTTTCCGAAACTGACTCCCCTCTTTCCCATGCCTTTGGTAAGGATATTGATTGATGGCTACAGCCTGTTGCACAACTGGCCGCGGCTTTGCGCAGGCAAAGCGCCCCATTCCGCGGCAGCCCGCGAGGCGTTGATCGCGAAACTTACCCATTACCGCGATGCGGTGGTGACGCCATTGACGATTTTTTTTGACGGTCAAGGGGCGCCGAGCGTTACGCCGAAAGTAAAGAGCAGCCGGGAAGTCGAAGTGATTTACAGCCCGGCCGGCAAAACCGCCGATGACCTCATTGAACGGGTCGCCTATCGGTTGACGCCGTATGGGCCGGTGTTGGTCGTGACCGACGATTTTGCTGAACGAGATATGGTGATGGGAGTGGGGGGATTGATTTCGAGTTGTAGTACGTTCATTAACCAAGTTGAAGCAGAACTGGGAGACCAGGCGGTCGAACTCAAGAACCACAACCGCCGGGAGCACGCTCGGTTTCGCAATCGCCACTGATCCAAGTCGGATGAAACATCCCGGCTAAAATCCATTTTGCCCGGCCCCTTCGCTTGCTCCTAGGTTCTCACCGGTTCGTTTCCGAAAGGGACGGCTTTTACTACGTCTATGCCACTGACACATACGCGCGACCTGTTCGCCAAGGCCCTTAAGGGCAAGTACGCCCTCGGCGCCTTCAACGTGAACAACATGGAGCTACTCCAGGCCATCATTGAGGCCTGCGAAGAAGAAAAGGCTCCTGTCATGCTCCAGATTTCCCGCGGCGCCCGCGACTACGCCCACCCGGTGTATCTAAAGGGCCTCATCGATTCTGCGGTGAAACTTTCCACCATCCCCATCGCTGTGCACCTCGATCACGGCGATACCTTTGAACTGTGCAAACAGTGTATCGACGAGGGTTTCACCTCGGTCATGATTGATGCGTCCCACGAGCCCTTTGACAAAAACGTGGAAATCACCCGTAAAGTGGTCGAATACGCACACAAGCATAATTGCGTTGTGGAATCCGAACTCGGTCACTTGGTCGGAGCCCAGTTTGATGACGGTGAGGAAGGTGGGAATTACTCGACGGGTGGACACTACACGCACCCCGAGGAAGCGGTGACGTTTGTCCGGGAGTCCGGATGTGATTCTCTGGCGGTGGCGATTGGTAACAGCCACGGCGCCTACAAATTCAAGGGCGAGCAGCACCTGGACCTGCAACGGCTCAAGGACATTAAGAAATCCCTCATGGATGCCGGGTTGGGAGATTATCCGCTGGTGCTCCACGGGGCCTCGTCGGTGCCGAAAGACCTGGCAAAAAAGATTAACGCAAACGGGGGTAATATGGGTGAAGACACGGCGGGCGTGCCGGAGTCCGACATTGAGGTAGCCCGCCGCACGGGGTGTACCAAGGTTAACATCGACACCGATCTACGACTCGCCATGACCGCAGCGATTCGAGAGGTGTTGTTCACCAAGCCCAAAGAATTCGATCCGCGCAAGTACCTCGGCCCGGCTCGGAAGGCGGTTAAGGAACTGGTTCGCCACAAGCTCAAGAATGTCTTGTGCTGCGCCGGTCACGCATTTGACTGATCTCAACGGGCGTAATATCCAAAGTTGGAACATTCACACGGCGAACTTCGGTTCGCCTTTTTTTTTGCTGCCGACGGAATCCGTTCCACCGCAAAGATTGATCGCTCGTGTGAGATGAGCTTGTCAGCCGATTGGCCGTCGACGAACCGGCCGACAAGCCTCTCTGCGCAACGCCTCACTCTCAATATAATGACTTGATTTTTATATTGACATACCGTGGCTCCGTCAAATTAACAACATGCATAATTGTTTAACTACACATGCTGTCAGTCTATTTATATTGACTAATTATCTATTTTTGAATTCCCAATTCAAATGGACTGACAGTATTTCTATATTGACAATGTTCACAATATAGTAAATTGATTATTATATTGACAATTGCAAAACAACCTCAGCTTAATGTCATGATAGTTATTTTGACATATTGACAAATTATATAAGTCTGTAACAATCCCGCCAGACCGGTACTCGCTGCGTCTCGGCACGAAGGGATCTGAAATATTCGGGCGAAAATTCCTTTTGCAGTTTTGCCCCCTATGCTCCTTCGATGGATCGGGAAGAAGACCTGCCGCTCAATGTAAAACGACTGTTCGTTGTATTCATTGGAACCCTGTTTTTCTACATCACGGTGTATGGTGCCTGTACAGCCATCAAACGCCGCGGCGGCGCATGGGAATTAACCTTTACCACCATCCAGGGCGTGCCCGCTCTGATCATTACTCACCCGATCCGCCTGCCGATCCCGGTGACACTCCTGTTCCCCGGAGAACAACCCGAACGTTCGGACCTGCCCATTACCGCCGTTTTCAACGTTCCCATCACCAATCGAATGGCGTTTGGACCGGTTTTGCATGTCGATACCACCTCCCTCCCCGGAGTGGTGACGCTCAATTGCTTTGGGCATCCGGTAGAGATTTTTCCGCGCGCACTTTCCATTGATTTGCACGAAATCCCTTGGGTGCCCGGGACCAATATCACGCTTTCCGCCGCGACCAAACCGCCCCCGGAAAAACTTATACCCCACGATCAAACCTGGAAGGGGCGGTAGTGAGTTAACGGAAAATTCGTTCGGTGTCATTCGCCGCTTACTATGCCGCCTCAACTAAAGGGTGTTGCCAAAACTCCGCCCCTACTCGTACCGGGAACTCCCCTCGTGACCGCGGATCCGTTTTTTAAGCACGATCCGAGCCAACGAACTGTCCCGCGATGCATTCGGCTCCGCGGTGTTCGACAGAATAACCTCAAGGGGATTGATCTCGATCTGCCCCTAGGAAAATTGATCGTCGTCACCGGTCTCAGCGGTTCCGGTAAGAGTTCCTTGGCCTTTGACACCCTCTACGCAGAAGGGCAGCGCCGTTATATCGAGACGTTTTCCCCGTACGCGCGGCAGTTCTTTGATCGCATGGACAAGCCGGCCGTGGATCGAATCGAAAACATTCCACCCGCAATTGCCATCGAACAGCGCAATTCGGTTCGGACGAGTCGCAGCACGGTGGGGACCATGACCGAATTGTGCGAGCACATGAAGGCGTTGTGGCCTCATGTGGCGCGGTTACAGTGTCGCCAGTGTGCCCGCCCGGTCATGACTGAACCGCCCCAGGTTGTTTGGAGTGAAGTGGTCCGCGAATTCGGATCGGACGGCGAGTTATTGGTGACGTTTGATCTGGCCTTGTCAGAAAAAATTCCGATCACCGAACAACTCGCGTTACTTCAGAAACAAGGGTTCCAACGTTTGCTGGTAGCGGGACGCCCGGTCCGGGTGGATGAAGTGGCATCGGAATGGGTCTCGGCGCCATCGGTGCTGACGGTCGTGGCCGACCGCTTTCGCCCTACTCCAGCCCATCGAACCCGTTTCCTCGAGGCGTGTGAAACTTCCTATCGTTTCGGAAAAGGACGGTTGACCGTTCGCACACTCACTCCCCCTGAACCGCACTCCGGTATCGCTGAGCAAAAGGGGGGAGTACGACGCTTTTCCTCCGGGGTTCATTGTGCTCAGTGCGATCTCGCGTACCCCGATTCGACCTCATCGCTGTTTTCCTTCAATCATCCGGTGGGAGCGTGTGCCCAATGCCGTGGGTTCGGTCGAATCATTGAAATCGACTTCAAACTCGTCCTGCCCGACCCCTCGCGGACGTTGGCTCAAGGGGTGATCAAGCCGTGGCTCAGTGGGGTGGGAGCGGAGTCCCAGAACGACCTGGTGCGGATCGCCAAAAAAAGGGGGATTCCACTCAAGACACCGTTCCAAGAACTTACCCCTGAACACCAACGCTGGGTGCTCGAGGGTGAACCGGGATACGGCACGGATGAAGCCCACAAATGGCCCCATTTATGGTACGGCGTGCGCGGCTATTTTCGTTGGCTCGAAAGCAATGCGTATAAAATGCATTATCGCGTATTGCTATCGAGGTATCGCAGCTACCAAACATGTCCTCAATGTCACGGTCAGCGATTCAATCCGGAAAGCCTGCTCTACCGGGTGGCGGTTGCGGCGGACCGGCCGACGATCTCTCTGGCTGACTTTTACGCGTGGCCCATTCAAGAAGCACTCGCTCTCGTTGAAACACTGGCAGAGCGGCATCGGCCCAAGCATCACGAGCCCCTCGGGGTTGCCCTCGGGGAAGTGCGGGCGCGCTTGGGCTATCTCGTGGAAGTCGGCCTCGGCTATCTCACGCTGGATCGCACCACCCGCACCCTGTCCGGAGGCGAAACCGAGCGGGTCAATCTCACGACCTGTCTCGGCACGCGCTTGTGTCAGACCCTCTTTGTTCTGGATGAACCCAGTGTGGGACTGCATCCGCGGGATACAGAGCGGCTCATTCACATCCTCCAGCGGCTTCGCGATCACGGTAATACGGTCGTGGTAGTTGAACATGAGGCGAGCGTCATGCGGGCGGCGGATCAGTTGGTCGATATTGGGCCCGGCCACGGCGAATCCGGCGGTCAGATCGTGTTTCAAGGCCCCGCGACTGAATTGTCCGCCGCTAAAAATTCACTCACCGCCGATTATCTCACGGGGCGCAAGCGAATAGAGGTGCCGATCCGCCGACCGGTTTCGCCTTCGCCGAGTTCGTTGGTTTCTCCCGTGGCCCAGACGAAGGCGTCGCAACGGCGCGGTGCCGCCGCATCGATCCATTCGCAAGCGTCGATGAGTTGGCCAAGCATATTGCATCTCTCTGGCGCGACTGCGAATAACCTGTGTGATGTAACCGTGGCCATTCCACTCGGTCGGATGGTGTGCGTTTCCGGGGTGAGTGGTTCGGGCAAAAGCACTCTGATTCGAGAGGTCCTATTGCCTTTGCTTCAAGCCCAGCTTTCGTCGACCGGTTCCCCGAACGCGTTAGATGAAGAAGTGGATGGCGAATCTCGCGAAGGTGCCGAGGCGGCGATCCGAATGGCCACCCTCACAGGCGCGGAACACCTCGGAGCGGTGGTCTTGGTGGATCAATCATCGCTCGGGCGCACGCCCCGATCCAATCCGGCGGTCTACAGCGGCGCCTTCGACGACATCCGAGATTTCTACGCCGCCTCACCGGAAGCGAAAACGGCTGGACTCAATGCGAGCGCATTCAGCTTCAACTCCGTAGCCGGACAGTGTGATTGGTGTCGCGGAGCGGGCTTTGAAAAGATCGAGATGCAGTTTCTCTCGGACATTTTCATCAAATGTCCGGCCTGTCGCGGACGACGCTATCGGGAACATGTCTTGGACGTCAAAGTGCGATTTCTGCCCGGGAGAATCGGGGATGCCCGATCAAATCTGTCGAATCTGCCGGAACCGACCGAACCTAAGGCCAAAATCAACAAACGAGGGTTGAAGAAGCCAGTATCCGATCCCCAAGCCGAGGTCAGCGAGCCAATCCAAACGAATTCTGGGCTGGCCTATTCCATTGGCGATTTATTAGAAGCGACCATTGAAGACACTCGATCGTTTCTTGAGCGGTTTCCCGAATCCAAGCCCGCCAGGCGGGCCGTCTCCAAACTCGAACTGTTGTGCGAGGTCGGGCTGGGGTATTTGCGGACCGGTCAACCCATCAACACGCTCAGCGGTGGAGAAGCGCAACGGCTCAAGCTCGTGAGCCATCTCGCCACGAGTGCCGCCACGCGTCTCGTAGGTCGTAAGCCAACCCGATCAGCCGCGAATCCCTATTCGAGTGACGCCGAAACACTCCTGCCCAAGCCGACCCTCTTTCTCTTTGATGAACCCACCACCGGCCTGCACTTCGATGATGTTCGCGTGTTGCTCGCAGTGTTCCAGCGACTGGTGAACGTTGGCCATACGGTTCTCGTTATCGAACATAACCTAGACGTCGTACGGAGCGCCGATTGGGTGATTGATCTGGGGCCTGAAGGAGGCGCTGCGGGTGGCCGAGTGGTGGCGGCGGGAACGCCCGAGCAAATCGCCGAATGCATGGAGAGTCACACCGGTCGATTTCTTCGAGGCACGAGTTCCGAACTGCGTTTGGATAAACGGGAACCCGCATCGAAATGAGCGGGAGATGCGGCCGATTCATCCATTCGAGAAATTCCTTACTAGGGTAAAATCCATCCGATTTTGGGCATTTTTTCGTCGAAACTAATTGAACTAGAACGAGTTAATGTGGCTATTGGAAGGCAAAAAGTGTCCGCGGGTCAATGGAGAGATCTCAAAAAACGTTTGCCAGCCGTACTTTAGAACCGCTAGAAAGAACATGATTACGCGTCATTACGGCGCCGAGCCAGACCGTTTCTGGTTTGTATAAATTATAAAACACAGAGAACACAGTGACTTCAGGAGGAACTATGCAGTTTAATAAGTGGACCATCGCTCTCGCCGCGACCGGCGTCGTCAGCTTCGCCGCTCAAGCCGAAGAGCATCCGATCTCGAGCGCGATCAGCGGCACAACGCTGAGCGGCTACGTAGATGCTTCCGGCATCTGGAACTTCGGCCGTGGCAATGCCGTGGCCCCGCGGGCCGCCAACACCGGTCCGGATCGTCAAGACGGCTTCAACCTCAACGCCGTTAAGCTCGCGTTGGAAAAGCCACTGGATGAAGGAACTTGGAGCGCAGGCTACAAGTTTGAAGGGATCTTTGGGCCTGACTCCAGGGATTTGCCCGGCAAGGTTGCCGACCAAGTGGCGATCAAGCAGGCCTACATCGCTGTGCGTGCGCCCGTTGGAAATGGCATTGACTTCAAGCTCGGCCATTTCGACCCGATCGTGGGCTATGAAGTGTTTGACAGCTACGCCAACCCGAACTTCTCCCGTTCGTTTGGCTACGCGCTCGAACCCCTCGGCCACACTGGCATCCTTGCTTCGTACCAGTTTAACGAAGTGTTCGGTGCCTCAGCGGGAATCGCGAATTCCGGAAGCCTGAACGGCAGGGCCTTCACGGCACGCCCAGAAGTCGGCGGCACCGCGGAATCGGTGAAAAACTATATGGCTGCCGTTGTAGCCAAGGCGCCTGAAAGCACGGGTTGGCTCGCTGGCAGCTCGCTGTATGCAGGTGTGGTCGATGGTGGGATTCGCAACGGTAAGGACTCCTTGCTCGTTTATGTGGGCGGCACGATGTCCACTCCGTGGAAGGAACTCACCGTTGGCGCAGCGTTTGATTACGTGAATCATGTGAGCGGTGCTCGCAATCATGCAACCGCTTATGCTCTCTATGCTTCCTATCAGGCGACGGAGAAGTTGAAATTCAATAATCGTCTGGAGTACGCTCAAATGAGCGGCATTTTCGACGAGGTCGGCCGACAGAAGTTCTTCGCCGACACCATCACTGCGGACTACTCGCTTTGGGCGAACGTGGTTACTCGGCTTGAATTCCGCTGGGATCACGGTGCCAATCGGTTCACGCGCTTTGGCGGCCAACGGAACGACATCTCGCTCGCCGCGAACGTCATCTACAAGTTCTGAGGTAATCTGTCCTCAGTTATCAAAACCCCTACCGGTTAGCCGGTGGGGGTTTTCTTTTTTTCAGGACTGAGCCAAAAGCAGGCTGGGTGGGTTGAACCGGATGCTTCTGACGTTGTACGACCTCCAATGAAAAGCACCTGAAAAATTATTAGACACACCAAGCGACCACAAATACCAAGCGACCCACTACTTGCCATAATGTCAATCAATCAAAGCAAAAATCCAACCCAAACCGGTATTTTATTTGACAAATTATATAGATAGAATTGATAATTATATTGACATGGATCATGGAAAAATAATTGCATGTACCAATATTTGACATTGTTATGTCTATTACCATTAAAAACAGTTTGACGCAACAGCACTGAAAAAATGCATGATAAATAATTTTCATAAAAAGCACCACCTAATAGTGTTTTATTTAACATTTTATTATATCATTCTAATTTAATTGACATAAATTATGTTAGAATATCAGACATAATAATTTACAATAGGCCACCGTAATTCGGAAATAATTTCATTATAAATAGATTGCATTCACAAAATTAAAAAATCCCCGCCGCATTGAGGCGAGGAAAATGTCGCTGTAGTGCTAA
>JAYVTS010000138.1:0-26070 GCA_043788645.1 Verrucomicrobiota bacterium
GACCGAAAATCTCAACTCAAAAACCACACCTAAAAAACCAAAAATGCGTCCGAGCTCGGAGTCAATCTCCTATTTGCCCACAATGTCGCTGTAGTGCTAGTCAAGATACTAGGGCGGAGGGATTTAGATGATCGCCGGTTTT
Organism: Verrucomicrobiota bacterium; assembly: GCA_043788645.1. Taxonomy (GTDB): domain Bacteria; phylum Verrucomicrobiota; class Verrucomicrobiia; order Limisphaerales; family UBA9464; genus CANIZL01. The sequence continues at coordinate 143 of JAYVTS010000138.1, forward strand.
TTCCGGGGCATCGCTCGACATTTAGGGAAAGCTGCGGCATATGCACCGGGTGGTGGTTCATCGCGTCCGTTGATCGCGTCTTCCGTCGGCGACGGCGCAATAGGACACCCTGAAAATGCGGCGCGAATTGAAGTCGAGTATCCTTGCAGAAACTGGCCTATGAAAAAAAAGCTGTGGATGATGGCGTTGTCCGGGATCCTGTCCCATTTAGTTTTGGCCCAAACAGGTTCGCCAACGGGGCGGTATTCAGGCGTTGGCGTGCCAGCTATTTTCAGAGAGTCTTCCGAAGGCTCGGGTGTGTTGGGCGACCCCCGTTTCAATGTTTCCAATGGCGAAAGCGTCGCCTCAACGCTTGTTTCCAGTCCCACCAACCAGACAATTGCCGCCGGCTCAACCGTCTCTCTAACCGCCCAAGTGACCGGTGGTCCGAACGATTTCCAATGGTTTCACAACGGCATCGCGCTTCCTGACGCTCCGTATCTCCCCGGTGCCCGCACGTCCAGCGTGGAAATCCGCGGGGCGACCCCAGCCGACGCAGGCAAATATCAGCTGAAATGGACCAATCCCCTGAGTGGCGCAGGTCAAACGGCCGTCGCTATTTTGACCGTGACGGGGAGTTACGTTCGCTGGAGCGGTAGTGGTGATATTGAGGCTGACTCAATTAACGCTCCCTTGCCCATGCCCGGCGAGATTGTGACCAACGCCACCTCCTTTACGCTGAAGGCCAGTGGCTTTGGTGCTTTCGATAGCGCCACGGCCGTCGGTGACAATGGATACTTTCGATATGAAACCGTCGTCGGCGATTTCGATAAAAAAGTTCGCCTCCTCTCGCTCGCCGTGAGTCCAGAATCGGAGCGTGCGGAACCGTTTGCTCGGGGCAGCCTGCTCGTTCGGGAATCGACCAATGCCAACACGCCGACCTTGGAAATTGCGGCCGCAAATCCGCTCGGAGCCAACCTGGTGCGGGTTATCGGACGAGGACGCATGGATCAGGTCTATGCACGTCGGCTGAGTCGTGATTATCCCGGCGTAAGTGAAAATCTAACCAACCAATGGCTGCGGATTCAGCGCGTGGGCAATTCGTTTTCATTCTATGTCGGCACGAATGGGACGACCTGGTCGCTCATTTCCCAGCAGTATCAGGTATTCTCAAATGCGATCCTGGTTGGCACTTTTGCAGCAGTTGATGATACCAATGCGGGGGGTGCCATCATTGAAGCGGAGTTCGCGGAATACGGTGATGTGATCGGGGTCGATACGGTTGCGCCCGCGCTCGTCTCGGCGGGGACGACGGATAAAAGGCGGGTCGGCTTAAAATTCTCTAAACCCATGAACTCGATCAGCGCCACCACGTTGAAGAATTACGCGCTGAGCCAGGGCAGGATTATCGGCGCCCGCCTGGGTATCGGAGGCGATGCGGTTTATTTGGAAGTGACTGGTCTTACCAATGACACATTCACGGTGACTGCGACGGGGGTGGTCGATACCGCGGGGAACTCGATTCCGCCTAGCTCGACTGCGGGTGGCAAGAAAGCGAACTGGACGATGACCGATATTGGTTACATCCAAGATCCAACGAGCCGCCCAACCCCGGGTGACGACCCGTATGTGGTAGGAGACGCGGTGGCTCTATCTTCGGACAGTAATCCGGAATTTGAAATCATCGGTGGGGGATCAAATGCCTATAATCCAGGTGATTTCATGGATTACCTGTACCGGCCGTATTCGGGAGATTTTGACGTGGCCGTGGCGGTCAATCGCTTTGATCGGCGGGGTATTGCGGGTGGTTACGGCAACGGGGGCATCCATGTTCGGGCGGGCTTATATCGAACGGACAACACGGATATCGGTGAAAATACGAAGGTGCCGGCTTACGTGAATACGGTGTACTACGAGGGATCGGATCCGAATCGCGCCGCGATCGAACTTCATCGCGCCAACGCGGGCGAAAATTACGAAAACAATGCGCCGAATTTGAACACGAATCTGATCAGCGGTTTAGAGGGCTTTTTTACCGGGCTCCGAGCCGTGAATGCGGCGGGTGTTCTTTCGGATAAATCGTCGGCTACTCAAGCCCATTGGTTGCGGGTGAGGCGCGTGGGTACGATTTTTACTTCTTTGTTTTCGTATGATGGGTTGACCTGGGTGGAACAAGACGGCGCCGGCTTGGATCTACCGAAGCTCGCGGGCACGGTGCTCGTTGGTTTCGGAAGTCAAAACGATACCGGCTTCGGGGTGCCGCCCGACAACACTTATCCCGGCAATGGCACCTTGGACGCTGACGGCAAACCGTCTCAGAATGAGTCGAATTATGGTGTGCTCCGGATCAGCCATTTCGGCGATTTCTTAGACACGACCTCACCCAAGATCAATATTTATATCGAGAAGATGAACCTAGTGATTACTTATACTGGCACTTTGCAATCCGCTAATGTGCTGAAGAGCGGATTCAGCAATGTCGGCGGTATCAGTCCTTTGGTCATTCCGTTGGGATCTGCGCCCGGAGCAATGTTTTACCGCGCACACCGTTAGCTCTAACCCAACGAATTAGCCAATCGCGTCAGAACGTATCCGAGGCCAGCCGTGATGGGGAGAGTGAGTACCCAGGCTAAAAGGATGCGTTTGACGACGTCGAAACGAAGGGCACTGAAACGCCGAGCACAGCCCACACCCATGATGCTCGTGGTCACGGCGTGGGTCGTGGAAACGGGCATCCCGAAATGAACCGCGGTCATCACGACGCTGGCCGCCGTGACGTCGGCCGCAAACCCATTTACGGGCAACACTTTGACCATTTTTTGACCCATCGTCTTAATGATTCGCCAACCGCCCGCGGCCGTTCCCGCCGCCATGGTGAGGGCACAAATGACCTTGATCCACAGGGCAATAACGCTTTTGCCTTCCGCGGTGTCGCTCATGGGATGCCGTAAAAAATCAAGCCAAGTGGGAAGATGATCTAATGTTCCCGCTTTGGTCGCTGCCACAAGTGTCAGCGCGATGATTCCCATCGTCTTTTGAGCATCGCCGCTGCCATGACTAAAACCCATGTAGGATCCGCTGAACATTTGAAGGAACTTGAAAGTCCGAGTCACCGTAGCCGGACGCCAGCTTTGGAGTTGAAAGTAGAGAAAAGTCATCATTAATAGCCCTGCCGTAAAACCCATGACGGGCGAGATCATCATGGGTAAAATGACTTTGTTCAGCAGGCCGGAGTTGGTCCACCAATGGGCGGTGTTGCCATGGCTCCAAATGATCGCAGACCATTTGCCGCCGGACGAGGCGAAGGTGGAGCCACAGAGCCCGCCAATGAGCGCGTGACTAGAACTGCTCGGTAGGCCAAACCACCAGGTAATGAGATTCCAAATGATACCGCCAAGCAACGCGCAGACAATTGTCGTAGTGGTGACAAACTGGGCGTCGACCAAATCTTTGGTAATTGTTTTGGCAACGGCGGTCCCGACGAGCGCGCCAACTAAATTGGTGATCGCGGCAAAAATAATGGCCATCCGCGGGGTCAACGCTTTAGTCGAAACGCCCATCGCGATGGAATTGGCGGTGTCGTGAAACCCGTTGATGTATTCAAACACCAACGCGAGGCAGAGGACCGCGATCAAGAGGGTCATGATTTTCGGCCGGATAGCTAGCGGTAAATGATGGCGAAGCCCCTCGGATCAGGAGTTTTTCAAGACAATGTGGAAAACGATATTTCCAACGTCCCGACATCGGTCGATGACCTTTTCGAGAAGGTCGTAAAGGTCCTTTAACGCAATGACACTCGCCGCATCTTTTTCACCGGCATAGAGTTGGCGCAAAAGTTCCACCATCAGTTTATCCGCCTCGCCCTCCAGATACTGAAGTTGATCGTTTTGTTCTTTCACCGTTTCCAATCGGGTGCCGCCGCGGAGTTCTTTGACCATCAGGACGACGGTGTCGGCCGCTTTTTCGAGCAATTGCGCTTGGCGGCTGAAGGGGGTGCGGCGGACTCTTTCGGGTGAAATCAGGAGTCGTTCGCCGAACTTTTCTAGGGTTTTAGGGATCTTGTAGAGCCCGTTGGACACGGCTTCAATATCCTCCCGATCTAACGGCGTCGAAAAAGTAGTGGTCAATCGCTCACTCAAATCTTCCGTGATCCGTTTGTCTTTTTTTCTCAAAAGTGCGAAGTCATCGAGTGAACCTTGGCCTGGAGCACTGAGAAGTTGGACCAGCAATTTGACGCTGGCCCGAGATTCCTCGGCACTTTGCTCCAGGAGATCAAAAAAGATTTCACCACCACCGCCCACGAGACGTTGCAAGGAAAAGGACATGCCGTTGGGTAGCGGGTTGGCTTCCCTCCTGCACGGAGAAATTGTGTCGAAAAGGTTACAATCAGGTGACAAATCGGTTTGGGCTCCAGGATGGGAATTGGTTGTTTCTCATTCATTCACCGATCACTGCCGAGAGCCTCCTTCCTGGCGCGTCGGCTGACGACGAAATCCCGGCGCGAGATCGGTCAGTGATTACTGTCCGAAACCCTCAGCCGCCAAGCCCTCCATTCCGGTTCAACGTCGATGTCCGTCAATGTTTGCAACTGAGCAATGCGCAGTCCCATTTCCCTGGCCCTACTGAGGGTCCGGGGCAGCACTTGATCGGTACTCCAGGCAAGTTCGCAAAAAAGCTCGGGGCGCGGGGACGTCAAACCAATGAGCCAATAGCCGCCGTCGTGTGCGGGGCCCACGACAAGATCGTGATGGTCGAGCGCGGACCACGCGTTTCGGACGTCGTCGGGCGTCGCGTCTGGACAGTCAGCCCCGATGACGACCACTTTCCGGGCGCCGTCCGCGAAATGTTCGGCAAAGGCCCGGATCAAACGTTCCCCAAGGTCGCCCGATCCTTGCGCCGCGAGCTGCCACGAGGGGCGTCGCCAAGGTTGAATTTCAGCGGCCGCATCGTCTGGCGCGTACCTCAATTCCACGCCATCCAACGCGTCCATTTCTCGCAGCAACGTTGCGACGAGCGTCCGATAAGCGGCCGTGGCCGCTTCCATTCCAAGGGTAGCGGCCAGGCGAGTTTTTACTGTGCCGACCCGAGGCGCCTTCAGGAACACCAACAATCGTTCGAGGCCTGCCATCGTGAAAAAGACTCAGGCAGTTTCAGCGTCCGCGTGGGGACTCTACTTCCGGTTGATTTCACCGAAACATTTTTGCTTTTGAATCTCCGCGAGAGAGAAGAAACGCCATCATATCCAGGATTTCATCTTGGTGAAGGGTATTCAGGAGTCCCTCGGGCATGGGGGAGATTTTTGACGGCTCTAGGGTCGCAATCTCTGAGCGTTTTACGGTCGTGAAATCACCCGGGGCCGTCATGTCTTCCATAATCATGATGGATTCGTCGTTGAGATTGGCGATTCGGCCTAAAACGGTTTCTCCATTTTTCTTGATAATATGCACTGGGGCATATTGATCGCTCACTTCTTTGCTCGGTTCGATGACCGATTCTAATAGGTCCTTGGGGCCAAAGCGGCCACCAATGCCGGTGAGGTCCGGACCCACTGCTCCCCCTTCGGTGGCGAAGCGGTGGCAGTTATAGCATCCGACTGCTCCGAAGAGATCGCGGCCACGTTGGAAGTTCCGTCCTTTGCTGAGCCCTTGGGCCAGGACCGGGGTTAGGTCGGCGACGGTCCATTCCTTGACGGTAGCGCGTCCTGCCAAGAGGTTTTCCAAAGGCTTTTTCTTTTGAGGCGTCGCTTCGAGGATGCTCGCAAGTCGAGTTTTTTCTAGGTCGCTCAGCGTCGTGACGGCGTCAGATTTGATGTCCCTGAGGAAGCCAGCGAGGGAAGAACCTCCGCGGAAGTTGGCAGCTTTGAGAAACCAATTGAAATAGGTCTGCCGTTGAGCGAGCGACCACCCGTGTTTCAGCACCCGAAGGCTTCGGGCCATATCGAGCTGCTCCTCTTGGGTGGGCGCGGTGGAGAGGTGGGCCACCAATTTGGTTGCGGCTTGCGGCGTGTCGAAATAAACCAGCAGTGGAGCGATTTCAGCATTCAGCTCACGGGAAATGGACGGAAACAGGGGGTCAAATTTGGAGGCGCAGCGCACGCGGGTGGCTTCGTCCGGTGGACCGAGACGAGTGAAGGCGAGCGTGTAGGCTCGGAGAAGTTCCAGGCGTTGGAAGTCGTTGAGCTTCGACCAGGCGATTCGATCCAATGACGAAAGGATTTTACCTTGGAGAGCAGGGTCTGGTTTGGAGTCGGTGGGCTGGCGATGAAACGAGTCACGACTGCTCACCCGGGCGAGAGCAATTAAAGCGTTGATGCTTGCCTCCGGGTCTTTCTCGGCCAGAGCTTTATCCGACCATGTTTCCACCGGTTGCCATTCTAGGGCGACCCGCGCTGCGAAGCGGAGCGAACGGTCTGCATTGCCGAGGTAAGGCCATACCGTTTTCACGGCTTTCACATCGGCCTGACCGTGAAATGCTTCTAATGTGTGACGGATCGCTCGGGCGGCTTCGGCCCCTTTCATGCCGTGGGATGGAGCGGTCGATTCTTTGCCCGTGTAGGTGACTCGGTAGAGCGCGGACTGGGTCTTGCGACCACCGATCGCGAAGTACATGGCGCCGTCAGAATTGATCACACTGTCTGTCAGCGGCAGTGGCGAGCCGGAGATAAATTCCTCCAGCTTCCCCGTATAGCTACCGCCTTCTGGTTGTAGATGGGCAGCATAGAGTTTGCCGTAGCTCCAATCGTTAATGAACAGGGCTTCCTGATATTTAGCTGGGAATTTGGCCCCATAGCCGAAGGTGACGCCGGTCGGGGAACCGGGCCCCACGTTGACGACCGCTCCCACACTGTCGGGGTAATAAGCAGGCCATTTACCGGCGCCGCTGCGCCAGCCGAATTCCGCCCCGCTCACGACGTGGTTGACGCGGGTCGGTCGATACCACGGAGTGTTGATGTCCCATTCCATGTCGGCATCGAAGGTGAAGAGTTCGCCATCGCGGTTATACGCCGCGTCGTACTCATTGCGGAATCCGGTGGCGAAAAGTTCCCAGGTCTTCCCTTCTGGATCGGTTTTCGCGATCCAACCGCCCGGTCCCAGGACCCCTTTCATAAAACCGTTGCCATCCCAAAGGCGCGGTAGCAGGTGATCCTCGCTCCACCGAAGCGGTACGCGGGACGAGTTGATGGCGGTGAGCTTGGTCTGGTTACCGGAGACAATGGTGAGGGTTTTGCCGTCGGGAGAGGGGAGAATCGCATGGACACCGTGTTCGCCACCACCCTCCATTTTGCGAAGCAATTTCACTTCGTCGAACTGATCGTCGTGGTTGGTATCTCGCACCCGATAGAGACCGCGGCCGTAAGGCTTTTCCTCGGCGACCATGACGTAGAGGCTATCGAAGGCATACAAGAGCCCCTGAGCGCTTCCGATGGGGAGATCAAAGGCTTCGATGCGTGGTTCGGCGGTGGTGCCGATTGGGGGTGGGGTCAGGCGATACAGCTTGCCGTATTGATCCGAAACAATGAGGCGACCTTTTGGATCGGTACACATTGCGACCCAGGACCCTTGTTGTCCTTTGGGAACGGTGTACAGCAGTTCGACCTTGAAGCCGGGCGCAACTTTGAGTGAAGCCACTGGTGTGGCCGAGTCCTTGATGGAGTTTTGCGCAAAGACGGTGGCGGTGAAGACTGAGAGGCTTAGGAGTTGCCGAAGCTGCCCAAGGAAACGACGTGACATCCGACCACTATGAACGGATGTGGGCGACGTGCTCAAGGGAGAACAATTCAAAATACCAGAACTCGGCAAAGGAACCTAACTTTAGGGAATGATCGGTTTGGATTCGGGCATCGAATGGGTTCGCTTCGGCCGGATCGACCACCAAACGGACCGTTGCACGGGACAGGATCTCATCCTCCGCAGGAAAACGCAGCTTTGCCATCCACCCATGTTGGCGGCGTGAGGGAAACGCGTTCGCTCCAAAATAGAGCCCCTCTTCTCTGCCAATAACTTCCTATCTCAGATGAAATGGCCCTGCAGCCGAATGCCCTCGCCCCCAATCTTTTCCCCCGAAGGTTGGTGCGTGACTCGGAAATCATGGCTGCGATTCCATGAAGCCGTTGGTGGATCCTGCTGACCGGGCCAGGACTATTGCGGCGGCGGCCCAAAATCTGGGGGCGGAATCACTGCGTTGAGCCCTGCGACGACATCTTCCTGCTTCAATTTACCGGTCTTAGACTTGTCCCATTCGACGAACCACCGGTCTGCCAGTGCGGTGAATTCCTTTTCCGTCACTTTTCCGTTAGTATCCGTGTCGGCGGCTTTGAAGACGGCTGGTCCGACGAAATTCCCTGGACCGAAGCCGCGCATCCTGTTTCCGGGACCCCCTGGTCCGCCCGGTCCGCCCGGTCCGCGTCCGCCCCCCGGTCCGCCTGGGCCGCGTCCGAACGGCATTCCCCCGCCGAGGGGTTGACCCTCGGATTTGCCGACCAATTGATCGGCCACGAACTGGTGACGTTCTTTTACAAAGGTCTTGATCGGTTTTGCCCTCATTCCAAAGGGATCGCGACCACCGCCCCCGCCGGGGCCGCTGTCTCCCGAGTTGTCGGGCATTTCCCCCGCAACCGCTTGGTCAAACGCCTTCAGTTTGCCGGCATCTTCCTGTTGAATCACCGGTCGGATTCGTGCCGCTACTTGGTCCACAAGTTTTGCAAAACGAGCGGGTTGAAAGAGTGTCCCTTGAAACTCCTGGATTCGGGCCAAATACGCCTCTTTCACGGCTGTCACCTTCATCACCCGGTCGAGGAATCGGTTGTCGTCTCCCCAGGCCTTGCGAATGCTGAGTTCTTCCGGGGAGGGAGAAAAGAAATTACCGAAAGCGCGATCTAAGTCCCAGGGCACAAATTGAAACCGATCCGTCTTGGGATCTAAATAGATGATGAAGTTCTGTCCCATCATGAGGATTGAATCGGTTGAACTAAGCCACACGGTGACGGCCATGAACCGGCTAAACTCATCGATCTCTAGGAACTCCGGAAGGCGACGAGCGAACTCCGTGTCATCGGCATCGGTCAATAACCGGGAAAAATCAAAGATCCGTTGCTGTTGTTTGGGGGTGAGTTCGGTTTTCGGATCGTAGGCCTGATGATATTGAGCCCAGTTGGTGCCTTGATACTTGAAAAGGTCCCGTGTGACCGGCTTGAAAATGGCACCGTTCTTGGAACCGAAGTTCCGTTCGGCCCACGTATGATCCGGATTCTCTACCAGGGAATACAGGCCCAGCAGACGGTTGGTCTGAGTTCCGCCGATGTTTAGCGATACCCGGGCATAGGCCGTGCGCGGAGCAGGCACGCCGGCCGCGCGATAGAGTTCGTAGGCAACGGGCTCGTGCATCGAGGCGACATCGGTGATATTATTGTGAAAGTTGATCTTCGATTCACCGGCGAGTTTCTGGCCCTTTACGAATTTATTAAGTTCGACTTTGAGCGATTTTTTATCCGTGCGCCCGGCATCCATGAAGGTGCCGTTACCCTTATAACGGACGGCTACGTTTTTAAATGACCTACCTTCGAAGTCGAGGTTTGCATGGACATATTCGAAATCAATGCCCCGCGCCGCACTGAGGCCATTGCGTTGACCTTCCCGTCCTTGCAAGACAAATCCCGGGCCGCCGCCGCCGGGGCCGCCGGGGCCCGCTCCCGGGCCGCCGCCGGGTGGCGGGCCGCTCAAGGTCTTGTTAATTCCATCGCGGATGTCATCTCCGTTGAGCGACCCTTTCTTTTGCGCATCCCACTCTCCAAACCAACGCGCAAAGCCTTGAGTGAATTCGGCTTGAGTGATAGTCCCATCCTTGTCTTGGTCTAGGCTGGCCATCATTCCGCCCGCCAAGAAATTCCCCGGCCCGAAGCCGCCACGCCCGCCACCTGGGCCTCCGGGTCTACCTGGTCCACCTGGAAATCCGCCCCGATCCGGGACTTTGGGTTGAAGCTTCCCCCACTCTTCGGCGCCGAGGGAAACCGTGGCGGACCAGATTTGGTCCAGCCGAAAGAGATCGTCCGGGGTCTTGGGCAGGTCGGCTCGAACTCCGACGGCTCCCGACACGAGCACTGCTAAGGAAAGACAAAAAGGGGTCACAAGAAAATGACCCATGGGTGACAAATTGGTTACAATCGTGCGACGACCGTTTGAAGTAGCAAGGTCACTAATTCCACGTTCAAATCGCCGACCGATTCGACCACCACGTCGGCCCCAGCCGCTTTTAGGACGGAAGCGGTTGAGCGATCCCCGATCAGGGTGGCAATGCCGATACTCGCACAGTTCAGGTGTTTCGCCGCCAAAATATCACCCGGCGTGTCGGATACGATTGCGATCATTGCGATCATTGGCCGCTTGCCGAGAGTTGGTTTGGGAATTGAATTTACCGCTGAGCGAGCGGTCAATTCGGGCGTCAGAGCTTTGGCGAAGGAAAAGGGATGGGGTTTTGAAATTGGGGTGGAAATCCCCAGCCGCTTCAATCCGCGCTGGGCTCGGGCAACCGTATCGTGGGTGACGATGCGGCGTGCTTCAAACAACGAAAGCACGCGCCAGCGACGAAGCAGGGGAAGCAATTCTGCTTCGGGTCGGCCCGTGGCGATCCCCAAAATAAAACCCGCCATCCGAAGATTCTGCAACAGCTTCAGTAGCCGTTTTTGGGGTATCAGCGGTTCTTCGCCCGCGAGCAGACCTGGTTTGCGCGGTGACTTTGCGCCGCAATACCATTCTTGGAAAACTCGGTGGCAAAGTCTCCAAAGGGCTCCTGAGCGGGCGAACTGGTCGATTGAAAGTTTTGTTTCCTGACTCAAATCCCATCCGAGTTGCTGGACGAGATCAAAGCCCGTTAGATGAGGATATTTCTTGAGGAAAGCCGCCAGGAGTCCGTCGGTCCGCGGGAGGCTAGCCAGATTTCCGTCCTGTCTAAACATCCCCATTAGAGTTTGCGCCCGAAGTTTTTTCGTCCCGACGGAATCCCGCTTCGGACGCAGTCGTACCCGAGCGAGGAGTTGCAATCCGAGCGCCACGAAAGCCCGATCCCAATTCGTATTGACGCAAAGTCGAGAAAGGGTGAACACCAAGTCCCGGGACAAGAGTGGCTCCCATTGGGCCAACAGCGGGGTCGGGGAGAGGCGCAATTTCTCGCCACCGAAAAAGCGGTTACTTAGGAGGATCTCCCCCACTGATAACCGTGCGGCATTCCAGTAACCGACCTCGCTGGTGACGACTCCATCCATGTCGAACACGATCAATCGAGAGCCAGCGATGGTTTTATTGCTCATTCGCAAATTGGAAAAAAGCTCATTCGCCATTTGAAACGATGAGTGATACGAGTCCCCCGATACTCCTCCGGTGGAGCGAGCGAATCCGCAAATTCTAAAGTGTGCGCTGCAAGCTCTGAAAAACCAAGTTTGTCGGCAGCCTCGCTCCAACATCGCAGACACAGCACACGACTCGGATCACTCGTCCCTCCGAACCTGGCCATTCAGTAAAGAGTGCGTTTAATGGCGCCAATCGTTCCCGCCCGCCATGGGCACGGAGCGAAGAGTTCGCGCAGCGCTTCACCGAGGGCGCGAAAGACCGACTCCCAAATGTGGTGAGGATTGCGACCCGCCTGAATATCAAGATGGATGCTCGCCTTAAACCCGTGACTCAGGCCTTCAAGAAACGCCTCCAAGTCGCGCGCCTGCATGTCTTCCACTAATTCATCCAATTCTCGACCGGTATGATTCCGAAGCCAAAAACCAGGTCGCCCTTCGACACTGACCACCGCCCGGCTTAGAGCCTCATCCAGCACCCCACTGCCGGCGCCGAAGGTGCTAATCCCCCGGTCAACATTGTTCGCCATCAGATGGAGCAGGGCTTGCCCGATCGTAATTCCAAGGTCTTCCGTGATCACATGGGTGAGTTTCAGGCGCGGCAGATCGACTTTAATCCCGATATTAAAACAACCCCGACACGAGACGTGTTCCAGCATGTGGTTCATGAACTGCAACTGGCAGGTGCTGGCAATCGTACGGCGCGGTTCAAAATCCACCGTGACTTCGATCTCTGATTCAAAGGTGGGCCGACTGAAAATGACCTTGTTCTCCGTGGACAGCACCGGGTGCAGCGTGGCCATCAGGTTGCTTTTGGGAGCAGCATTATTCATAAATAAAAATGGCAAATCTCAGAAATTTAATGGTGTCAACGGTCTCTGGCCGTTCGCGTGTGGGCGGGGAAACCTTCGTATTCCGCTAGAATCTGAGTGGGCCCGCGTAAACTCGTGAAGCCTTCGTAAGTGCAATAAGCGATGGATGTCCCTTTGAGGAAGGAGCGAATCGACGTACAGGAAACCGTCTTCGCAAAACCGCCCGTGGGCAGGATCGCATTGACGCCGAGGCAATAATTGGCAACCGAGATGGGCGTGTGTTCGCCCAGCAGAATCTCGCCTGCATTATTGATCTTCCCCAGAACGCTAAACGGATCGCGAATTAAGACCTGCAAATGTTCGGGGGCATAGTCATTGATGAAGGCGAGCGATTCGTTCAGATCGCGGGTGAGCACAATCCCCCCAAACCGATTGAGGACTTCCGTGCAGAACGCGCGTCGAGGTTCGGGCAGCGCGGTGACGAGGTCGGGCAGCAATTTCGTCACCGCATCCGACAAGGCAACGGAATGGGTGACGAGCAACGCGGCCGAATCGGGTCCATGTTCCGCCTCGTTCAGCAGGTCGATCGCTACCATCCGTGGTTCAGCGAACTCGTCTGCGAAAATGATCGCCTCGCTGGGGCCGGCCGGGAGCCCCGTGTCGATGACGCCTTTCAGCAGGCGTTTCGCGGCGGAACCGTAGCGGTTGCACGGGCCAAGAATTTTATCAACCTTGGGCACTGACTGGGTGCCATACGCGAAAGCGGCGATGGCGGACGCGCCCCCGATACGGATAATATTTTTTACTCCCGCGAGTTCGGCCGCATACAACGAGGCGGCATCCACCGTGCCATCGGCACTGGGCGGCGTGCAGACGACGATTTGGCTGCACCCGGCGATTTGAGCGGGCACCGCTAGCATGGCCATCACCGACGGGAAAGACCCTTTGCCTTTGGGAACGTACAACCCGACGCGATCAATGGCCGTCGTCTGTTCCCCGGCAAACACTCCGGGCGAGAGCATTTCCAGGGTCAACCGGGGCGGTAACTGGCGGGTGTGGAAGGATCGGATGTTGTCTACGGCCTTGCGAACCGCCTGTTTGACTTCCTCAGAAAGGGTGGCTGAGGCTTGGGCGAATTCTTCGGGGGCCACCCGCAAACGTGCGGGGTCCACCTGGACGCGATCAATCTGAGCCAGGTGGCGTACGAGGGCGAGATCCCCTTCGGCGACGACTTCTTCAATGAGGCGTCGGGCAATTTCCGAAGCCTCTTCGATGTCTTGTTCTGAGCGTTTGAGCAAACGAGTCAGAGCGTCGGGACTGAGTTCCCGTAGATCGTACTTCTTAATGAGCATGCTGAGTAAAATCAGTCGAATCCATGGACCCGAGACGCGCCCCAGAGTGGGGAGGTGCATCGTGCGCAGGTCGCAGCCGCTCACGTTGATCTGGGTAGTTGGGCCTGTCAATTCGGGCGTTTTCGACCTCTGCCGCTCCGCCGAGAGGCGCTGCTGTCTTACGGACCGCGGTTGGGTCCCGTGCTTTTGACGAGATCAACCCCCGCGCTCGACCTGGGGAAAATGGGGACTTGTGGGAGCGCCTCTTTCCGAAGGGTCCGGCGGGACGAGGTACCCAAGTTCCGTTCTCTCCTGCGGGTTGCCAAAGCCTCAAAGACCGTGCTTGAGCTGGGTTCCTCCTTTCTGCACTTTACTTGGGCAAGTGAAGCATCAGGGCGATTCTCAACCTGCCAGCCGTTCCGGGGGCGAGCATTTCACTCGCACCCGGTGGAGTCTTGTCCTCCAAGCGGGCGCCACGGCGTCGCCCGATTCGGCCGAGGCCCTTGAGCGCCTTTGTCGAGCCTACTGGCCGCCCATCTACGGGTTCCTCCGACGCAAAGGGCACAGCCCGCATGATGCCCAGGATACCGCTCAGGGTTTTTTTGCCGCGTTACTTCGGCGGAATGATTTCGCCCACGCCGATCAAGCCAAGGGACGGTTTCGGACCTATCTGCTGGGCGCTTTAACCCATTTCTTGGCGGATGAACGGGATCGGGCCGGGGCCAAAAAACGGGGCGGCGGTGAGGTGCCGATTTCGCTGGATGAAACCGATGCGGAAGGCCGATATTTGGCCGAGCCCGCCTCGGAAGCCACTCCGGAACGAGCGTTTGATCAACGATGGGCAACCACCCTCTTGGAGCAATCCTTTGCGCAGCTCCAAGACGAGTTTCGGGCGGCTGGCAAGCAGCATGTGTTCGATCAATTGAAACTCTTTCTCACGCAAGAGGCGGGACCGGGCGGCTATGATGCGGTCGCGGCCCTGCTCCGCCTCCAGCCCGGTACGGTGGCCGTCACCGTTCATCGGATGCGCAGTCGGTATCGGGAGTTGCTTCGCGCTCAAGTGGCCGAAACGGTGGCCGACCCGAAAGATGTGGATGACGAATTCCGGGCACTCTTTTTTGGATCTTGATTCCAATTCGTGTTGAAGATGAGACTCGAATTGGATTAAAGATCAACGCCTGTAATCCCCCATCGCCATTTCCTCAGAATTGGGAAGGGCTGTTCCGGCATATGATTTCTCGCGTCGTACACTTTGTGATTTGGGCTTTTACCTTTCCGTTGGTGGGCCTTTTGATTTGGAGTCTTGTGTTCGGTATTGCTGGCGCAATCGTCAGGGATGGCGGGCCTCAGCGGATGAAAACCGCTGGCAATTTGGAGGGGTTTGCGGCCGTTACGGGCATGTTGCTCGCACTCGTTTTGGCCGTCGCTGGCGGCGGAGTGAGTTGGGTGTGGCCCTCGCTTGGACTCGGGTCGGCCCTCGGATACCTGATCTTATCTCTCCTTGGATTGGCGCTGATTTCGGGAATTCTATTGTGGCTCTTGGGAGTGCCCCGTTGGACTCTCGTCTGAGAAATGCCATGGCCGTGCCTTCGCCCATTCCGTGTCCGACTTGTGGGCGCCCGCTTTCTGGCGCGACGGGAGGACTGGGTGGATTGTGCCAGCGGTGTCTCTTGCAGACGACGCTCAAGTTAGACGGCGCCAGTCCCACACCTGGCGCCGGTGCTCTGTTCGCGGCGTTGGACGCCGAGGCGAACCTCATCTCCCATTTCTCCGGGTTTGAGGATTACGAACTTTTGGCCGAGATCGCACGGGGCGGGATGGGGATTGTTTTCAAGGCGCGACAACGGGGGTTGAATCGAATCGTGGCCCTAAAAATGATCGCCGCCGGGCAGTTGGCTCGGGCGGAAGATGTCGCCCGATTCCGCAATGAAGCGGAGGCGGCGGCTCGATTCCAACATCCGAATTTGGTGCCGGTCTATGAGGTGGGTGAACACGATGGGCAACCGTGGTTCTCCATGGAGTATGTGGATGGACCGAGCCTGGCCAAGGAAGTGAGGACGAGGCCGTTGGTGCCGGAACGAGCCGCACGATTGATGCGGGCCGTGGCTGAAGCCGTTCAGCATGCGCACGATCACGGCATCCTTCATCGCGACCTCAAACCTTCAAATATTCTCCTCGCTGCGGGTGACGTGCCCCGGGTGACTGATTTTGGGCTGGCGAAATTTGCTCAAAATGACTCGGGTATTACGCGGACCGACGGTATTGTTGGTTCGCCGGGTTATATGTCGCCCGAACAGGCCAGTGCGAGCCCGCTCGATGGTCGAAGTGACGTTTATTCATTGGGCGCAGTCCTTTATGAGCTATTGACCGGTCGGCCGCCGTTTCAGGCTTCGACCCCGGTGCGGACTTTGCGGCTCGTGGTGGAGACGGAACCGGTTCCGCCCGGACGGTTGAATCCGGGAGTGCCACGGGACTTGGAAACCATTTGTCTGAAATGCCTCGCCAAGGATCCGGCCCGGAGATATACGACGGCGCACGATCTTTCAGTCGATCTGGCCGCGTTCATTGAAAATCGCCCGATTCAAGCGCGGCCAACGGGGCTCCTCGAAAGACTTGCTCGCTGGCGTCGGCGAAAGCCCGCGTTGGCGGCGTCGTTTGGTGCGCTGGCCTTCGCGCTCCTCACGGGGTTTACGGGAATTCTTTGGCAATGGCGCCGAGCAGAAACGTTGGCGACCCGCGAAACCCTGCAACGCCGGTTGGTCGAGCGTAATTCCTACGCGGCCGATATGCTGCTCATTGATCGCGCCATGAAGGATCGAAATTTCGGCTACATCGAGGGACTCCTCGCCCGGTATAGCCCAAACCGAGATTCGCGTGGCATTCTAGACTCCACACAGCCCGACTATCGCAATTGGGAATGGCGCCACTTTCGGAGTCACCTTCGGAGCGATGATTTTTGGATTTGGCGACGATGCGCGGCGTCACCAATCGCCAACCCGATCTGAGAAACCGGTATCAAGTTTCGTTGGCGATGTCGCCGGATGGGCAACACGCGGTGGCAACCTATAATGATAATACGGCCTGGATGTGGGATTTTAATACCGGATTAGTGCAGCACGAACTCCACGATCATACGGCTTTGATTTTTCGCACGGCGTTTTCTCCCGACAGCCGCACGCTGGCCACGGCGGGGACTGATCAAGTCATTGGCCTCTGGGATGTCGAGTCTGGAGCGCATCTCGGCTTGCTCCAGGGGCATCAAGCGGCGGTGACCGCATTGGCGTTTTTTGCCGATGGTCACCGGCTCGTTTCAGGCAGCCGTGATCGGACCGTTCGAGTCTGGGATATCGGCACCACCCATCGCTCACCGGACATTACGATGGACCTGCCGGGGGGCACAGATATCAGCATTGCTTCGGACGGTTCACTTATTTGGCAGGGCGGCGCAGGTCGGCCATGGACCGTCACGGATTCGGTGACCGATTCGGTGATCTCACCGGACGGGATTCATCTTGCCGTGGTGGGTCACGATGGGGTGACTGGGATTTGGGATCTTCAAAATCCCGAGAAGCCTCCGCGAATGCTTGCGTCACCGGAGACGGGTATTTGGTCGGCCTGTTTTTTTCCTGATGGCGAACGTCTCGCGGTGGGGCTTGATAGTGGCGAGATTGTTTTATGGGATGTCGTCGCCGGGCGGGAGGTCGTTCGGCTATTGGAAGATCCGTTGCCTTCAGTCGCCATGGCGTTTAATCCAGAGTTTGATGCGTTGGTGACAGTCAGTTTGCGGAGCGTCCGAGTGTGGCGCGGCGGCGAGCGTGGGCGGTGAAATACAAAAACGAAAGAGAACGAATTTGAGTTCGTCTCTGACGAATATTACGGGATCAGTCGTGATACATTCGGGGCCATCCCGCCTCGTCTAGACTGCCAACTCAAAGACCGAGCTCGGAGATTCTCGTATTGCATCACCGGGAGAACAGGGCGACTTAGGTAGTCCCAGTTAATGAAGATTCATTCGGCCCCATCAATGCACCGACTCCTACGTCGTCCACCGCCTCGAACTTTCCTTTACGCCCGCGCCTCGTCTTGCGGGCGGGCTTTGCGGGGCGCAAAGATTTAAGTGACGCCGAGCCGGCGCGATTGGAGTCGGCTTTGGGGGAGGTATTGCGCATCCTCGGTCATCGGCTGGCGGCGCTCACCCCCGGCGTGCCGGTGGACACGGGCAGATGGCCTTTACGACAAGCCGGATGAAGCCGCGCTCGATGCCTTGCCTGAGAAACCGAGGAAACCACGCACTGCACTCGCCGACAATCGCCGCGCCCGGGCGTACCGAGCCCAATCCGCCTTTCTCCTTCGCCACAGCGACCTGTTGATTGCGGCGGCGGATCCCGATGATCGCGGCAAGGCCGGCGGCACGTTGGAAACGGTGCGCGAAGCGTTGGCCTTCGAGCTTCCCGTGATTTTCATCCATACCGGAAAAACGGGAGACAACGTGTACCTTATTGGTCCCGAGGACGACTTGTACTCGGTGCTGGCCGCACCCCCGCCCGCCGTCGGTCCCTGCTCCACAAACGCCAGGCTGGCTCATTCCGACGTTGCTCGTTTTCACCGTGACCAAGTTTGGCGTGGTCATTTTCATTGCCCGAAATACGCGTCGGGCCAACCGAGAGAAATGGAATGACCGGGCCGTGGACTACCGGTATCTGGCCGAGCGCTTGCGCGGAATGTTTTACCTACCGCTCGCTGGCAGCCATCAGCCGCCCGCCGTCGCCCCTCAGCAATATGCGTCGCGCGTCGTCCGCCAGAGCGCGGTCGATTGGCTTTTCGATTCCCTCGTCCGTGCGATCTCTCCTGCCGACCTCGCCGCCGCACAACCGCGGGAGAGGCCTGAGTGGGCGGAGGGGCTCCAGGTTGGCCTGCGGAGAGGGTGTCTTGGCTACACGGCGCGTCGGCTCCCGACGCTGACCGCAAAAACAATGACACCCGGGAAACGGTCACCCACGCGCTCCAAAACCAGATCCCAGTCATCGCAGTGGGATTGCGCGGTGAGAACCTCACCCGGATCGATGTCCTCCGATCAACGGCCGACCTCCATCACCCGCTCTCTGAGCCACGCGAGAGTGAAACTACCACCAATGCGTCGAAACCCGATTGGCACGAAGCCCTCAAAACGGCCCTCTGTTCGATCCTGCTGTTTCCGGACGGAGAAAAGCCTTCAAAAACCGGCCACCAGGAAAGCGGACACCCCTGCCAAGCAGAAGAATCGCATTATGACCGGCGAGCGGTGTTTACTACCTACCGAGAGCCAGCCAGCCTCGACGCACTTCGGACAGGGTCACTCTGGAAATGGTTCGAAAAACTTACCAAATCTCGAACTTTGCAGACTCCCATTTTGAGGAAATGGAGCCATACACTCTCACTGGCTTTCGGTTGGACCGCGGTCCTTGAGCCGCAGCGAGGAGAACCATTCCTACCAACCTCCGGTCTGGATTCAACGTACAAAAAAATCTATCAGACCGCACGTGAGCGAGCAGCCAGTGGCGGCCTGAGTGGAGTGTTCGGAAACGGTCACCGCGGGGGAATCCTGGCATCCTATCTTTTAGCGGCGATTGCCGTCTCCCTCTCGCTCATCGGGGGACTCCTGCATTTTCACGACGCGCCTCCCCTTGTCATTGCCGGCCTCACCGTGATCGAGCTGGAATGGTTCACCTTACTGATTTGCGTTGGAGCCCCCGCCTTCATGGCAGCGCTTCACGGGTTCGCTTCCCAAATTGAAAATGAACGCCTCCGGCAGCGTTCCGCGAGCATGACTGTGCTTCTCAAAGAACGGATGCAGGTGGTGAAAGCTCTCGACCTCTCCGATCCCGACTCGGCCGAAGCCGTCTGGGGCTTCAATTCGGAAGCACTCAACGCTGCAGCCTTGATTCTACTCTCCGAAGCACTCCCGATTCTTCAAAGATTTGCCAGGGTAGTGTCACTCGTCGCCAATGCCCTACGCAAACAGCGGAATCAATCGACATAACAATTCCGTCTAAATTTTTGTCGCTCAGAGCGGCAGAGTTAAACGGTTCGTCAATATATATCGACTGACAGGATGTGTAAAAATGAAGTGCCATGTTTTATAATTGACTAAATCCACTAATTTCAATATAAAAATACAGTCAATATGTTTAATTTGTCAATATAACGGCATCGTCAAAAATCAATTAATGCGAGCCCATTTCTGTGGGGAAGGATGGGCTAAAGGCCGCATCGCGTGCGCTGGTGTGGTGAAGGCGTGGTCAGAGCGGGGTGGAAGTCTCGGTCAGGTGGGCGGTTTGCGCGCATGTGATCGAACAAATCAGTGTCTCGATACGCTTCGACTATCCGCAAGCCTTCTTCGCTCCAACTTTTGCGCATCTCGACGCCGCTCAAATCCGGTTTCCAGGTTGCTTCTGACGCTTGAGGTCACTTTCGTGACGGTGGTTTTTCTTCCAAGAATCGGATTCGCACCCTGGGTTCCGGCACTTCTAGTGGGTTGAGTGACTGAAGTTCAGCCGCCGCGGGTGCGCCGCGCAGCCAAACTCCGAGCGAGAGCAATGCGCCGCCAAGTAGGATCACCAAACCGGCGACCAACGTTCGTCCGAAGCCGCGGCTGGCGAGGGCGATCCATGCGCCAATGCAAACAAGAAGGAGATCCGCCAACAACAAAACGCCAACGGCCCAACTCGGGCAGCGGCTGACTTCGAGGTCCGGCGACGACTTCGTTTCGGGGGCCGGTGGAACAATCGTTTCGCCATTGCTGCCCCGTAGCAACATCTGCACGCCAAATGGCTTGTCATCCTTCGACCCGGTAGGAGACCAGGGCGATGGGAGAACATTCTCAGTAGCCGCCAGGAGGCGGCCGAGTCCGCGGCCAAGTGCCGGTTTTGACATCGGGCTCGTACGTTTGGCAGGTCTGGCGCCGCATTCAACCGCGAGTCACAGAATTCCTCTAGGTACGTGAACAACCCTGTTTGGAGGGTGCCGCTGAGCCGTGCATTGTGGGCGGTCATGTCGTCGAACGCGGACTTTGTTCATCTGCACCTGCACACCGAGTACTCCCTGCTCGATGCTGCCTGCAAGCTCGACAAGCTCATGGTCAAAGCCGAGGCGGAGAAATTTCCGGCGATCGCGATTACCGATCACGGGAATATGTTTGGCGCGATCGAATTCTATTCCGCCGCGAAGAAGGCGGGGATCAAGCCAATCCTCGGTTGCGAGGTCTACGTCGCTCCGGGGAGTCGGTTGGAAAAAAAGCCGGGTTCGGGTACGCGCGATCTGTATCACCATCTCGTGCTGCTCGCGAAAAACGAGGTCGGTTACAAAAACCTCATTCGTCTCGTGACCGCGGCGAATCTGGAGGGCTATTACTACAAGCCCAGAATCGACAAGGAGATCTTGGCACAATATAGCTCAGGCCTGATTGCCTTGTCCGGTTGTTTGGCGAGTGAACTCTCGGAGCACACGCTCAAAGGGGACGAGGCCAAGGCTCGCGGAACCATCGATTGGTTTAAACAGGTTTTTGGGGCTGAGAACTATTATCTCGAACTGCAAAATCACGGGATTCCGGAGCAGGCCAAGCTGAATCGGTCTTTGTTGCCGTGGGCCAAGGAGTTTGGGCTCAAATGTGTCGCCTCGAATGACGTCCATTACGTCGAACGGGGGCATTGGAAGGCGCACGATTGTTTGATCTGCTTAGGCACGCAAGCGCAGCTCACCGACACCAAACGGATGCGCTATCAGCCGGAACAGTTTTTCCTCCGGTCCGCCGGGGAAATGAAGGCCCTTTTTCACGAAGTGCCGGACGCCGTGCTGAATACCGTACAAGTCGCCGAACAATGCGACCTCACCATCAAATATGGGAAAGGTGCGGAACATTATCCGGTGTTTCAACCACCCGAAACTTGGACGCGCGAGGGATACCTTCGCCAATTGCTCTGCGAAGGAATGGTCAAACGGTATGGACTGGTTGCTCACGTCGAAGTGGCAAAGATCATCGTCGATACCGTCTCCGATCCTGAGAAACTTAGATTTCTTTTCCCGCCTACCTTCACGTCTTCGGGACCGGACGCGGAAAACGAAGGATTCCGGGTGCCCGCCGCGCTCCCCTCGGCACCCCATCAGAGCACCTCCGGCCGTTTGGCGCCCGATGACCCGCGTGTCCAATCCGCGGTGTCAATGATCTTAGAACGGCTCGAACTGGAGTTGCGGGTGATCGAAATGACGGGTTACGTCAGCTATTTTCTGATTGTGGGTGATTTCGTTCGGTATGGGCGAAGTGTCGGTATTTCCTGCGTGGCCCGCGGCTCGGCGGCCGGCTCGATCGTGACCTACTTGCTGGAAATTGCGAACGTGGATCCACTTCGGTACGGGTTATTGTTTGAACGGTTTCTGAATCCCGAACGAGTTAGCCCGCCTGATATTGATATTGATTTTGCCGATGATCGCCGACAGGAGGTAATTGAGTATGTTCGCAAAAAATATGGCACCGATGCCGTTGCCCAGATCATTACGTATCAGACGATGGGCGCGAAATCCGTCTTGCGGGACGTCGGCCGAGTGATGGGGTTAGGGTTTGGCGAGTGTGATCGACTGGCCAAGATGATTTCCGATCTCAAATGGGGTTTGAAGGATGCGCTGGCAAAAAACCCCGAATTCAAGACTGCCTATGAAACCGAGGAGGTCACGCGGGAACTTGTGGACTACGCCCTGGTCTTAGAGGATCAGGTTCGCGGTGCGGGCGTCCATGCTGCGGGGGTGGTGATTGGAGCGCAACCGTTGGTCAACTTGCTTCCCTTGAAGGTGGATGAAGACGGCGGTCTGGTAACCCAATATGCGATGGGGCCGGTGGGCGATTTGGGGCTGTTGAAGATGGACTTCTTGGGATTGAAGACGCTGACGGTGCTTCGGAATACGGTGGAATTGATCGAGCAGACGCAGGGCATTTGCATTGATCTGGAGGCCTTGCCCCTCGATGATCCGAAAACGTACGCGCTGCTGAACAACGCCCAAACGCTCGGCGTTTTTCAATTGGAATCCAGCGGGATGCGGGACCTGTGCAAGAAGTTTCAGCTGGCCAGTGTGGAGCACATTACAGCCCTGGTTTCGCTGTATCGCCCGGGTCCCATGGATCTGATTCCAGATTTTATTGAGCGGCGTCATGGGCGAGCGGTGGTGGAATATCCGCACCCGTTGCTGCAACCGATTTCGAAGGAGACCTACGGCGTGTTGATCTATCAGGAACAGGTCATGCAGGCCGCTCAGATTTTGGCGGGTTATACGCTGGGTGGAGCCGATTTGTTGCGGCGAGCGATGGGTAAGAAGAAGCTCGAAGAGATGGTTCTTCAACGAGAAACTTTCGTGAATGGATGCGCCCTCCAGAATGATATTTCCGCTCCCAAAGCAAACGAAGTTTTCGATCTACTGGAGAAATTCGCGGGGTACGGTTTTAACAAATCCCACGCCGCGGCGTATGCGATTGTGGCTTTTCAGACGGCGTATTTGAAGGCCAATTACCCCGTGGAGTTTCTTTGCGCGATGATGACCAATGACCAGGGGGACTTGGTTAAACTGGGTCAATATATCGCAGAAGCGAAGGGTTTTGGCATCTCGGTGCTGGGCCCGGATGTGAACGAATCGTTCGTCATGTTTGCGCCGGCCCCGAAAAGCGTGGGTGGGCCTTCCATTCCGACCGGCGGCACCGACGCCGTGGGGCAGGGGGAAGCGACCTTACCGATTCGTTTTGGGATGGCCGCCATTAAGGGTGTGGGCGAGGTGGCGGTTGAACATTTGTTGGCGGCACGTAAAGAAGGCGGGCGGTTTACGAGCCTGCGCGATCTTTGTGAGCGGATGGATACCCGGGCCGTGAGCCGCAAAGTGCTCGAAGCACTCATCAAAGCGGGCGCGTGTGATTCACTCGGTTCCAACCGCGCCACGTTGTGGTCCCAAATCGACGCCTGCCTCGGGCGCGCTTCTTCTCTGGCGTCCGACAAAGCGAAGGGACAGGCATCGTTTTTCGACGCTTTTGAAACGACGCCTCCAAAGGCCCTCGCGGACGCTGCGACGGATCACGTCGTCCGGTTACCGGAATGGCCAGTTGCGGAGAAATTAGCGCATGAAAAGGAATTGTTGGGCATGTATGTCAGTGGGCATCCGTTAGAGCCCTACACCCAGTTGTTGGAACGATATGCGATCACGAATATCGAAGGCCTCGCCGCTTTGCCTAATCGGAGCCAGACGCGACTGGGCGGATTGGTGACCGCAGTTCAAGCCGGTGTCAGCAAAAAATCAGGCAAACCCTACGCCATGGTGACGCTAGAGGATCTGACCGGAACGGTGCAGTTGCTGGCGATGAATGAGAGTTATGACAAGTTCCGCGAATTGCTGGTGCCGGGTCAGGCCGTATTGGTGACGGGTGAGGTCAGTACGGGTGAGGATCGGCCCAAGCTGTTTCCTAGTGAAATTCTTCGGCTCGACGAGGCACCGAAGAAATTCACGAAGCAGGTGTTTCTACGCCTACGTTCGGATCAAATGGATCGGGCGAAACTGGAGCAATTGCGGCTGTTAGCGGAAGCGCATCCGGGGCGGGTACCGGTCTTTTTGCAACTCGGTTTGCCGGGTGGCGAGCAGGCTTATGTTGAACCGAGTGATCAATATTTTGTGACTCCCTCCACTGAACTGGAAGCAGCGGTAGCAGCGCTGTGCGGACCCGATGCGTTCCAAGCCCGAGCGGATCGTTCTTTGCCGGAGCGAAGTCCCCGAAAATGGGAACGCCGGGGCGCAGGCGGGAGCGGAGGCAGCGAAGAATCTTCATCTTGAACGTGAACCGGAATTGGAATCACTTGAATCACCAGCCCAACCCATTGCCCAAGTATCGTATGCAGAGTTTGAAGCGAGCGGTGTTTTTGGATCGAGACGGAACTATCAACGTGGACTATCACTATCTGGCGGACCCGGCGCTATTTGTGTTAATTCCGGGCACAGGTCCCGCTTTGCGTGAGTTGCAGGACGCCGGGTTTTGTTTGTTTATTGTTACGAATCAATCGGGCATTGGCCGGAGCTATTATACGGAAGGGGCGATGCACGCGGTGAATGCCCGGATGAAGGCAGAGCTGGCCGAGTGGGGGGTGCGGTTTGAGAAGATCTATTTTTCTCCGGAAGCACCGGAACAACCGTCCCGGGGGCGCAAACCTTCACCGCAATTTCTTTACGATGCACGGGATGAATTCGATCTCGATCTCGCCGCGAGTTATATGGTCGGTGACAAGTATTTGGATTTAGAAACCGGATGGAATGCGGGATGTGCGGCTAGTATTTTAGTTCGGACGGGCTATGGCGGTGAGGTGGAACAGAAAAACGGGGCACAACTTCGTGGCGCACCGGTGGTGGACGATTTGGCTGGGGCTTCAAAGTGGATTCTGGGGGAGGCCCGTCGCCGTGCGAAGGGGTAGGGTCTTCCGTCCGTAGTTGAGACTCATCATACCGCCGAGGAGTTGAATCAGACGGGATTCTTGGAAACCAAGTTCTTCGAGCTTCATCGCCACACCGCGTTGAGCAGGATAGGCTTTGAGAGAATCCAGAAGGTAGCCGTGAGTATCTCGGTCCCCGCAAAACAGACGACCGAACCCGGGGCAAATCCAGCGTAAATACTGAAAATAGATCCATCGCCAGAGGGGTTGATCCGGCTTTCCAAAATCTAAGATCACCAGACGGCCCTTGGGTGTAAGCACGCGGGTCAATTCTCTTAGGCCGCGGTCAAAATCCGCGAGATTTCGAAGTCCGTAGCTAATTGTGACCAAATTGAAGGTGGCATCGTCGAAAGGGAGGTGAAGGGCGTCGCCTTGGCGAAACGTGAGGCGCCGGGCGACGGAGGGATCGAGGGCGCCCTGTCGGCGAGCGGCGATTTCCAACATGCCCGCACTAAAATCGAATCCGATGGTTACAGCACCTGCGTCGGCCAGTGCGAAAGCGACGTCGCCAGTTCCGCAGCAGACATCCAGCGCGGTTTCGCCGGGTTGAGGCGCGGCCAGGACGAGCAACTTGCGTTTCCAATAGCGGTGAAGGCCGAAGCTCTGGAGGTCATTGATCAGGTCATAACGGGGAGCGATTGTGGCAAAGAGGTCTTCGACCTTAGCCGCCCTTTCCGTTCCAGGCCTGAAATACTTGCTCGGCACACGGGGAAGGTAAGAGGAAATGGCGGGTCGAGAAGAAGAGATAAATCTGGACTCGAGTCATTCGTGCGAGCCAACCAACGTTCAGCCCGTGAAAGCTAAGTGAACAATTGGGAAACTGGAGCGGGTGAAGGGAATCGAACCCTCGTGGCCAGTTTGGAAGACTGGAGCTCTACCATTGAGCTACACCCGCAAATCTTCTGATACATCGCGGCCGTATTCGCCCTAGGCAAGCAGAAATGTCCATCGGTGCATTCAGAAGGTTGCCTCTGGGCACCCG
>JAYVTS010000139.1:0-4716 GCA_043788645.1 Verrucomicrobiota bacterium
ATCACCGAATTGCTCTTGTGCGCCGTCGCTAGATAAATCGTCGCTTCCGCAATGGGAATGCGGGCCTCGGGCCAACCCACAAACTCTGCAACCTGGGCCGCCGCTTGCGTCAATACTAGAGCCATCGGGTCCGCAAGCCCGATGTCTTCCGCCGCTAAAATCACCAGCCGCCGGGCAATAAATCGCGGATCTTCACCGGCATGGATCATTTTGGCGAGCCAATAGAGACTCGCGTCCGGGTCAGATCCTCGGACTGATTTAATGAACGCACTGATTGTATCATAGTGAGCATCGCCGTCGCCGTCATAAACCACCGCTTTTTTCTGAATACAGGCTTCCGCTACCGCCAGGTCGAGGACAATGAACCCGTCTTCACCCGGTGGGGTGGTTAGCGCCGCAATCTCCAATGAATTAAGGGCTTTGCGGGCATCCCCATCACAGATCCGAGCCAAATGCGCCAACGCAACACCGTCGGTTCGAATACGCAAATGCCCAAGGCCCCGTTCGCCATCCTTCAACGAACGTTGCAGCAGGGCGAGAATATCCGCTTCGGTCAGGGGCTTGAGTTCATAGACCTGCGAGCGCGAAACCAGCGGTGAATTGACGAAAAAGAAAGGGTTGTGAGTTGTGGCCCCGATCAGTTTCACCACGCCACTCTCCACATCCGGTAACAAGACATCTTGTTGCGCCTTATTGAAACGATGAATTTCATCGATAAACAAAATTGTCGGCTGACCGGTATTCTGCAGGCGATTGGTCGCCCCGCTGAGCACTCGGCGCATGTCCGAAACGTTGGATTCCACTCCGTTCAACCGTTCAAATCGAGCCCGAGTTTGGGCCGCGATGATTTGTGCTAGCGAGGTTTTGCCCGTGCCTGGCGGGCCATAAAAAATGACGGATTGGACACGATCCGCTTCGATTGCCCGGCGCAATAATTGGCCAGGAGCCAAAATGTGTTGTTGACCGACGTATTCCGCTAGAGTCCGAGGTCGCATCCGAGCGGCGAGGGGAACAGCCGAAGTGGTCGTGTGATCGGCCCCCCCCTGGTTCAAGGGTCCAGTGGACACGCCCGGAGACGGGGTGTCCGGATTTGTTTTCGGAGCGGGAAATAGATCAGACTGCGCCACGTCCAGAGTATCGTGGAAATTCTCGGCGGCGAAAGGAAAGGGCGGTGGCCAGCGTTTGGCTGAATCAGCCGAACCCCAACCACCGCCAGAAAAAACCCCGCCAAAGCCGTTTGAGGCAGGTCCCTTCTACCGAAGGAACAGGTGGGAGCAGCGGGTGAAGCCCGCCTTCCTGTAATAGGTAGGCCTGGCGTTAATCACTTAAAACCGCTTTGATGCCCCCCTAGTTTTTCAACAAGGTCGAAGGACTTTACCTCGAATCACGCACCCAGCAGGGAAAACCGGAAAATAGAAAGAACTGGGCAACCCTTCCACCCGAACCTACCCAAGCAATCGGCCCATTGCGCAAAAAACGCAAGTAAAAAAATGTCACCTGACACCCGTGAACCGGTCCGTTACCCACTCTACCGACATCAGGAACCGACCTCGTCATCGAAAGATTGTTCAATCGTTCGTCGCCTATGAATGCCCCCGCCTCTCTGCCGTTCACCGTCAATCGTCGGACCTATTCCCCCCCGGCCCGCCCAGTGGTCGTCGTCTGCCTTGACGGTTCGGCCGATGAGTACCTCGATGCGGCCTTGGTTCGCGGGCGAATGCCGCACTTGCAACAAATGAGCCTGGGTGGCTACCGCGGTCTCGCTCGCGCCGCGATGCCCACTTTTACTAACGTCAATAATAGCTCGATTGTCACCGGTACACCGCCCGCGGTGCATGGTATTGGTGGGAATTTTTTCTACGACTCCACGACCGAACAAGAGGTGATGATGAACTCAGCGAAGTTTCTCCGAGCCGAAACACTCTTTCCGGCCGCCCACCGTTCCGGACGGCGGGTGGCCGTCGTCACCGCCAAGGAAAAACTGCGCGACATTTTCGCGCACGGCTTGGTGGGACCCGGGGCCGCTGGTGGAATCGCGTTTTCTTCAGAGAAAGCCCGTGAAGCCCAAATCCCCAGCCACGGAATCGAAAACGTCGAAGCCTTCGTTGGCCCAACTCCCCCCATCTACAGCGGCCACGCGTCCGTCTATGTTCTGAAAGCCGGCGTAAAACTCCTCGCGAGTCAGCGGGCGGATTTTCTCTACCTCAGCACCACGGATTTCATGCAGCACAAATTCGCTCCGGAGGCGCCCGAAGCGTTAGAATTTTATGCGGCTATTGATGTTGAACTCGGCGAACTCCTCGCACTCAGCGCCGTGATCGGTGTGACGGCCGATCACGGAATGAACGCCAAACAACGGGCCGACGGCACCCCCAACATCATCTATTTAGAATCCGAATTAGTCCAAAAATTTGGACCCGGATTTCGGGTCATATTGCCCATCACCGATCCGTACGTCGCGCACCATGGTGCATTGGGCAGTTTTGCCCAAGTGCATTTACCCCCCAGCCGAGCGCAGGAAGCCACCTTTGCCAGTGCTGTCACCGAGTGGTTGCTTAGCCTTCCCGGAATTGTGGAGGTCCACCCCCGCACCACCGCAGCGCGACTTCTAGAACTGCCTCCAGATCGCATCGGTGATTTAGTCGTCAGTTCCGGACGCGATGTGGTTCTCGGTCGCACCCCGGCTTACCATGATCTCAAAGCCCTCGACGGCGGCTTGCGCTCCCACGGGGGGCGGTATGAAGAAATGGTGCCGTTTGTTTTGAGTCAACCACTGGGGCCGATTCATGCCCAACAGGCGCGTGGCGATGTGCGGAATTTTGACATCTTTGAGTTCACCTGTAACGGAACCCTCTAGGCACCAGTTCTGATCTTCCCACGCCTATGAATCTGACCAGCCTGCTCGCTGGAGAAGCAATACGATCTACCGCCACGCTGGCGGTGAACTCTCCCTATGGTGGAGCGCTCGTCGGCACCGTCACACTGGCAAACCGAGCGGACACCGAAGCCGCCATTGCCGCGGCCTTAGGCTTCCGCGAAACGCCGACTCGCTATCAACGCGCCGAAATCCTCGAAAAAACTCGAACCGCTCTAGATCAACGCCGGGAAGAATTCGCACGTTTAATGACCTCAGAATCGGGTCTCGCCCTTCGTGAAACTCGCTATGAAGTCGGTCGAACCCTCGACGTGCTCCGTTTCGCCGCTATGGAAGCATTGCGTGACGACGGCCAGATTTTTTCGGGCGACACTTCGGTTCACGGCAAGAGTCGGAAGCTCTTCACTACCCGTGAACCTTTACGGTGCGCAGTCGCGATTACCCCCTTCAATCATCCGCTGAACCAAGTGGCCCACAAGCTAGCCCCCGCCCTTGCCGCCGGGACGCCGATGATTCTGAAACCATCAGAAAAAACTCCGCTGACGGCGCTCAAATTTGCTGAACTCCTCTATGCCGCGGGCTTGCCCCTTCCCATGCTCAGCGTGTTGTTGGGACCCACAGCAGAAGTTGCGGAAGTGTTAGTCCGACATACCAACGTCGAGTTGGTCGCGTTTACCGGGAGTGTACCGGTGGGCAAACGCATTGCCGCAACCGCCGGCTATAAGAAACTCATTCTCGAACTCGGCGGCAATGATCCGTTGATTGTCCTCGACGATGCCGATCTTGAACTCGCGGTCGTGCTCGCCGCCGAAGGATGTTTCCGAAATTCCGGCCAACGTTGCACCGCCGTAAAACGAATTCTGGTTCAAGCGGGCATTGCTCCAGAATTTACCCGCCAACTCGTTAAAAAAGCTCGCGAATACCGCTGTGGCGATCCGTTTGACGAAGCCACATGGGTCGGGACAGTCATTGATGAAGCCTCGGCCAGCTATCTTGAGAACGTGGTGAAAGACGCGGAGGCCGCCGGGGCTCAGGTGCTTTACCGTGAAGAGCGACACGGCGCGTTGTTACCCCCCATCGTCATCGGAGACGTGCCGCGAGAATGTCGGATGGTAGTTTGTGAAAGTTTTGGCCCCCTTGCCCCCATCCTGGAGGTGCAGGATTTGGATGACGCCCTGGAGGTAGCCAATTCGACCGCCTACGGGTTGAGCGCTGGGATTGTCACAACGAATCTCAACTCGGCGTTGAAAGCGGTTCGGGGGCTCAGATGTGGGTCGGTCAATGTGAATGAAGTGCCGGGATATCGGGTTGAGAACAGTCCCTTTGGTGGACTCAAAGACAGCGGGCTAGGAATAAAAGAAGGCGTCGTCGAAGCCACGAAAGCCTATAGTTTTGTTAAAACATTTAGTCTGCCGTGGTAATTGGGTCGAGAATTTAACGCCGTCGAGAAGGAATATTTCTACGGAGCGCGACCCGCTGGCCGCTTCAGTAGAGTAGACGAGTCTGGGAGAGCGGAGTTAAACAGACCTAAGTGGTTAGTTTTCAATCGCAGCTCCGCCCCTCAGCAAACGACAGATCCATTCCAATACTCACCTTAAAACATAAGTTTAGCTCAATGGTAACAGCTTTTTGATGGCTTTTAGGAACAGTGGCTTTTAACAAGGGACAGGAGGATTAAAATATGGAAAAAGATAAAGATAATAATACACATGCTATTTACATTTACATGTCCATTAGATGTCAATAAAGGGACGGCTGGATTGATAAATAAGTCTTGTCCGTCGTCCGAACCCCTGCCACGGTTTTCGGATGCGCTACGCACGAATGAAACCGGCGGCACC
>JAYVTS010000140.1:0-2229 GCA_043788645.1 Verrucomicrobiota bacterium
AATTCCAGGCCCGCAATCTTTGATTTCAATTCCGGACAAAATGCCACGGCAGCTCCGTGGGCACCATCAACATGAAACCAGACGCCTCGGCGCCGACAAAATTCGGCCTGCGCTCGCAGGTCATCATACGAACCGGTCGATGTCGTACACGCGCTGCCCACCAGCGCGAAAGGCTTCCGGTCCCGAGCACAGGCGGCTTCGTAAAGTTCATCCAGCAAGTCCACTCTCATTTTGAATCGTGCGTCGGCGGGCACCTTGATGAGGCCCTCGCTCCCGCCGCCCAGGACCTGTACCGCGCGGGCCACGCAATAGTGGGACTCTGCTGAAGCCATGATCGACCAATGGTTGGGGGTTCCCGCGGTAAAAGTGGTAGGCCCTAACTGATCTGCCCGAGCCGCCAACACGGCGGAAAGCATCGCCAAAGTTCCTCCGGAAGTCAGAAAACCATCGCCGGTCGGGAAGCCGACCTGACGGCAAGTTTGTTGCACCAGCCAACGTTCGAGTGCCGTCGATGCACTCCCCATTTCATACACGGCTGAACCATTATTCAATAACGCCGAGACCAATCCAGCCAGGGCGGCGGTTGGCGCCACGACCCCAACTTGATGCCCGACATAGTGCGGATGATGCAGGCAGATGGAACGTTCGATCACCTCGCGCAAAAAATCATCGACCGACCGCGGTGCCTCTTGCAATCGTCCCGACCAATGAGCCAGCTCCGCCTCGGGCGAGTGCCAGTTGGAAACCCGGCGTGGCCCACCCTGGAGCGCCGCTGTTAAGTGATCAGCGAGTTGATCAATTAACTGATGCCCCTGGACGCGAAACGTCTTGGGATCATAAATCGCCTGGAGCATGATGATGTGGAATCTGCTTCCCTATCTTTCTGTCCCTTGTTTTCGACGCCAAACTAGCGGCTTTTGCGTGAGAAAGCCAAAAGGTATTGTTAGCAATTGGCTTTTCGATACTCTGCGGCGATCGTTCGCTTAGGCGCGAACGGAGCGGTGATAGTAGCCGTATCCGGCCATGCCAAGCAGAGCGAGTCCCGCGACATATGTCTCGGCTTCGGGAACCCCGGTTTCCACCAAGGAGGTGACCGTGCCGCTGCCGGAAGATGTTACAAGGGGCGTGGCAGTGAATTGGGTCTGCGGGGTGGTGTTGACTCTCAAAGCGCCCGTGAACCAAATCGATACCGGAATTGTGCCACCGATAAAGCCCGCGAGATCGGAAACGGTTGGGGGGGTCCACCTATCGGGCTGGAACCGGTAGAGAGGTTGACCGCTGTTCCGCCAGGGACAAGTATGACGGGCGAAGAAGTGCTGACTGCATTCACGGCAACCGGGTTGAAGCTGCCGAACGCCAGAGAATGGTTGCCAGCCAGAGTAGCCGTGGCCGTCGTGGTTGTAGTCGGCGTAAAGAGAACAGTGCCGTCCACTGTCCCGCTGAAACTCACTTGAACTCCAACCAACAATTCGCCCCCACCGAGAATGGCTCCCGGGATATTGGCAATACCGGTCGGGACGCCATTGACCGGGACGTTACTCCAAGTGAATGGAATTGGCCCATTGACGGCCATGGCGGAAGAGTCGGTCACCGTGCTGAGGGCCAACGCGACGAGTTTCTTTTTCATAAGTATTTTGCGGATTTTATCTACTTATTAGGCTTCATCCAAGAAGAACCTCCATTTTGGAATGTCAACGATGTCGTTTTTTAAAACGCAGATTTTTGCAAGGGGACTAAATCGTTGGAGAATAATTAGATACTTATCGCTGGAGGGATGCCGGCACCAAGCTTGAGGTCTTGACCCAGAACCGCTGCATAATAGTAGTATTCGCTGGCGGAGGTCTCGTCGTCGGACACCATTTCGGTCCGCAGCTTCAGGGCGGCAAGGCGTCGCTTCAGTGGGCCTTTTCCGTGAGTCAGCCGGAGAATTTCGGAGCTGCCGCTCACCGCGCTCCAACGATGTTGCAGACGGTATTCGTGGGCCGAAATCGCGGCGTCGGTGATTCCGGCAAGTTCAAAGATTCAAAAAAGTGTCAGGCGAATTGAAAAATATAACAGTCAATATAACTATCATGTTTTATTATTCGAATGTGAAATCTGTTCGATAATTTGACTGTCCCTTTTGTGAAGGGCCAAGGACGAACAATCGACATATAAGAATCGGGCTACCCGAACTCACTCCACTAGGTTCTCGCCTCTCGATCAGCACCAAACGCCGCCGCCTTTTCG
>JAYVTS010000141.1:0-4611 GCA_043788645.1 Verrucomicrobiota bacterium
TAAAAAAAGCCATCGTTCGCCCTCGGCCCTTTGTGGACCACCCGGAAACTCGTCTGCCGCCAGGAACCGGGAAGGGAACCAGTTTTTCAATGCCCAGCGGACACGCGGCCGCATCCGCCGCGTTGGCCGTGGTTGCGGCACTGTTTTATCCGCGGAGTCGACGTTGGACGATTCCCCTCGCGGGCGGCGTGGGGCTCTCGCGGATTTACAATGGGGTTCATTTTCCAAGCGATGTGATTGCAGGCTGGGCTCTGGGAACAACCTATGCCTGGGGGCTGGCACTGTTGACGGAAGAGATTTGGCGGTGGGCCGGTCGGCGTTGGTTCCCGCTCTGGTGGGTTGAAGCTCCGTCCGTTTTAAAACCTGACCAGAAAATTCCCACGACGGAAGCGGCTCAGCTCGTCCGCAGGTTCGATCCCGCGGTCGCTTCACTCCAATGGTTGCGATTGGGATATGTCCTGATTGGGGTAACGATGATCGGACGATTCGCCTATCAGGCCGCCGGGGTGATCGACTTAAGCGAAGATGAGGCTTATCAATGGCTATGGTCTAAACACCTCGATTGGTCTTATTATAGCAAGCCACTCGGAATTGGATTGGCGCAATGGATTGGGACTCATATTGCGGGTGATACGGAGTTGGGGGTTCGGTTTTTATCCCCTTTGATTTCGGCGGGAGTCGCTGTCATGACGCTCCGTTTCTTGGCGCGGCTTGTCCCTGCACGGACCGTCTTTTGGGCGTTGCTGGGATTGAATGCGGTCCCGGTGTTTGCCCTGGGCGGACTCATGTTAACGGTGGATCCGTTAACCGTTTTCTTTTGGAGTTTAGCCATGTTTGCGGGATGGCGGGCGATTCAGGAGGATTCGACCGGGCAGTGGTTACTCGTCGGCGTGGGGTTAGCGGGTGGATTTCTGTGCAAATACTTTTCACCATTTCAAATCGCCGCTTTTGCGATCGTGTTTGCTGTTTGGCCGCGAGCGCGACGGCAATTGCGACGGCCGGGGCCCTGGCTGGCTCTGGGATTAAATCTGGTGGCGGTCGTTCCGGTGGTGCTCTGGAACTTGCAGCATGGGCGGGTGGGATTGACGCATCTAGCGGAACGCGGTGGTTTACAAAATGTGTGGCGACCGACATTGCGGTATTGGATCGATTTCATGCTCGTAGAGCCGTTGCTGTTTAACCCCTTCTTTTATGTCGCAATTGGATTGGCAGTGGCCCTGTACGGGCGTTGGCGGACGGTGCTAGAAAGGGGTTCTGAGGCGGATCCTGACGGCGCGGTATTTCGATACCTCTTAGCCATGGGCGCACCGGTGTTTTTGTTTTATTTGGGTTATACGCTGCGGGCTCGGGTGCTGCCGAACTGGGTTGCGCCCGCGATTCTGCCGCTGTTGCTCTTTGCTCTGATGGTTGGGAGTCGATTGTCGGCGGCGGCCGGACTTTGGTTGCGGCGGCTTTTTCAGATCGGTTTCGCCGTGGGATTTCCTTTGTTGGGATTAGTCCACGAAACAAACTGGGCCGCAAAATTCATCGGAGGCCCGTTACCGGCTGGAATGGATCCCTTGCGACGACTCCGAGGTTTCCGAGAAACCGCGAGGGTTGTGGGCGCTGAATACGTGAAGCTCGCGGCGTCAGGTCGGCCGACTCATATCCTGTGTTATCACTATGGCTATGCGGGCGTTCTGAGTTTCTATCTCCCAAAAAATATTTCACGAGTGGGGACACCCGATCCCTTGGTTTTGGCGTGGCGAAATGAAAAACCGAACAACCAGCTGTGGTTCTGGCCCGAATATGAATATCGGGATCGGCGGGGAGCCGATTTTCTGGTGGTGTTTCAATCGGATGAACCACCGACGATGCCGCTTGACGAATTGAAGGCGCAATTTACGGAACTCACGGATCTCGGAGAATTTCCGGTGTTGTATCGGGGCCGAGAATTCCATCGACTACGACTTTTCATTGGCCGTGGCCTCCGTTGAATTTCTGCTCCCGACCTATGATTTTCCTGCCACCCTGGCAGGGGGGCAGGCGTTTCGTTGGAAACGCGTGGACGACGCCTGGGAAGGCGTGATTCTGGGCCGGTGGGTACGGCTCCGGCCCAGTGGCGCTCGGCTCTCGATTGAAACACCTGGGCCGATTTCGGATTGGGCTTGGTTGGTCAACTATTTGGCGTTGGACGACGATTTGGAGGCCTTGGTGGCGACGTTTCCCGATGACGACCCGATGCGGGCGGCGACCGCGTCGTCGCCTGGATTGCGGCTGCTGCGACAGGATCCTTGGGAATGCCTCGCCAGTTTCATTCTCAGCTCGACCAAACAAATTGTGCAGATTCAAGATTGCGTCCGGCTCTTGGCTGAACGGTTTGGGGAACCGATTCCGGCGGGGCTGAGTGACCCGGGTCCAGGCGGGCCGATGACTTGGGCGTTTCCGAGTTGGGCGCGATTGGCGGCGGCGAGTGAGGCGGAATTGCGGGCTTGCAAGCTCGGTTTCCGCGCTCCGTATCTTCTCGGCACTGCTCGCATGATTCAAAATGGCGAAGTGGATCTCCTGCGATTAAAGGAAATTCCTACGGCATTCGCTCGCGCTGAGCTAGAGCGGTTCCCGGGCGTGGGTCGGAAGATTGCCGACTGTGTGTTGCTGTTTGCTTACCGGCGACAAGATGCATTTCCCGTCGACGTCTGGATTCAGAAAGCATTGCAGCAATTGTATTTTCCAAAAGCGCGAAAAGTGAATGCTGATCGTTTGCGTCGGTTCAGCGAGAGCCATTTTGGCCCCCAGGCGGGTTATGCCCAGCAGTATTTGTTTCATTACGTGCGGACGGTTCTTGGGCGGCAATGGAGTTCTGCCGTCTCAAAACGGGGCTGAAGCGTACCCCAGATTGGCGGGAAGGAACAGCGTGGAAGGATTGGCAGATGGCTCGGAACCTGCTTGGTTTATAAGATAATTACCATGACCCGAATCAATGCCCTGCTCGCGCCTGCGGAAGTGGGCCTGCTTCGAAATCAGGATCTCAGCCGGACGGCCTGTGTCGTCTTTGACGTTCTCCGCGCGACCTCCACGCTGCTGACGGCGTTGGCGAACGGAGCGGAAGCGGTGGTCCCGGTGCTCGATATTCCTGAAGCCCTCGCTTGGAAAGCGCGGCGGCCCGAGGTTTTGTTGGCGGGCGAACGGGAGGGAATGCGGATTACCGGAGCCCTGACTGGCGGGATTGAGTTCGATTTGGGCAATTCTCCGAGAGAATTCCGTGCGAATCGGATCGCGGGCCGGACGATTGTAAGCACGACCACGAATGGCACCCAGGCGTTGCGGGGTTGTGCCCATGCTGGGGTGGTGTTGCCCGGGGCGTTCCTCAATATCAGGGCGACCGCCGCGGCGATTACGGCGCTAGGATTGCCGGAATTGTTATTGGTGGGGGCGGGTACGGTGGACCAAGCGGCCTATGAGGATGTCTTGGGGCTCGGGGCGTTGGCGGAGGCTCTGTGGCCGACCTGGGCGGGTGCGAAGATATCGGATTCGGTGCGGATGGCTCGCAACCTCTATCTGGTTGCTCGCGGTGATTTGTTGGCGGGCACCGCTGAACATTCGCGCAATGGGCGGCGACTCCTTCGACTGCCGGAATTAGCGGCGGACGTGCCGTTTTGCCTAGCGGAAAACACGTTGTCGTTCGCCGCCCGCTTGGGTGTCGATGGCGCTATCCGGCGGATTGAATGATTTCCCGTTTTACTTGGGTACGACCCGGAAATACTCGCCGGGTTGTGAGGTTGGAAGGCTGGCCGGGGAGGGTGCTAAGACATCCGCCCAAGTCGGCGGGGCCAGGCCAGGCGTCCGTTGCAGTTTAAATTTCTCATTCGAAAATTTGAGCACCAAAGGGCCACCGGGACTCGCCACCGGTTCAAAGGCAATAATAGGATTGACCTCAACGGCCCCTTGGGTCGCCACCAATTGGCCGGTAAAAGTCAGATTGTAAATGACCGGACCGACGGTTGAATCCAGGCTGAAAGAGTAAGAGGAATTAATGGGAAGGGTGAGAGTTTGGACGCCTGACACGGTGCTCACCGAGCCGAGTTTAACGACATTGTTTGTCAGCAATCCACCCAATACCTTACTCCCGTTGACACTGAGCGCGCCCGTCACGCGATAATCGACTACCGAATTGGTGCCGTCCTTAAATTGGATCACTAAGCCTCCCGCTGGGAACGAACCCGACGACAAGGGCAGTGGGAGGCTTCGACCCAGGAAGACGATTCCGCGTGAAGCGGCCACGGCGTTGGCACTGAAGATCACCACTTGGATCGAGGCCTTCGCTCCATAGCTGGCCAAGGCTTGTCCGGGGGCGCCAGCCAGTCCAGGTTGCCACGGATTGGCTTCGACGGGCGAGACGAGGGTACCGCCGAGGAACTCAATGGAATTGGATTGAACGTCAGCTTGCAACGTTCCGCTGTAAGCCGCCGTCAAACTACCCGGGCCTTGTTCTAGGAGAGCTAACGATTGGTTCAGGGCCACCACGGTACCGCTCATGGAAATGGAACTGCGAGCGGGATCGAGTTGGAAATTGGTGACCGCGCCGAGGGCGATTGGAAGGAGACCGAGGGTCCCGAGGATGTAGCGGCAGGT
>JAYVTS010000142.1:0-2907 GCA_043788645.1 Verrucomicrobiota bacterium
ACAAGGGACAGACGGTTTGTAAAATTTGATAGTCAATATAACTAACATGTTTTATTATGATTTGAAACCTGCCTTTTCAAACCGCCTGTCCCTTGTTTTTGCAATTTCAACTTCCTCTGCACCGTCCGTCCTATCGAAAGCCTCGACAAAGACTGCTCGCAGCGAGCTTCGTTTGCCATGTCGTTCGCACAGTCAATCATCTAATAGCAATGTGACGACATTCTTGTCGTACCCTGTACCGTGTACCGTGTATTGGGTGACCGTAAATAGCTAGTACAGGCTTGGAGGGTTTCACGGGAATGGCTCTTGATCGCTCCAGAGACGTTGACTTCGTCTATAGTACCATTCGAAGTCCCGGCTATTCGGTGATGAATCCCACTGAGTCCATTGAAACGTGGCCGTAAGATACCAGGGCATTCCAGTTTCTGGGAATCTTCCCGCGTCCCCCAGCCACCGGTGCATCTCGACGTGGCCATCGACAAAAGTAAATCCGCCTGAATGATTGTGACGAGATCCTGGGTATCCACCGCCCCAGACGGCTCCCCTCAACAGGGTCGCGTCGATACCGAATGCACATGAGTCGAGACTGTCCGCGTGCTCTTCAACAAAAACAATAACGTCTGTCCTCTGGAGACTCGGCAAATCCTTCATGGCAAATCCAAACCATCCGTCGCGTCTAGATGGATCTCGAAAATCGGTTGCAATCACGCTGTTCATTGAATAGGACCTTACACGTGGATACCTTAGGCTGCCCAGAGTGGTTACTGACCGGTCCGAGGGGCACTTGAATACTCGAAAGTCTTGGAGGTACCTGCCGAGAGAAGTGCCGCGATCACCCATCAAATTAGAAATATTGGTTCCATCAGAATGGCCGTATTCCATGGAGCCAAGGCACCAGCTTTGGGAAAACTCCGAGGAAAGTTGGCTGAAATACGGATTATTGGGAACAAATTGATCGTTATTATCATGTAGATACAACTGCCAGGCTATTTGGCACTGCCGAAGGTTGCTGATGCAGACAGCCGCTTGAGCCCTGGCTTTGGCGGCACTCAAGGCTGGGAGAAGCATCGCCGCCAAAATGCCAATTATAGCTACTACCACCAACAATTCGATCAAAGTAAACGCCAGTCCCCGGGTTCTCCGGCGGCTCGGTGCCCAGCCGCGGGAAGAGCCCAATTTCCAATTCTGAATCGCAAAGTGGCGTCGATTCATCTTGACAATTATTAATTCGTCTTAAATACCGGGTAGGCAATCCAATTTCTGGGAAGTCCGCTAGAGGTTCCAGTTCCGATAATGACTCCGCTGTCAGTAACCGCGACTGCACTTTTGAGCACGAGGCTGGTGCCAATGACGTAATTTTGAAGGTCGACCAAATTTGCCCTACCTGGCGACCATACAAATGCATGGGTCACTCCGTTGTTGGAGTTGTCAGTCGTCTCACCCACAACAACGCATGATCGATTGAGGCCATGAGCAAACGAGGTATTCGCGCTTCCGGCAGGGAGCAATGGTGGCAATTGATCTCCGGCGCCGAGGGTCAGTTGGTGATCCAGAGTTCCGCGAACCAAAAACGACTCCCAACGATTGCCTGAATCCAGGGCACGCCCTGCAACCCCCACGTAATCGCTAGCCGCAGTAACTTCGGATTGCCCGCCTCCAAAATCCCCGAGTTGAAAGGCACCCAGGAGAGCGATCGGGTTTGGAAGAGTATAGTAACCTTTCCAATGGCTACCGTCGAATTTTGCTCGACCGAAAATGGATCCGGCCGCCGTCACTCCGCTGGCTTCCGCTGGGAAACCGCCGGGTATCGAAAGTCCCGTGAATTGCCAATTGCCCGAAGAATCCTTGGCCCAACGGTATACTTTGCTGGAACTGCTGAATGTACCGAATCCAACCACAGTTTTGGAATCATTGATTCCTGTGGTTCTAGTCAGGGAGGACCCCGGTTCAACGGGCAGTTGGACTGCGAGTGAATTCGCGGCCAACGTATTTTCCCATACCAGTGGAGCGTTGTGCCCCTCCCAACAGCCCACTACATCCCCGAATGAATTCAATGCCTGGGCAATGGTATCGAACCATGTGCTGGGCTGCAATGCCGTCCCCGACAAGGCACGAGGCACGGTGCCAGACCAGACTTTTGGAACGCGCTGATAGGAAGAACTCGGGTAGTTGTAGTATCCCTGGCTGGCGCCAATGGAGTACCCGTTGGGATGAACGGCGTAGACCTGTTGAATTCCTGCGCCGGAGCTTATATACGAGCCCAGTTCGGCGATGACATATTCCGGAGTTACGTTGAATGCGCCCGTTCGCCGATTCCCGCCTTGCAGAGTGGTCCAGCTCCCGCCCATCAAAGGACTGTTGCCAGCGATCCGCACAAGGTGACCGCCGGGCGTCCCCCCAGCGACTAAGCCAGCATCCGCAGTCCAGATGCCCCCATCTGGGGCGACCGCAATCCCACCAAATTGATTCGGACACAATAGAAAACTCGTTGCGGGAGCGATAGGCGAGATATTAGCTGATTTTATTCGCCATGCCACTGTAGTTGGCGGCAAGGTGTTCAGCGGTGCCCATGAAGCGCTGTTGATGGTTCCCGCTAGATTTATTCTTCTATTGGGGTCATTGACAAATCCGTCACTGTAGTCGACCGCAGCTCCGCCGATAGTCGCTCCCCATGCTCCTGGTGTCGTCTGGGTGGGGACCGGGTAAAGCGGCAATGCCGTGATTGCGCGGGCGTCTACATTTCCGCCGGTCGGGTCTGATTCACCCACGATCAATCTTCCACTGTGTGTCAGCGCTAACGATTGGCATAAAACAAGGGACAGACGGTTTGTAAAATTTGATAGTCAATATAACTAACATGTTTTATTATGATTTGAAACCTGCCTTTTCAAACCGCCTGTCCCTTGT
>JAYVTS010000143.1:0-3911 GCA_043788645.1 Verrucomicrobiota bacterium
GTCTCAGCCTAGTACCACCCGCCCAAGAGGGCGACCGGACAAAGTTGGATCACTCAGGGAGGGGCCTAAAGCGCTATCGCCGCCCATGACGCCCAGGGCAGTTGTACCGCTAGGTCGTGGGAACTGCGGCGGCAAAGCCGCCCTTCAGCGGACCGCGGATGGGTCGCGGCGACCGTCCGCAGAAACGTGGTTAGGAAGAGGCGCGTACGATTGATTCAAACCACACGCGGAGATCAGCGAGCGCGCAGCGGTTGATCCCGTCAAAAGCACGGGACACAACCGCGGTCCGTGGGAGAAGTGGCAAGGCCACGCTGCACGCCTCATTTCCCCCTCTCCTCGGGGGAGAGGGCCGGGGCACGGCGAGCGTGCGTCCATTTTCTTCTGCTTGCATCCCTCCCTGTAGTTCAGTTGCGGAAGCGAGAAAACAGGGGAACATATCAAAGGTCGCTTGCCCGCACCCGACCGCCTCCCTGAGGGAAATGGATGCCTTGACACGTTAGGCGGAAGGGTTAGTTTCTTCGGATGAATTTATTGACAAAAAAAACTACCTCATCGAGGAGTGTTAAAAACAATTTTCCTATCAGTTATTTTAAGCACGGCACCCTGACGGTGAAAGAGTTACGTGTGGCAGATCTCATTTCATGTGAAAATTAGTTAAAGTATCGGATGTCTATCAGTAGCGATTTATGGCATTTTTTAAGCATCCGCAGGCCTTAGTTGAGGCCGAAAAAATCGGTTCAGGAACCCGAATTTGGGCTTTTGCCCATGTGCTGCCGGGAGCGAACATTGGTGAAGACTGCAATATCTGTGATCACGTTTTTATTGAGAACGATGTGCGTGTCGGCAACCGTGTGACCATCAAATGCGGGGTGCAACTTTGGGATGGGGTGACCCTTGAAGACGATGTTTTTATTGGTCCGAATGTGACCTTTACCAATGATCTTTTCCCGCGATCTAAACATTATCCGGACTCGTTTTCAAAGACGTTAGTTCGTGCGGGCGCAAGCATCGGTGCCAATGCCACTATTCTGTCAGGCATCACAATTGGCATGAAAGCAATGGTGGGAGCGGGTTCGGTGGTCACCAAGAATGTTCCAGAGTACGCGATCGTTATGGGAAACCCTGCTCAGATCACTCGCTATTTGAATCCAGAAGGCAAAAACCTATGATGCTAAATCAGGTAAAGATTCTTGAATTACCCAAAATATCTGATCCTAGAGGTAATTTAACTTTTATTGAAGGTCATCGGTATATCCCATTTGATATAAAGCGTGTCTATTACTTGTACGATGTCCCGGGTGGAGAAGCTCGTGGAGGACATGCCCATCGAGCTTTACAACAGCTAGTCATTGCCGTTTCTGGAAGTTTTGATGTGGTTCTAAATGATGGTTTTAAGCAGCAAAGAGTTTTCTTAAATCGTCCCTATTTTGGGTTGTATATTCCCCGACTCGTCTGGCGGGAACTCGAAAATTTTTCGTCAGGTTCAGTGTGTTTGGTTCTGGCTTCCGAACCGTATGATGAAGCGGATTATTATCGTAATTTCGGTCAATTCTTGAAGGCTGTGAACCCATGAAAGTTCCGTTTCTGGATGTCCGCGCAACCTATCAAGTCTTAAAACCCGAATTGGATGCGGCCGTCGCCCGGGTGCTCGAGAGCGGTTGGTACGTTCTTGGCGCGGAGGTGACTGCTTTTGAAACGCAATTTGCCGCTTATGTCAATGCCAAGCACTGCGTAGGGTTGGGCAATGGTTTGGATGCTCTCACCCTCGGTTTACGGGCCATGGATGTCCAACCGGGCGATGAGGTACTCGTACCCAGCAATACCTTCATCGCCACCTGGTTGGCAGTCAGTATGGTTGGGGCGATCCCCGTACCGGTTGAACCGCTCGAAAGAACGTACAATCTCGATCCCACCCAGATTGAGGCCGCTATTACGCCTCGAACTAAAGTCATTCTGCCCGTGCATTTATACGGTCAGCCGGTCGATTTATCTCCGGTTCTCGAGATTGCAAAACGGCATCGGTTGTTGGTTCTCGAAGATGCTGCGCAAGCTCAAGGCGCCAAGTATTTCAACGTTCGAGTGGGTTCTCACGGGCATGCGGTGGCCTGGAGTTTTTACCCTGGAAAAAATTTGGGCGCCTTGGGTGACGCCGGAGCGTTGACCACCCACCATCCCGAACTCGCTGAACGCGTCCGAACCCTGGCGAACTACGGCTCAAAAACCAAGTATGTCCATGAAGTGCAGGGGGTCAATTCGAGGCTCGACCCAATCCAAGCTGCTGTCCTCAAGGTGAAGCTCGATTACCTGGACGCATGGAATGCGCGTCGTGCTGAGATTGCGGCGTTTTACTTGTCAGAACTTAAATCTTCAAATCTGATCCTGCCCTGGGTTCCAGATTGGGCTTTACCCGCGTGGCATTTGTTTGTGATTCGACACCAACACCGGGACACGTTGCGGACCCATCTCGAGAAGTGTGGTGTGA
This sequence comes from Verrucomicrobiota bacterium, assembly GCA_043788645.1. Lineage (GTDB taxonomy): Bacteria > Verrucomicrobiota > Verrucomicrobiia > Limisphaerales > UBA9464 > CANIZL01. Next base: position 2,483 of record JAYVTS010000143.1, read on the forward strand.
GCACCGTCATCCACTACCCGACACCGCCTCATCTACAAAGCGCGTACCTCGGGTTAGGCTTGGGGGCGGGGTCGTTCCCCATCTCTGAGGCTATTCACAGGGAAGTCCTCAGCCTTCCCATCGGACCCCATTTGACACTCGAACAAGCCGCCTTCGTGGTGGATGCGGTACGTTCGTTTACGGATTGACCCGGGCGGCCTACTTTCGAATGCCCTTCACTCGCTTGCTCTCTTTGTTTGATGAGGGCCATCGTGACTGCTTGGCGTCGCCTTTACGGGTTCAAGGGCGTGAGTTGAAGCGGCGTGAACAACGCGTTCCGCCGCCCTGAGCGCCCCACCGTTTGACCGCTCATTTCGCGGGGCGATTTGACCAACATGGAAATTGAGCATCATTGTGCGTGGAATCAGAATTCTGATTCACCGACATCGTTTTATGTCTCAGCAGCACACCGTCCGAATGAGTCGATTTTTTTCATGACTACAGCCACTTGTCCTTCGACCCGCTTGGGAGAATTGGCCGAGGCTCCTGGCCAATTAACGCCCGCCTGCCTTACTGGATTCAATAGCAGGACGAAAAGCATTGGCCCCGTGGGTTCCGTGGGTTCCGTGAGCGGAGTTCACCCCACCGGGACGATCCGCCACCTCCTGCCAGCGGTAGCGGTCTTCTTTCTGGCGCTGGCTTCGTGGGCGCAATCCGCACCCACGGATGCCGTGAGTCGAACAACCAACCGGCCGGTGGAAGCGATCGTGCTGCCAAAATCAATACCAGATCCATTGGAGCGAATGAATCGCATTTTCTGGGTGTTCAACCGCGAACTCATGACCGACGTGATCAAACCCACCAGTCGAGTCTATCGTTTCCTCGTTCCTAAACCCGTCCGGACTTCCCTTTCAAATTTTGGACGCAACCTTCTCTTTCCTGGTCGGCTCCTCAACAATGCTCTCCAAGGACGCTGGGCCGGAGTCGGCCATGAATCCAAGCGGTTTTTAGGAAATACCGTACTGGGGGCCGGCGGACTTTTTGACGTGGCGGCTGATTGGAAGGTTCCCAAATCTGATGCGGATTTTGGGCAAACGTTGGGACATTGGGGATGGCGTCCTGACTTCTATCTCATGTTGCCGATCCTCGGTCCAAGCAATGACCGCGACGTACTCGGATTGATCGGAGATACCGCAGCGAATCCGTTGACCTATTTCTCCCCGTATTCCTACGGGAGCTATGGGATCACCTATAACAATCTTACCGGTGTGGTAGATGAATACGTCCGCCGATCGCAGACGGAGACGGATCCTTACGCCACCTTGCAATTGACCGCGCCCTATTTGCGGGAAAATAGGAAGGCGAATTTTCAACTCGTAGGCCCCCAAGACGCCGCTTCGCTGGAGACCCTCCGAATGATCTATTTCACCTTCAAAAATCCGGACTTTCC
>JAYVTS010000144.1:0-72347 GCA_043788645.1 Verrucomicrobiota bacterium
CCCTCGCGGTAGGCGTCGAGGGTCGGAATCAGTTTCATGGCGGGTGCAAAATAGGCGTCGCGAACAAGGAGATTCATCTTGAGATCAAATCATAACAGAGTTTATGAACCCAGCACCCCGGGGATCAATACCCTATACGGGCGAAAAACAGGGGCTTATTACCATGAAATCTAGATCTATTAAAATGTACCCTCCGCCCATATGTTTTTTCGCCTCGGTAACACCCATCGGGACGGACCACGGTTGGGTCCCGTGGTTTTGACGGGATCAACCGCTGCGCGTCCACTGTTCTCATCGAGTTGTATTAATATTGGACACCCATTGTTCACCGATTTGCTCTCCGCGGGAGGGAGGCCCTTCATAATTTATAGTTCTTAAGATGAGAAAAAGCTCAACGATATTTCTTCAGATCGTAATCGTGTTCATCGGCATTGGCGCGCTTGCCCTCATGCTTTGGGCGCCGCACCTCGAAGGCCGGAATGTGGACGCCACGACGTTTGAGATTTATTTCAAAGATCATTTTCTGGCGTTTGCGTATATCGCGTCCATTCCATTTTTCGTAGCACTCTTTCAGGCATTCAAGCTGTTGGGATACACCGGCTAAAACAAAGTATTCTCACCAGCGGCCGTGAAAACCCTGCGGACTATAAAATTTTGTGCGATATCCATCATTTGTTTTGTGGTCGTAAGCGTGATCTTCACGATGAGAGGCGACCCGCAGGACCGGCCTGCCGGGGGTTTTCCTGCGCATTCTCGTTACGTTTGCATCAGTCGTCGTCGCCACAGCAGCGGCAATTTGTGAGCGAATTTTGCAGAATGCCGTGGATATAAAATCCGAAAATAACTTATTGGTATTACGAGGCCCTCAGGGCAATCATCATTAACATCGACGTCAGGTTGGCGAAGCGAAAAATGAGCATCACCAAACTTGCTGAGAAATTCGGTATCACGATCGCCAATATTTCCGTCTTGAAAAACGGCAAGGGAAAGGCGATCCGGCTATCAACCGGAGAGGCAATTTTAGGCACAATGGGTGCGATAGTTGGCGCGTGAAGTGCTCGATGAATGAGCGCTGTCGGGCAAGCCGCAGCACAGGATTTAATCGGAGGCGCGCAGCCGGTAGTAGCGTTGGAATTCGTTTGGAGTAACCAAGAAGATCGCACGGCTGCCTTCTTGACGAATCCCGGTGGTGGCGGGCTCCCAGCCGGATTCCAGGCCCAACACCCGGACGGTTTCCAAAATCCAGTCGGTTCCCTCCCTTAACCAATCCAAGGCTCCGTCAGACGCAAGTCTCAGGCCGGGTGGAGCCGCCCGCGCCGGGACCGGTGTGCCCATTCGAATGGTGTGATTCCAGGTATCCGCGACGTAGAGAATGCCATCACGGGTGGCTGCCACGCCTCGAGGACCGCTGAATCGTGTGGCGCGACCGACGCCGTCGGGCTTTTGCTCACTGAAGTGGCGCCTACGGTCGGCACACTGGGAGAGGCGGAAGCTGAACATCGGCAATTACTGGCGTGAACCCTGGTGAACGATTGGGCCAAGCTCAAAGCGATCTAGCACTCCAGCGACACTTTCTTTGAAAGGTCGACTGGCTCGCGCGGACTCTCGCACCACCGGGCCGCGGGTGCGGCGTTGGAACGAGAGGCTCCGCGAAAAATGGCAAAGTGTCGCTGGAGTGCTAGTTTCGCGGAGGTATGAATCGGTGAACATAGTTCCGGTTTCGCCGTCATCGCGGCGGTTCAATTCCTAATCTTTCCCCAATGGGCGACGCCTTACCTTCGCTTCGAATCTGCCCGCGTTGCCGGGTGGCGTTGGGCTCCAGTGTGGCGGCCGGCTTGTGCCCGCGGTGCATTGGGCGCCGGACCTTGGGGTTGGATGCCGGTGACGTCGACGCATTCGAAGGCGTTGGGTTTGAGGTTACGGAAACATCCGTCAACGAGCCGGTGGTGCCGATGGGGGTGAGGATCGGACCCTATACCCTCCGCGACGAACTGGGGCGCGGGGCGATGGGGGTTGTCGGCGGAGCTCGTCGGAAAACTAGCGCGCGCCGTGCACCACGCCCATGCCCGCGGCTTACTGCATCGGGACTTGAAGCCGACCAATGTGCTGGTGGACCCGGCGGGCGAACCCCATATCACTGATTTCTGTCTCGCGCGGCGCCTCGATGGGGCGAGTGGTTTGACCGCAAGTGGATCGCCCGTTGGGGAAAGGCACCGACCCACTGGCGACCGCCGCGAAAGCCGGAACGTTGGGGCAAGTTCCAGCGTGTCCGGTGAAAGGGAGTGGTTCGTCGGGTGGATCTATCCCGCGAGATTTGGCGACGGTTTGTTTGAAATGTTTACGGAAAGTCCCGAGCCAACGCTATGGATCCGCCGCCGAGTTGGCGGATGATTTTTGGGGATAGCGCGAGCGGATTCGGGCGCGGGGGCGGGGGCAGGACACTGCTGGTGGCGTCGAGCACGCGGGTGGAATTTTTGCTCAAGGATGTCTCCTATTCGATTTTCGCCAACGGGAGCCCCGGGAGCGGTGCCCAGAATGGTGGCAGTGGTGGCGCGGTTCGCATTGTCGCACCGGTCATCACCGGTCACGCTCTCATCTATGTTCAGGGGCGAGAGTCGAGTGCGCCGGGTCGCGTCCGTCTCAATGCGATCGACGTCTCGGGACTTCAACGTGAAGTCCAACCGGCTGATACGTTGCGTATCGGCAGTGTCATGCTGGCGAGGCTGAATCCGGAACCCCGCCTTGACCTGGTAGAAGTCGCGGGCACGACGATTGCCAAGGACACTGCCGGTTTGGTTCAGATCACGCTGCCGACTGGCTCAAATCCCAACCGAACGGTGACCGTACAGGCGAAGAATTTCGGGACAAAAATCCCCGTGGAAGTCATGTTGACGCCCGACAGTGGGTTGCCGGTAGTTGCCCGAGTCGAGATCGATAATACTTCTGTGAATCCGGCTAAACTCGTGTAGATTATTTTCATCCTGTGAAGACGCATCAGGGCCTGAAAACCAGCGTCGCTGAGAATGGTTAAAACCTCCAAAGCTTGATTTGGATCAAGCTGTACGCGGGTTCGGGCTTCCAACCTTCGCTCATGGAAAAATCGGATCATTTAGACCCGGCCGTGCCCGGATGGGTTTCACTTTTGTCTGCTCCACCCTACACCCCAGCGGGAGTCGCCAGTCGTCCGCTCCTGCAAGCGCCCGGCATTCGTGTGGTCTGGATGGGGCTGGATGCCAACCAAGAACTCACGGAGCATACCACGCCCAAACGCGCCCTCGTCCAAATGATCGAAGGAACCTGTGATTTTCAATTGGGCAACGAATGGCAGCGCCTCAGCTCCGGGGACCTCATCCACATGACTCCTGGACTCCTGCACGCCGTCAGAGCTATTACACGTACGGCCTTTCTGCTCTTTCTCATTCCAGACGGAACCCCGGGCTCCGCCCAGCAACCCCCATCGACGGCCCTCCGGCTTTCCTTGACCACCGCGGACGACTCCTTGCAATCGCAGTCCGGGTAATCGTTCCAATTCATGACTTAGGTCAAATCCCGGTATTCTGATAACGCCTATCAGGTGTCTTGGCCGAATCTATCTAGCACTCACTCAATCACCCTGACGAACATCCGTAAACCCAATGACTATAAACTCACCCAACCCAAGCTCGCTGACCCTTCGTCGCCGCTGGCACTGGCCCTTGCTCGGCGCCTGGTTCGTCGCGGGCCTCGCCCTGGCAGCCGAACCGACCCCGAAAAATACCCTGCCAGGTTCGGCCGCGAAGGGCGTTGACCCCGAGATTGTCACCGAGGAAAGAGCCGTCGTGACCCAAGCCCCGAATGTTCCTCCCCCGATCCGGCGAAAAACACCCGCCAAAGTAACGGTTGAAATTGAAGTGCGTGAAGTTGTAAAAAAACTCGCGGACGGAGTGGAATACCTTTTCTGGACTTTTGGCGGCGATGTCCCGGGAAGTTTCATTCGCGTTCGGGAAGGGGATCAGGTGGAGTTTCACCTGAATAACCATCCGAGTTCCAAAATGCCACACAACATTGATCTCCATGCCGTGACGGGTCCCGGCGGTGGCGCCGCCTCGTCGTTCACCGCGCCGGGGCATTCGTCCCAATTCTCGTTCAAGGCCATGAATCCAGGCCTCTACGTTTACCATTGTGCGACCGCTCCAGTAGGGATGCACGTTGCGAATGGCATGTATGGTCTTATCCTCGTCGAACCCAAGGAAGGACTCCCACCCGTTGACCGAGAATATTATGTCATGCAAGGGGAGTTCTATACCGTCGGCAAATTTGGCGCGGAAGGGCTCCAACCCTTCGATCTCGCCAAAGCGATTGATGAGCGACCTCCGTATGTCGTCTTCAATGGCTCGGTGGGTTCGTTGGTGGGTGATCGAGCGTTGAAGGCTAAAGTCGGCGAACGGATCCGAATTTTTATCGGTAATGGCGGCCCGAATCTGGGTTGCTCCTTCCATGTGATCGGAGAAATTTTTGACAATGTCTACCAAGAAGGCGGCATCGTCGCCAGCCAACACCAGGTCCAGACCACCTTCGTGCCCGCCGGCGGATCGGCGATGGTGGATTTTAAGGTCGAAGTTCCTGGCACGTTCATCCTGGTGGATCACGCACTTTTCCGGGCTTTCAATAAGGGTGCGTTAGGGATGCTCAAAGTCGAGGGTCCGGAAAATCTCATCGCCTATTCTGGCAAGGAAGTGGACGCGGTTTACCTCGGCAACGCCGCCACCGCAGGAGGTGCCGCCGAGCGGCGCGTTACAGATCTAGAGGCCCAGATGAAAGAAGCGATCAAGAACGATCCGACCATCGCTGGGTTAACCAAGGAGATTCAACTGGAAAAAGGAAAGAAGGTTTTTATGGAGACTTGTTATGCCTGCCATCAACCCAATGGTGAAGGACTCCCCGACGCGTTCCCACCGCTCGCGAAGTCGGACTATTTAATGGCCGACCGGGATCGCAGCATCCGCGCCCTCATTCAAGGACTGACGGGGCCCATTGAGGTCAACGGCAAGAAATGGGATAGTTCGATGCCCACGTTGGACTTTTCCGATGAACAAATCGCCAACGTCCTGACCTTCGTTCGCAACAGTTTCGGTAATCAGGGCGATCCGGTTTCCCTGAGCCAGGTCCGGCAGGTGCGATCACAATTGCCGCCCCCATGAGACCCGCACCGTTCCTGCTTAGGCCGAATCTCGGGTGGGGCGGGCTAGTAATTCTATCCGGGCTGCTCGGTCGCGCCGCCCCCACCACGAATCAGGCCCCTGATTTGGTTTGGGTCCCGGACGGTCTCTACCGGCCTCTTTTTCGTGCGGATTCTGATCCCAAAGAAATCCCGGTGCCCGGCTTCTGGATCGAGACTCGACCCGTCACCGAAGGCCAGTACCTCCACTTCGTCCGTACCACTGCGACATGGCGGCGATCCCGAGTCCGAACACTCTTCGCCGACTCGGGCTATTTGAAACATTGGTCCTCGGATCTCGACCCGGGGACCAACCTGCCCGCTTGGACGGACCGCCCGGTGGTCAATATTTCCTGGTTCGCGGCCAAAGCCTATGCGTCCTCACAGGGTCGCCGCTTGCCCACGACCGCCGAATGGGAACGAGTCGCCGCGGCCGGTTTCACGATCCTCAACGGCGCCGCGGACGTCGCCTTCCAACGTGCGGTCGCCCAGTGGTATGGATCACCCAGTCCACCACAACTCGCGCCCGTCGCCTCCCATCGGGCGAACTATTACGGAATCTATGATCTCCACGGATTGGTCTGGGAATGGACCAGTGATTTTAATGCTGCTCTAGGCGTCGGCGATGCGCGCAGTGACACCGGCTTAGAGCGGCAACTCTTCTGCGGCGCGGGTTCTCTCGGAGCCACGGATCGGGCTAACTATCCAGCTTATATGAGAGAGGGTTTTCGCAGCAGTCTTAAAGCCGCTTATACGATTAATAATCTCGGCTTCCGTTGTGCGTTGTCTCCATGAACTCTTCCCACTTCGGCCCAGTGCTCGGCTTCGTCCTGCTCGCTCTGAATCTCCGAGCGGAAGCTCCCCGAGTCCCCCTCGCGATCCGGGGCACCCACTTGCCCGTAGAAACCAATCCGCCGTGCTGTCGCCGCGAACTCCCCTCGACCCCTCCGTCTGAAAAGTCCCTCTATCAGCTTGATTCCACCTGGACTTCCGATGTGGGGCGGCGCGTCCGACTCGGTGTTTTCCAAGGGCGGGTGCAAGTCCTGACGATGTTTTTCACGCATTGTGAGTACGCGTGTCCGCTGATTATCCGCGATCTAAAACGGATCCAATCGGGCCTGCCTGAGGTGGTTCGGTCGAATGTTGACTTCATCCTGGTCAGCCTTGATCCCGAACGCGACACCCCTTTCGTGCTCCATGCCTATCGCCAAAAAGCGGAACTCGGCAACGACCACTGGACCCTCTTAACGGGACAAGCTGATGACGTCCGTGAACTCGCGGTCTTGCTGGGGGTGAACTATCGCCGAGATGCCCGCGGGCAATTCGCCCATTCAAGCGTCATCACGGTATTAAACACGGCCGGAGAAATTGCCCACCAACAGGCCGGTCTCAACCACGCCCCGGAAGAAACCGTGGCCGCCATCATTCAACTTCTGCGGTGAACCGCTGAATGAAAGCTTGCACTCGTTTTTTTCGGTTCAGAGGGATCGGGTGGTATCGCTTGAAACGGATCGTTGCCTGGTCGGCAGTCGGATCATTCTCCGAGATTTCGGTCAAGAACCGCGGCCAATTTGGCAGGACAAACCACGATGAGAACTTTGCCTTTGACATCGATCAGCCCTTGGTCACGAAACCGGGCGAGTGTGCGCGAAAACGTCTCGCTGACGGTACCCAGTTCGCCCGCCAGCATGCGCTTGGTCATGGTGAGCACGATTTTGACTGGCTGGTAACTGGTCGGGTCCGGGCAGCGTTTCAATAACCAATTGGCGAGACGGGTTTCGACGTCCTTCAGGGTCAGGTCTTCCAGTTGAGCCACCAGAATGCGCAGGTGAGCACTCATCGATCCCAGCATCCGCAAAGCCAATTCCGGTTGGCGTTTCAACAAGGCCAAGATGCCGACTTTCTGCACCAGAAGCACCTGAGACTCTTCCACCGCCCGGGCGTCCGCCGGATAGCCGTGGTCCGTGGCCAAAGTCCCTTCCGCAAACGATTCCCCGGCGCGGAAAACGTGAATGACCTGTTCCTTCCCACCCGCATTGACGCGATGTAGGTTGATCGAGCCGGTTTGAATGATGTAGAAACCGAACGAGGGATCGCCTTCGTGGAAGAGGTAGCCACCCTTGGCCACTCGTTTGATCGAGGTGATTTCCACGATCACTTTTAGTTCCACTGCCGAAATCCCCGCGAAGAGTTGGCAACTGCGCAAGGTGTTCGTGATTCCGGTCTGCCTGAACTCGGTCAGCGTATGCGACATGAGAACGGCTGCGTTAGTCCGTTTCGCGCCAGAAGTAAATGATCCAGGTGTTGCGTTCGCCGCGCTCGATCTTTGACTTTAATCCCAGGCCGACGAGTCGTTCGATCAGGGGCGAGGGCAGGAACGGCGCAATAATGATCAGGCCCTCTCCCGTTTTGAGCGACTGGCTGCGAGTTAATATCGCTGACAAGGGTTCCTCCCCGCACTGCAGCAGCGGACGCACGTCAAATCGTTTGAATTTTGAGAGTGGAGGCATCGGCACGATCTCGAGTCTGCTTGATACCCTTCCACCGTGCCTTGATGCAAGTCAAAGTAGCATAGGGTTTCTGGCAGGCAGTGCGCTGGGTGCGCCAGGCCAATGTCCTCCTCCTCGCAGGCGATTTGAATGAAGCGATTAAAACCATCAGAATCGCTTTAAGGTTGGCACCCCAACACCCTAGACCTACTCCGATGCCTGGCGCAGGTGGGTTCGGCGGCGAAAGTGCCTCAGGCGGTGAGCTATTGGAAAATGCTCGCGCAGGCATCCTCGCTAACGCTGGAAGATCATCACCAGTTTGTGAATGCGGCCTTGGAGTCCGGCCAGTTTCAGATCGCTGAGGAACAATTGCTCGCGCTTAGAAAACTAGATCCCGGGAACCGTGAAACTCGCGTCCAGATTCTGCGGAGCTTGGAGCTTCAGAATCGATTCGACGAGGCGATTCTGCTGGCCCGGGAATCGCTGGCCCTGGCCCCCGCCGAACCGCGGTCGCACTTCAGCCTCGCCACCCTGTTGAGTCGAAGCGTGGAATAGAATTCTGCATTTTATGAAAAAAAGTTTTATTAGGATTGCTCTGCTGGCCGCCGCGACGACGGCCCTGCGGGCAGATGTGCATTACTCATTCAATTTCGATTCGGTCGCCCCCGGCAGCCCGGCGAGTTTGTTTGATTCCGATCCCCTAAGCACCGCCTACGCGGTCTTCGCGCCGGACGTGGATGGGTTTGGCTCGGACATTCCGGGAACGGATCGGTGGCGGCCCGACCCTTCTGCTCCACCGGTAACCGTGGACAACCCCACTCCTTTCGGTAGTTCGACCACGTCGAATCCGAATGCATTGAACGCAAAATTTCAACCGGTGCTCCTGAGCTTGGCTGTACCTCTGAGCCACATCAGGTTTTCGATCCGACTTGATGGCGACCCCTTTGGCGATTCAGCGGCCCGGGTGCTCCTGCTGGAGTCGGGGCGGTATGGCCGCATCGTTTTACCGAACCCAGGCGTCCCTATCGTCTTGGAGTCTCGGGAGAAGGGCGCCGGTCCAGTGAGCGAAACGGCCGATCCGGCTTCCCGGGCGGTCGCTTTCCATTGTTTCCCAACCGATCATGGGGCGATTTGCCGCAGAGTAGGGAAGGCGAGACTGGGAGAGTGGAGTTCAACAGACCATCGTGGTCAGTCTCCGATCCCAGTCCCGCCCTTCCATCGCCCCGACCGTTCTATCCGTACCCGCTTGAGGTTCGGCCTTGCAGCCTCATCCCTCGTAAGGTGATTCGGTCGTGAATCGTCTAACTCGACCGACGGGACTTTCACCCGCGAACACACCCACTTCACTGGCGCACACCGCAGTTGCCAGTTTTTGCCCCATAAAAGCTTTGCCTGTTGTAATCATATCCTGCCAGTTGCCACCAAAAATCAACAAACCAATAATAGCGAAAACGTGAATTACCGGCATGTACTGATCAGTAATCGCTTTTAACGCTCCACAAGAAATGAGCGGCGAGAAAAGCTGTTCCAGCAGGTAGCGGTTCTGCTTGAGCAACAGTCCAAAAAATTTCCGCACGTCCATGGCTCACGAGGTCCATCTCCAGTGCGCCGCCGACGAACATTCGGGGGATTCATCATCGACGGCGGCACAGAGGCCGCGTCCACCTCCCGCAAGGCCTCGCAGATACGAGGGTCGCTCAATTCTACGACGCCATTTTTGACCTCGCCTCGACACGGTTGAGTTCCCCCGGCAAGCTGTGACTTGTGAATTCCGCGCCCACCCCCGGTGCCCGCTTTCGCTTCGCTCTCGAACAAGAGCGCCCGCTGCAAATCGCCGGGGCCATCAACGCGTACGCCGCCCTGCTGGCTCAGCGGGTCGGTTTTCGCGCGCTCTATCTTTCCGGCGCCGGGGTCGCCAACCATTCGTACGGGATTCCCGACACCGGCGAGACCGGGTTGGCCGATGTGCGGGCGGATGTCGGGCGAATATCCGCTCGTGTAGCGCTGCCCCTTTTAGTCGATATCGACACCGGCTGGGGCAATCCAGCCCAGGCCGTCCGCGAGCTGGCCACGGCGGGTGCCGCCGCGGTTCATCTCGAAGATCAAGTTCCAACCAAGCTCTGCGGCCATCTCCCGGGAAAACAGCTTGTTTCCGTGGACGAAATGGTCCAGCGCGTAAAAGCTGCCGTCGCTGGCAAACCGAATCGCGACTTCGTCGTCATGGCCCGCACCGATGCCGCCGCCAACGAGGGCGTGCCCGCCGCCATCGTCCGTGCCCAAGCCTACGTCGCTGCCGGGGCCGACATGATTTTCGCCGAGGCGCTCCACTCACTCGACGACTACCAGGAATTCACGGCGGCCGTGAAGGTTCCGGTCCTCGCTAACCTCACCGAGTTTGGCCAGACCCCTTATTTCACGCTCGAGGAACTCCGCGCCGCCAGGATTGCCATGGTGCTCTATCCGCTCTCCGCCTCGCGCGCCGCCGCCGCCGCGTCGCTCGAAGTTTACCACGCCATTCGCCGGGACGGCACCCAGAAGTCCGTTGTCCCCAAAATGCAAACCCGCGCCGAACTCTACGATATCCTCGGCTACCCACAGAAAACTTAGCCGCCACTCCAGACTTCTGAGAGTTTGATCGCGAATGACCGCTGAAGATGGACGATGCCTGAAACCGGTTTGAGCCCATCACCATGATCGGTGGCCAAAGAAAAAATCCGATGAACCCTGTTCCCAAAAAATCCGTGGCCCTCTCGGGCGTCCTTGCGGGCCAAACCGCCATCTGCACGGTCGGTCACTCGGGCAACGATCTGCATTACCGTGGCTACGACATCACCGAACTCGCCGACAGGGCAACCTTCGAGGAAGTCGCCTACCTGCTCATCCACGAGCACCTGCCCTCGGGAGCCGAACTCGCGGATTACCACCGTCGCCTACAATTGCTTCGCGGGCTGCCCGCGCCGCTGCGCGGGGTGCTGGAACAGATTCCCGCGGACGCGCATCCGATGGATGTCCTGCGAACGGGATGCTCCATGCTGGGCACCCTCGAGCCTGAAAATCTACCCGCCTCCGGACCCAACGCCAACAGCGTGCCGGGAGCCCGCCGCCTCGGCGACCGGCTCCTCGCCTGCTTTCCCTCAATGCTGCTGTACTGGTATCATTACTCAAACGGGAAGCGGCGCATCGAGGTTGAGACGGCCGCGCCGTCCCTCGCGGCGCATTTCCTGGAGCTCCTGCACCAGCGCCTGCCCTCGGAGGCACAAGTTCATGCGCTCGATCAATCGTTCATTCTCTACGCGGAGCACGAGTTCAACGCCTCCACCTTCACCTGCCGCGTCATTGCCGGGACCGGTGCCGATTTCTACTCCGCCGTTACCGGTGGCATTGGCGCTCTGCGGGGCCCGAAACACGGCGGAGCCAACGAGGTCGCCCTGGAGATTGCCCTGCGGTACGCGTCACCTGACGAAGCCGAGACCGACCTGCGCGCCCGCCTCGCCCGCAAGGAAATCGTCATCGGCTTCGGCCACCCGGTTTATACCATTGCCGACCCGCGCAGCCCGATCATCAAAGAAAACGCGCGGAAACTCTGCGCCGACGGCGGCAACCCCAACCTCTTTGCCGTCTGCGAGCGGATTGAGCAGGTCCTGTGGGAACAGAAGAAACTGTTCCCCAATCTGGATTGGTATAGCGCGCCCGCCTATCACCAGCTCGGGGTGCCGGTGAAAATCTTCACGCCGCTATTCGTGTTTGCCCGGATTGCGGGCTGGACCGCCCACCTCATCGAACAGCGGCTCGATAACAAAATCATTCGCCCAGGCGCCCAATACATCGGTCCGGCCAACCGTCCCGTCCCGCCCCTCAACCAACGCGCTCCGGCCTGATGTCCGCGCCCATTTCCAACGTTCGCCCGGCACCGGACCGGCTCCTTGTCGAGCTCGCCGATTACGCGTTGAACGCGTCCATCACCAGCGACGAGGCGCTTGATACCGCGGCCCACTGTCTGCTCGATACGTTGGGCTGCGGCATCATGGCGCTGCAATACCCGGCGTGTACGAAGCTCCTGGGTCCGATCGTACCCGGGCTCACCATGACCTTCGGCGCGCGCGTGCCCGGGACCCGCTTTGAACTCGATCCCGTTTGCGCGGCCTTCAACCTCGGCACGATGATCCGTTGGCTCGACTTCAACGACACTTGGCTCGCCTCGGAGTGGGGCCATCCCTCCGATAACCTCGGCGCCATCCTCGCCACCGCCGACTGGCTTTCCCGCCACCACGCCGCCCACGTCACCCCTTCCGCTTTTCAAACACTACTCGTCCCACGTTCCTCACCGCTCACCCTCCGTGACGTGCTCGTCGCCATGGTGAAGGCGCACGAGATCCAGGGCGTGCTCGCCCTCGAAAACTCCTTCAACCGCGTCGGGCTGGACCACGTCTTACTGGTGCGGGTGGCGTCCACCGCCGTAGTCACCGCCCTGCTCGGTGGCACCCACGAACACATGACCAACGCCATCTCCCACGCCTGGCTCGATGGATCTGCGCTCCGAACGTATCGGCACGCCCCCAATACTGGCTCGCGCAAATCCTGGGCTGCTGGCGACGCCACCAGCCGCGCCGTCCGCCTCGCGTTGATCGCCATGACCGGCGAAATAGGCTACCCTTCCGCGCTCACCGCCCAGACCTGGGGCTTCCAGGACGTCTCCTTTAAGAGCCTCCCCGTCCGACTCGCCCGCCCTTTGGGCAGTTATGTGATGGAACACGTCCTTTTCAAACTCGCCTTTCCCGCCGAGTTCCATGCCCAGACGGCCGTCGAATGCGCCGTTCAGCTTCATCCGTTCGTGAAAAACCGACTGCGCGAAATCGAGCGCATTGAGCTCACCACTCACGAGTCCGCGCTCCGAATCATTAATAAAACCGGCCCGCTGTACAATCCCGCCGACCGCGACCACTGTCTCCAATACATGACCGCGATCGGTCTTATCTTCGGCACTCTCACCGCGCAACATTACGAGGACCCAGTGGCCGCTGACCCGCGCATCGACGCCCTGCGTGCCCGCATGGTTGTCGCCGAGAATCCGCAATATTCCCAAGATTATCTCGATCCCGCCCGACGCTCCATCGCGAACGCCGTGCAGATCTTTTTTAAGGACGGCTCCAAAACCGAAAAAATCGCGATCGAATACCCCCTCGGTCACCCGCGGCGCCGGACGGAAGGCCTCCCGATACTCCAGCAAAAAGCCGCCGGCGCTTTCGCCGCCCACTACGGCCTCGACCAATCGGCCCGACTCCTGTCACTCTTCGCCGACCGCACGGCCCTCGAAGCGATGCCGGTGCATGAGTTCATGTCGCACTTCGACCCCGCTTCCTCGATCCGATGAATGGCAGCCAGGACGAGTATTGATTTCTGTCTTAGTTGCCGTATCGCTCGACGACAATTTTCAAGGCTGCTATCAACAAGGGACAGGAAAGTTAAATAATATAGAATATTGGTGTCCTGCCCATGAACCTCTCCCCCCAAGAGAGGGAACCGGACGACGACGGGCGACCGGTGTTAATACGACCCGCTGAAATAATTAGACCTTGCTGCGGTTGATCCCGTCAAAAGCACGGGACACAACTGCGGTCCCTAAGCGGAAGTATTGAACCGCGGATGCACACGGATGCACACGGATGGGGAGCGTTTGGGGGTTTTCTTATCCGCGTTCATCGGCGTTCATCCGCGGTTCTCTTCGAGTGCAGGGAGAGTAGGAAATCGGTGTGCAACGGATAGGCTGCGTTAAGACAACCCGCTGAAATAGGTGGACGTTTCTGCGGTTGATCCCGTCAAAAGCACGGGACACAACCGCGGTCCGTAAGCGGAAGTATTGAACCGCGGATGCACACGGATGCACATGGATGGGGAGAGTTTTTTTGGGGTTCTTATCCGCGTTCATCGGCGTTCATCCGCGGTTCCATTTTAGCTTCAGAAAGACTCGCTCCGAGAGAACATCGGGTGAACCGATGTTGAATTGTTGAATTTTCGATTCCCGCTTAGCACGGATATCTGATACTCTTTGGTCCAGAGACGTAGCGAGTCGTAGCAGAAAGAGTATGAACTATCCGGGCTAGGGCCTCCTCCAGACTACAAAGGACTGTGCTAAGAGCGAAATTGGGCAGCCCTCAATAGAAACCGATCAAAACGATGAACTTCATTCCCTTCTTCATACTGGTGGGCGCCGTCGTCTGGTTGGCGTGGCGCAGTCGCACCGACCGCCTCGCTCTCGCCCAACTCCTCAATCAGGTCCGTCACCTCGAAAATCGGCAGAACCAGGTTGAACGGGTCTCAACCGAAACTCCGGCGACCACCGCCGTAATGTTATCCCCCAAGGTTTCGTCGGAGATTGAGCCCCTCTCCCCGCAGTTATCGTCGTTGCCTCCGGCCTCACTTTTACCCATCCCGACCTCGATTCCTTCATCCGCGTCGCCCCGGGCAAGCACCTTTACCCGTCCGCCCCCAATTCCGATTCAAATTCCAATCGTGGCATCGCTTTCAGCCGCGCCTGCTAGCGCGCCCGGGTCGGTGGTTGCACCGACCGATGCCGCAGGCGCCCCTCGCCCGGCCATCGGTCGCGCCAACCCTAAAACCACCTTTGATTGGGAGCAGTTTGTCGGCGTAAAACTCTTTGCCTGGCTTGGCGGTCTCGCACTGTTCTTTGCCGCAGCGCTGGGACTCAAATACTCCTTCGAACATTCCCTGGTCCCACCCGAGGTCCGAGCGGCCGGCGGATTTCTCCTCGGCGCAGGCTTGGTGGCGGGCGGTCTCTTCCTCCGCCAACGCCGCGACTCAGTCACCTCCCAGACCCTCGTTGCTTCCGGAGTCGTGATCCTTTACGCCGTCACCTTCGCTTGCCGTGCGTTCTATCATTTCCCGTTTTTTGGGGTGATTCCGAGCTTTCTATTGATGGTATTGATCACCTCCACCGCCTTTTTGCTCGCGGTTCGCCTGGACGCCCCGGTCGTCGCTATCCTGGGAATGTTGGGCGGATTCTTAACCCCGGTTCTACTCTCAACCGGGGAAGACAACCCGCTCGGACTTTTTGGCTATGTTGGGCTGTTAGATCTCGGTTTGATCGCCGTGGCCCGCCGGAAACGTTGGGATTACCTTACACTCCTGGCGGCCATCGGTACGCTGGCGATGCAAGTGGGGTGGGTGGGAAAATTCTTCGCGCCCGAAAAGATCTTCATCGCTCAAGGCGTTTTCCTCGGATTCCCCCTCCTCTATCTCGGAGCGTTCGTTTGGGCTTGGCGTCGTCAGTGGGTGAACAACTACCTCACCGCGTCGGCGGCCCTCCTCCCGTTCGCTGCCCTCGCCCTGAGCTTTCAGTTTGTGCTGGGGCAGGCCCTCGGACCTTTGCCCGGCCGTACGTTTCCCATCGCTTTCGGAGCCGACCTCATCTTACTGGCGCTGGTCGCGCTCCAGCCCCGGCTGCGAGCACTCGAATCGGTCGGGAGCGGAGTCCTGTTTCTGCTGCTCAGCGCCTGGACGATGACCCGCCTGCAAGGACCGGTGATTTATTGGGCGCTCGGGCTCTATCTCGCATTCGCGGTGCTGCATACGGTGTTTCCCGTCATCCTGCGAACCCTTCGACCGGAAGCAGAACCGCCGCGGGGTGCTTGGAACCAATTCATTCCGGCCGTCGCGCTCCTGCTTGCGCTCCTGCCGATTGCGCTGGAACTGACGGTGACGTGGTTGTTCTGGCTGGTGGTGCTCGCGGTCGATGCCTTAGCCGTCGCGCTCGCTCTAGTCACCGGCGCGTTTCTCGGATTGATCGCGGTGATCGTCCTGACGGTGCTGGTGACCGCCGTGTGGTTGGTGCATTCGACGGCCCAAGCGGTAGACCTTTCTGAGAGCATTGTCGTGATTGGCGGGTTCGCGCTTTTCTTTTTTGGCGCCGGGGCTTTCCTATGGCGTCAAGGACTTACCCTCCCGCAAAACACCAATACCTGGCCCGCGCGCGTCGGACGCTGGCCAGCTCCGCAACTCCCCTTCGATCCCCGCCCCGTGGTGCTCGCACTCTCCGCCGACTTACCGTTTCTGCTGCTGGTAATGGTTATCGCCCAATTTAAGCCCGCGAATCCCAATAGTGTCTTTGGCCTCGCCGTCCTTCTGGTGGTGCTGCTGCTCGGACTCACTCGGTTTACCCGCCATGGAGCCCCGGCCGCGGCGGCGCTCGCGGGGGTTTGGCTGGTGCAAGCAGCGTGGTTCGCGACGTCATTCAACCCCGAACGTGCCGCGCTCCCTTTGCTCTGGGCTGTCGGCTTTTATGCACTTCTCTCGATCTTTCCCTTCCTCTTCCATCGTACGTGGGTGGATCGGCCGTTGCCTTGGGCGGTGGCGGCACTGGCGGGTCCTGCTCAATTCTGGCTCGTCTATTCGATGGTCAAACAGGCCTATCCCAACCCAGCTCTGGGCCTGCTCCCGGCGGCGTTCGCCCTGCCTGCGCTGGCGGCAGTCGCCTTCCTGGTGCGAACGCTCCCGGCGGACGCGCCGCGGCGCCTAACCCTGTTGGCTTGGTTTGGGGGCGTAGCGTTGTTCTTCATCACGCTGGTATTTCCGATCCAATTCGACAAGCAATGGATCACGGTGGCGTGGGCACTCGAAGGTGCGGCGCTCTGCTGGCTGTTTCACCGCGTGCCCCATCCAGGACTCCCCGGTACCGGTGTGGCCCTGCTCTTGATTGCGTTTGCACGCCTGGCCTTGAACCCAGCCGTCCTCGAGTATCATCCGCGCACCGAGACACCGATCCTCAATTGGTATCTTTACGCCTACGGAATCACGGTGGTAGCGCTTTTCGTCGGCGCCTACTTGCTCGCGCCCCCGCGGAACCTCGTCCTCCGCACGAACGTCCCTCCCCTTCTCCAAAGCCTCGGGACCGGACTGCTTTTTCTGCTGCTAAACGTTGAAATTGCTGACTATTTCGCCACCGGCCAAACGCTTACGTTTGAATTTGAAGGCAGTTTCGGCCGGGATATGACTTATACGATCGGGTGGGCCTTGTTCGCCTTTGGCCTCCTCCTGGTGGGCATCCGCCGTCGCGCTCCCGTAGTCCGTTATTCGGCCATGGGCCTACTAAGTGTTGCCTTGCTGAAACTGTTCCTCCACGACCTCGCGCAGCTCAGTCAGTTATACCGCGTCGGTGCCTTCGCGGCGGTGGCCGTGATCGCAATGATTGCCTCGTTCCTTTATCAACGATTTCTGACCAGCGACGCCGCTACCTCGGCCGAAGAACCACCACGCCCATGAACGCTTTCCCAGTCCACACTTCGCGCCCAACCCGCCGTCCTTGGGCCGTCGTCAAGCTCCGTTTCACCCCCTGGATCGGCCCCCCCCCATCGGTGCTCTTGCGCTCGCGCTTGTTGGCGTAACCACGGTTCAGGTGGCGATTAACCTCGCTGATTGGCGTCTCGCCCAGCCCCTCAACCTGCCCCTTCCCGGCCTCATCAAGGTGCCCCTGGCCGCGGAAACCCTTGCCGCCTTGCGACCCGAGGCCGCGGACCTTCGACTGATCGACCCTGCCCAGAGCGAAATCGGTTGGTTCTTAGAACGTCCTTTGCACTTACAGCCCGACGCCCCGATCCGCCCTGCGAAATCCTTCAATGTAACCGTGCGCCCGCAAGCGACCGACGTGCTGGTTGAGACGGGCATCACCGATCCCTTAGTTGGCCTCGCACTGGAAACGGGAAACGGTTCTTTTCTGAAAGCAATTCCCATTGTGAGCGCGGGAGCACAAGTACTCGAGCTTGACCCCGAGATACTTGCCCACGGGCAATCCGGCCTAGCGGATCTCCGACTCATTTGCGACGGCCGTCAGCGACCCTTCGTGCGTGAACCGAACCCGGCGTGGCGAACGTTCACCGTCGAACCGACGAGTCAGGATCCGCCGAAACAAACCGCCATCAGCCGCTGGAAATTAAAACTGCCGTACGCCGCACTTCCCATCGGGGCCCTCGCGGCCGAATCCGGCGCGACGCTATTTGATCGGAGTGTGACCATGTATGAAACCATCGACGACGGTCGCGGGGACAAGGTGAACCGTGCCCTGGGAGATGACCGATGGCGGCGCGCACCGGGCGAACCGAAACGGAGCCTCAAACTCCCGCTCGCGGTCCGTCCGATCACCGACACGTTCTGGATCGAAATACGTAATTAAGACAATGCGCCCCTCCCACTCACTGGCGTAGCACTCAACTACGTCGCGCCCCGAATTCGTTTTCTGGCGCCAGTCGCACCGGCCACCTCGCTGTATTATGGGAATCCGAACGCGACCGCGCCGAGCTATGATCTGGAACTGGTTGCTGGCGCGTTGTTCGTCGCCGAAACGGTCGTCGTCACCGGCGCGGCCGAAGAAGTGCTCCGGGGCGGAACCTGAACTCGCTTGGGGTGGTCTCAACACGGCCGATGGCTCTTCTGGGGCGCGCTAGCCGTTGTGGTGGCGCTGCTCCTCGGGGTCATGCGTCGACTTCTGCCGCCCGTTGTGCCCCCCCAAACCCATGAGCTTCGGTTGTCGCACGGGTTCGGTGGGTTCAATCTCGGCCCACAATTTTTCCAATTCTTGCAGGCGGGCAGTTGCCTCGCTGAGTCCTCCGGCGGTGAGCGAACCATCCCGAATCAGCCGTTGGAGGGCGGAGGTACATTTAACCGGCATGCCCCGCCACGCCCTGATCCTCAACCACCGAAATGGGTTCGTAACAATAGGTTTTTGATGATGAAGACTTCTGGTCGTGCTGGATGCACTACGCATCACGGGAGGGTGGGTGAACAAACAAGTGTTGGCACGGGTGGGTCGTCACGCCGCCGAAACGCCGCCGCTGCGGCAAACGGTAGTCAACTAGATTTTCATGGAACCCATCGGCGTAATCGCCGAGGAGAGTTGATCGGAAGTGCGGCCAATGTGCGCAAACGCTTGGAGCATAAGCATATTTACTTGATTATTATATTGACATGACATGTTTATGTCAACTTTAAAACATGGAATTTTATAAAATAAATTATTTTATCTGTCTATTTATATTGAGACGCTGCCCATTTTCTTGGTTCAGAACCACAAATATTATAACTGTATATTTATGTTGACTTAGCTAAACAGTATTTTAGTCAACTAGTTTTGACGGGCTGTCCATTAGCGTAACCGCCGGGGTGATTTGAGAGTTAGATCATCAAATTTGGCCCTCAGACGCTTGAATCAGACGCTTGAATCAGACGCATGATGACTTGATCTTTATATCGACACGGGATCATTAAGTAACAGTTTAACCATGTCAATTTATCCTAATGTGCATCATGTCAGTCTATTTATATTTACAATGTCTATTTCTGAAATTCTCTGTAACTAACATGCTGACAGAAATTTTATATTGACAATAATTTGTTATAGTGTGCCATTATTATTGTATTTACAAATTTAAAAACATCTTAGGTATGATGCTTGGATATTTATATTGACAGAGAGTTGTGTCAAATTAAATTAACATGTTGCAATGCAATTTCGGCACAATGATCTTCCGTTGCAAACATTCTAACAGGATTACTATCTCAAAATGGTCCTGCGTAGGGTACCCTGGTTTTGGTTGCGCTGGGGCATTGGATGCTGGCATCAAGTGCGCCAGGACCTCTGGGTGTTGCCAAACCTGGCACCACCTTCACCGTCAGACAACGATCAGGTCGAGAGTTCTGCGGCTCCCATGAGCTTGATCCTCGAAACCGGAGTTGCCCGGCATCAATCTGGCACAAGATCTTGTCGAAGAAGACTTTTGTCGAATCGCACCAGATCACTCTCTCGATACGCTTCGATTCTCCGCCAGCCTTCTTTGCTCAAGCTTTTGCGCATCTCGACTTCGCTCAACTCCGGTTTCCAGGTTCAATCTTCCTGGCCCTTGCTTTTGGTGAGAAGCGGAAGGAGCGGGAGGAGTTCAGATTCTGCGGCACAGCAATTCGAGTTCGCATAGCTCCACGCTCCAAAATACGAGGGACTTTAAGGGCTTGCGGGAGTGCGTCCTGCCGCATCCCATTCAAAGAATTCTAGAAATTGAGTCTTGCCCACCGGCTAGGTTTCGCGGTTTATCCCTGCCATGTCTGATTGGCTCAGCGTCGTCCTCCTCGGTTTGATCGAGGGCATCACCGAATTCCTACCGGTCTCTTCCACCGGCCACTTGCTCCTGGCCGAACATTGGCTGGGAGAACGGTCCGAAGTCTTCAACGTCGTGATCCAAGCGGGCGCGGTCCTGGCGGTGCTCGCGGTTTTCCGGGTGCGTGCCGCCCAATTGATCTCCCGATGGCGCGAGCCCGCGAACCTGGACTACTTGGTCAAACTCGCCCTGGCCTTCGGAATTACGGCGGTAGGCGGGCTTCTCCTCAAGAAGGCACACTTTGCATTGCCGAAAACGCTTCCGCCCATCGCGTGGGCCACTCTCGTCGGTGGCGTGCTCTTTGTGGTGGTTGAAACTTGGCTGAAACGATCGAATCGCAAGGTCTCCGATTATGTGTCTTGGCCCGTGGCAATCGCGGTGGCCGGCGGACAATTACTAGCGATTATTTTCCCCGGTGCCTCGCGTTCCGGCACCACCATTTTGTTGGCATTAGTGCTGGGGCTCAGTCGGCCGGCGGCGGTTGAGTTTTCTTTTCTGCTAGGCATTCCCACTTTGCTCGCCGCCGCCGCCAAAGAAATGAGAGACGCTCTCAAAGAACATGTGCCGCACGAATCTTGGGCCATGATCGGTCTCGGCACGGCAGTGGCCGCGGTAGCAGCGTTTCTTGTCGTCCACTGGCTATTGGGTTATGTACGGAGTCGCGATTTTCGTCCGTTTGGTTGGTATCGAATCGCCTTGGGCGTAGCGATTCTGTTATTGGTTCATTTCGGAGCGTGATGCCCATTACTTACCCAGACAAAACGTACTGAAGATACGATCTAGTAGATCGTCCGTGGTCGTAGCTCCCACCACTTCCCCAACCGCACTGACCGCGGTTCGCAAATCAAACGCGACTAACTCCAGCGTTGCTTGCGAAGCCAACGCCGCCTCGGCGCGTTCCAACGATTCGTAACTCCGGCGCAAGGCGTCGTGATGCCGAGCACTAATCGCGATCTGGATGGATTCGGTGCCCACGCCACCGCGCCACACCAATCCCTTCAGCGCATCCTTCAAGTCCTCCAATCCAAGCCCACGGGTGCAGCTCACTGAAATGACCGGCACCCCGGACGGTAGCGGCGTGGGCAATTCCAAGCGACGGGGTAGATCGGTCTTGTTCAAGACGAGAATTCGCGGACGATCCACAAACTCCGCCAACAAAAGGGCATCTTCGGGATGGAGTTCCTCGGTGGAGTCGAGTACGTGAAGCAACAATTCCGCCCGACCCGCCGCCTCGCGACTGCGCCGGATTCCCTCGGCTTCGAGCGCATCTTGGGAATGTCGCAAACCCGCGGTATCAACAAACACAACCGGCAAACCTCGCACATTAGCCGTCTCTTCAATCGTATCACGCGTGGTCCCGATGATCGGCGAAACAATCGCCCGTTCGTACCCGAGCAGCAGGTTGAGCAGCGAAGACTTACCGGCATTCGGACGCCCCACAATCGCTGCTCGAATACCCCGCCGGAGGAGCTGACCTTCTGGGGCGGTACGGCAAAGTTCAGCGAGCAATTCGCGGCCGTCAGCGAGTCGTCGGATTAACCCGGCATGAGTATCCGGGCTGATGTCTTCGTCGGGGAAGTCGAGGTGAGCTTCCACATGCGCCAGGGTCAGCATTAACGAGTCGCGCAACGTTCGGATGCGGGCGCTCAAACGGCCCGCGAGTTGTTCGCGAGCGGCTGCTAACGAGAGTTCAGTCCGCGCATGAATGAGATCCGACACCGCCTCCGCTTGGGCGAGATCCAATCGGCCATTGAGAAACGCACGTTGGGTAAACTCTCCGGGCTCGGCCATCCGAGCGCCACTGGCGAGCAACACGTCCAAAATGAGGCGCGTCACCAAAACCCCACCATGACACGATATCTCGACCGTATTCTCACCCGTGAAACTGCGCGGTGCGCGGAAGACCGTGATCATCACGTCATCCAATATCTCCCCTCCGGGCCCACCTCGGCGCAGGTGGCCGTAGTGAACCGTGTGACTTAAGGCGACCGACGCCTTGAGATTCCGGGTTCCGAGCGGGACAAAACACGCGTCAGCCACCGCCATCGCAGCGGCTCCGGAAATGCGCAAGACCGCCAACCCACCTTCGCCCAAAGGAGTCGCTAGCGCGGCAATGGTGTCCGTGGGCGCCAACATTCGCTTCGTGGTCATTTCATCTCCAACCCATTCCATCCGAATCACCGCTACAACGGCCGCCCGGTGATCCGTTCGTAGGCTTCGAGGTACTTCGCCTGGGTCTTTAACACCACCTCCTGCGGCAGGCGAGGTGCCGGTGGGTTCTTGTTCCAATTGAGCGTCTCGAGATAGTCGCGAACGAACTGTTTATCGTAGCTCGGCTGGATGCGTCCCGGAAGATAGCGGTCAGCCGGCCAAAAACGTGAAGAATCAGGGGTCAACACTTCGTCAATCAGAATTAATTTTCCCTCAAACAAGCCAAACTCGAATTTCGTATCAGCGATAATAATGCCGCGTTTCCGGGCATAATCACGAGCGGTGGCGTAAAGCCGCAAGCTGAGTCGGCGCGCTTCCGCGGCGACGGCTTTACCGACCAAGACTTCGGCCCGTTCAAACGAAATATTTTCGTCGTGGCCGGTCTCCGCTTTGATGGCGGGAGTAAAGATCGGTTCTGGAAGTTCGCTGCCTTGCAACAGGCCGACGGGCAAAGAGATTCCGCACACGGTCTGTTGGGTAAGATATTCCTTCCAACCAGAACCAGCGAGGTAACCCCGGACGACACATTCAATGGTGAGAGGAAGTGCCTTTTTGACGATCATGCTACGGCCCGCGAGTTGGGCCGCGAACGGGGTGAGGCGGGCCGGTAACGGATCCTGCGCCCGAGCCAAGCGATGATTTGGCAACCACGACTCGGTGTAATCGAACCAAAAATGCGACAACTGGGTCAGCACCTCGCCTTTGCGAGGAATACCGTTGGGCATGACGCAATCGAAGGCGGAGATACGGTCGGTCGCGACAAACAGCAGGGAATCCCCAAGATCGAAAACCTCACGAACCTTACCCGATTTGGGTGGGGGCAGGCCGGGAAGCACCAGTCGCAGAAGCGGCGCATTCGGCGTAATTTCGGAAAGTGGCACGGACATGACGCCAGAAGGATACGAATTCAGAAAGAGGATCGAAAGCAAAAGCTGTTATTCCAATTTGTGTTCCAGAGGGGACTCGTTCTCACCGCTGCGGTCCAATCCGATTCGTGGTTGGAATACGACCAACGTCCCCGGTGGGGCCTCTTACGAAATCCTCGTTCAGCTCCGCAAGTTCGATAACACGGCTGACACCGCAAAGTCTGTGAGGTTCTCCTGGCCCATGTAATCGGCCCGAACCCGGATTGAAGAACACCTGCCTACTCGGGAACACACGGGGTCAGAGGTTAAGGTTATAATCCGGTCATTTTCCGCCCTTTCCTTGGCGCAGATCTGCGCTCTTCTAAATCGAATGAACGGACGTTTCGTGCTTTACCTCACCGCCACACTGTGTGCGGCATCGAATCTCACTGGCTGTCAAACTGCCTATTACGCCACGATGGAGAAATTTGGTTACGAAAAACGTGACCTGCTCAAGAAGGCCGTGGTGGCCGTCCGCCAGGAGGAAAAACAGGCGGGCACAGAATTTAAGGACGCGCTCACTCGATTGAAAGAGATGTACGCATTCCAAGGGGGCGACTTGGAAAAATCCTACAACAAACTGAAGAGCGACTACGATGGCTGTGATAGCCAAGCCAAGGACGTCCGAAAGCGGATCAAAGACATGGACCAGGTGGGCACCGATCTCTTCGCGGAGTGGGAGAAGGAGATTGGAACGATGCAGAACTCAGGGCTGGCGAGTGATTCACGCCGAAAATTGAGCGAGACGAAGTCCCGCTTCGCCGGCCTTTCCAGCAACCTCCACCGTGCCGAAGCGACGATGGAACCGGTCCTCACGTCGTTGCGTGACCATGTGCTCTATCTGAAGCACAATCTCAATGCCTCCGCGATCGGCTCGCTGCGCAATGAAGGGGCAAACATTCAATCGAGCATTGATCGTTTGATCATCCAAATGAACGGATCCATCGCCGAAGCCGATGCGTTCCTTAAAACTCTGAATTAAGTCGTACCGCACCCCTGCCCCTCCCCTCATTCGCTAGCTCCAAATTGTAAAAAGATACCGGGTCGGCGCGAATTTTTTGATTCTCGCGCCGACCTTTTTAGAAATCCAGATCGCCCTATTTTACGCCTCCGCCTCAAGCCTCTTTCAATACGGTCGGATCAACGACAGCAAGGGCCGGGTTAATCGGGGAGCCAATGTGCGGACGGGCGCCCTGGTGCCACCACAACACCAGCGCGCTGGCAATATAGATGGACGAATAGGTGCCAGTAATAATACCCACGAGGAACGTAAAGGCGAAGTCGTTGATTCCACCACCGCCAAACACATACAAGATGAGGGTGGCCAGAAAGACCGTTCCAGACGTGATAATCGTTCGGCTCAACGTCTCGTTGAGGGCTCGATTGATGACTTCACGGAAAGTACCCGGCTTCCCTAGTTTCAGATCCTCGCGGATACGGTCGAAGATGACGATGGTGTCGTTGATCGAAAAACCGATGATCGTTAGGATGGCCGCCACAAAGGTGGCATTAAACTGCCGACCCTGTCCGGCCAGGCCCGTCAGGCAATACCAGCCAATGGTCATCAGGACGTCGTGAATACCCGCCACCACGGCGCCAATCGCAAAACTGAATTCATAGCGGAAGGCAACGTAAACCAGAATGCCAAAGAACGAGAGCAACATCGAGATAATCGCCGACTTCTGAATTTCAAAACCAACGGACGGGCCAACTGAATCGAGGGCCGTACGGTCAAACTCGGCCTTGGGGAACGCCTTCCTTAGTGCGGCTTCAGCCTTTTCACCATTGCCGGGTTGGCCCGCGATAATGGTATCGTCGTGGGGCACAATCACCGTCAGCGATTCTTTGCCGTTGGAGAGATCGCGCTGATAGCGAGCGATCGCGTCACCAATCTTGAGGTCTTCAACCACTTTCTTCACTTCGCTGTCGCTGGGCTTTGCGGCCGGGTTAAAGCGCCAGGAGATGCTATCACCCCCCGCAAACTCGACTCCCAACATGTTCTTGCCTCGACCAAAAATTCCGTACGTAATGCCCACGACAATTAACGCCCAAGATATAATAAAAGCTGGCTTGGCTAACTGCATGAAGTCGAGCTTCGTGGCGGGGATAATGTGCAACATCGGCAATCTTGTGATGACGCCTTTGGCGATCAAGAAGTCGAAAATCAGTCGAGTGACGACGAGCGAAGTAAACAAGGAGAGGATCAACCCGACCGTCAACGAAACGCCGAAGCCCTTGACCGAGCCGGTACCGAGCAGAATCAACAGCACGGACGAGATCAACGTGGTGACGTGCGAATCCAAAATGGTACTAAAAGCTTTGTCATATCCGGCGGTAATCGTGCCGCGAAGCGATTTTCCTTGCGCCGCCTCTTCGCGCATCCGCTCGAAAATCAGCACGTTGGCATCGACCGCCATACCGATCGTCAGCACGATGCCCGCGATGCCTGGCAGGGTGAAGGTAACTCCCAGCGAGCACATCACGCCTAAAAGCAGGAGGACATTCAGGAGAAGTGCCACATTCGCAACGGCGCCCGCGAACATATAATACACGAGCATGAAGGTGACGACCGCGATGACGCCCCAAATACAGGCTTTGAGGCCGGACTCGACAGAATCGCGACCGAGGGAAGGGTCGATGCCGGTTTCGTTAATGATACTCAACGGTGCGGCGAGTGGATTTTCTAAGGTGGAAGCAAGGTCCTGGGCCTCTTTCATCGTGTAATTGCCGGTGATTTGACCAGAACCAGTGTTCATGACCCCTTGAATGGTCGGGGCGGAAATGAGTTCGCCGTCGAGCACGATCGCGAGTTGACGCCCCAGGTTCGCCGTTGTGACATCTCGGAGTAGATTCACGCCCGAACCTTTGACGGCAAATAGCACCAACGGCTTCCCGGTCGCCGGCTCGATCGATACCGACGAGGTGTCGATATATTGGCCATCCAATCCTTGCTCCGGAGATTCAGCCACGACATATCGGTTGAATTCCGTTTGGCCGGTTCGTTTGTTCCGGATCTTTTCGGTCAATACGGTATATCCAGGCGGTATGAGACCCGTTTGGAGCAATTGCATACTGTCTTGATGAACGATACGAAATTCGAGGTAAGCGGCCTTGGTGATCAGGCTCCGCGCGCTGGCTTTATCTGATTCCGTCAATCCGGGTAATTGGACCAAGAGTCGATTTCGACCAGAGGGTTGAATGATCGGTTCCGAAACCCCGAGGGCATCGACGCGTTTGCGAATCACGCCCATGGCCTGATCGACCAGTTGTTGGTCATTCAGTTTGGACGTGAAGTTTGTGGAGTTCCGCTGCCCACCCTTGCTCGGGTCGAGTTCGAGCAAGAAAGCCGTGCCACCTTGGAGATCGATGCCGAGATGGAATTTACTTGAGGCATCGCGCTGAACGCGGTTGAGCAAGGATCGGTTGACGTCCGTGGCTTGGCTCAGATCGACGTAATTCTTGGGGAAGAACGGCGCGAGTTCATTCGTACCCACGGCGACCATCAAATTGGAATAACTGTTTCCGGGAAGCCGAGCGTCGAGTTCTTTCGCTCGAGCAATGATGCCGTCGAGCTGCTTCACTTGGTTCGTATCCCCCTCCGTCGCCGCTTTCGCAAATTGATCAATGAGATTGCGTGGATGAATGGGTACAATCGAGCCCACTGCCAAAGCGATGACGAGCAGGATGAACAGGAACTTCCAAAGATGGGTACGGGTCATGGTGGAAAAATGGCTGGGAAAAAATAGCGAATGAACGGGGGCAATGGTGGAAGACCTTTGAACTTAGCTGCTAGCGCGCTCGGTGACATCGACGATGGAAACTTTCGTCACTTCCAGGGTCGATTCGCCCGAGCGAAGAGTCACCGTATTGTCTTTCACGTTGACCACGGTGCCACACAGGCCGGCGGAAGTGGTGACTTTATCGTTCCGTTTCAACTGCTTCAGGAGTGCGGCTTGCTCACGGGCTTTCTTTTGCTGCGGACGGATCGTCAGCAACCAAAAGACGACACCAATGACGAGCATGAGCGAAAACTGGGTCACCATCGCCCGGCTTCCGGCATTAGCGTCCACCATGCCGTTAGCGGCAGTCGGTGGCGCGGTGAACGCAAACATAAGAGTGACTAAAGACAGCATGATTCCTAACAAAAAATTGAGGCGTGAGCCTAAGAACGGGCGTCCCGGTGGCAAGGGCTGGTTCCAAACAGCTCGATCAGCCCGAAAAGAGCGGAAAACGACCGATTTCATCGGAAAGAAACGCGCGGGGAACCGGTGTTGAGCGCACTCCAAGGCGATGCCCGGCAAAATATCGCCGAGTTGCAATCAATTGGATACCAATAGGATAAAAATGCCAAAGCACTCGTGGGGTGCCCGCTGATCGGAATTGACATGGATGCGCAGACTTGCCAATCCGCACGCGTTAGACCTGATGGCAAATGGCTCCTGGGCGGATGGATTGCCGTCCGGATTTGACCGACGCATCCCAATCTTGAGATTTTTAGTTCCTTCTTTGGGGTGCTTTGGGTCCCCATTCCATCTCCGTGATCATTGAAAAGGAACGGTTGGCTGGGCCGATGATGTGGCCCCCCGAAATCACCGCTGAATTGCGGGTCCTTGTCAAAATGGGGACGGCTGGGCGAAATGGTAGCGCGGGTGCAAAAACGTCGCAGCCAAATGGAAGTCTTGCTCCGTCTCGATTTTATCGGTCAGGCGGCCGCCGTCCGATTGGCCGCCGATTGCTTCGAGTCGGCCTGAGGGATGGGTGATCCCGGCTTGCAGCGAGAGCCTCGGGCACCTAACCAACCTGTGGCTGAAGCTTCTACGCTTCAGGCACGGCCCGCAGTGGACCGGTCAGGCCTCGGCCGAAAGCTTGATTTAACCACCACTGTCTCGAGCCTGGCTGGGCGGGAGCGGACCCTCGGGTCCGTTCGGCCACCTCTTCTCCCGCCCGGTCAATTTCACGCCCAGTTGGATTTTTACACGGGGATTTTTCCCACTCGAAGGCACAACGGCACGACGAAGGGGTTGCGACACGGTCCCATTCGGGTGATCGAATTTCGCTCTGGAGAGGTCAGTTGACGATGCGTTTAAG
Organism: Verrucomicrobiota bacterium; assembly: GCA_043788645.1. GTDB lineage: Bacteria > Verrucomicrobiota > Verrucomicrobiia > Limisphaerales > UBA9464 > CANIZL01. The sequence continues at coordinate 28,049 of JAYVTS010000144.1, forward strand.
GCCGTCTTTGAGGAGGGCGGATCCAAAATTCAGGAGCAGCCCGAGTCGGAATTTCCGTAGCTTGAGATAGGTCAGTAACTGCTTACCATGTATTGGTCCCAGCTGTTCCACGGATTTCAATTCTACGAGGAAACAATCATCAATCACGAGGTCCGCCCGAAACCCCTCTTCAAACCGCAAGCCGTCATATTCAATTGCCATCGGTTTTTGTCGCTCCACCACGTATCCGCGCCGGGCCAGATCCCGGGCCAAAATCGCCTCGTAAACCGATTCCAGTAGACCCGGCCCGAGTTCGACATGCAGCCGGTAGGCCGCGGCTAGGACGTCGGTGGCGATGCTTTCGAGCTTCAGGGGAATGGGCGCGAACATAAATATAAATTTGTCGTTGATGAGGACACCGCTTCCTACGGAGCATTGTTTCAAGTGTCACACCGCCTTTTGCTTTTTTCACACGGAGACCCGTTTTTTCACACGAAGACTCGAAGACACCAAGGAGTTTTTTGTTTCCTCAATGCACGTTTCGACCCGACGCAGTTTCAAGTTCTATCAAGCGTAGAGAATTTGCCCCATCCAAATCTGAATCCCTCTTCGTGTCTTGGTGCCTTCGTGTGAAAAAATTCCCCTCCCCTTCGTGTGAAACCTTGCCCGAGGGGGAAGGGGCACGAATGGTCCGGGGCACATGTCGCGGATATTGAAATCGTCGGGAACCGCCGGGGCCGCAACGGCCCTGAGCCGCGTGCTCGGCTTCGTTCGGACCTCCGCTTACGCCGCCTTCATGGGTGATGGACCGGTCGCCACCGCTTGGATGACCGCGGAGCAGGTGCCCAATCTTTTTCGCCGCCTTCTGGGTGAAGGCGCGCTCACCGCCGCCTTTGTCCCCACCTTCAAGGCGCGTCTCAAAAGCGATGGCGAAACCTCCGCCTGGCGATCCGCGGCCGCGGTCCTCTGCGCCCTAATCCTGGTCACAACCGCTCTCATCACCCTGGTAACCGTCGTCGTCACGGCCTTGTTGCATTTTGGGGCGTTCTCGTGGCGACAGGACCTCATGCTCCGACTGTTGCGAGTTATGTTTCCATATGTGCTGCTGGTTTGCTCAACGGCGGTGTTCATTGGGTTATTGAACGCCCGCGGCCGATATTTCCTGCCGGCGCTCGGCGCGGCGATGCTGAATGTCGTGATGATCGCGTCGGTTTATTTCCTGACGCCCTGGTTTGGATCGACCCCAGAAGAACAGATTTTCGGATTGGCCGTGGGTTACCTGATTGCGGGTGTCGCTCAAGCTGCCTTTCAGATTCCGGCCGTTCGGGCGGAAGGTTTTCGCTTCAAGTGGGTCAATCCGATCCGCGATCCGGTCGTCCGTGAAGTGCTTACCAAAATGGGCCCAGCCACCCTGGGAGCGGCCGCGTATCAAATCAACGTTTTGACGACCAGCCTTTTCGCGGGAGCGGTGAGCGAAAACGCGGTGGCGTCGTTTAACTACGCCACGCGTCTCATGGAATTGCCCCAGGGAATCGTCGGGATTTCGATGGCCACGTTTCTCCTGACCGAGCTAAGTGGGCTGGCGGTCGATAAGAAATTTCCAGAGTTTCGGCGGACTCTCACGGAGGGGCTGCTCCATATGGTCTTTGTGAATGCGCTCGCCCTAGTGCTCCTAGTCGGGTTGAGTCAACCGATGATTCGTCTCTTATTTGAACACGGTCGATTTACCGAAGTCTCGACCGCCCGAGCGAGCGGTGCATTGTGGTTCCTGGCACCGGGCTTGTTGTTTTTCTCCGCCAATAATATTCTGGCCCGTGCTTTCTACGCACTGCACGACACCCGAACGCCGATGATGATCAGCTTGTTTTGTCTGGGGACGAATCTGGTGCTGGTCTTTTTTTTGGCGGGACCGATGCAACAACGGGGGATGGCCCTGGCCAATACCCTCTCAGCAACGGGCAACACCTTGCTGCTGTTCTATGCCCTGAAGAAAGCACTGCCCAAATTCGCAATCCGCGAGTTCGGTCCCGCACTAGGGACCATGGCCTCCGCGGCCTTGATCGTCGGATTGCTCGCTTGGGAACTGAACCGCCTCATTGAAGGCCAATGGGGAACGAGAACGTTGGGTGCCCGGTTGATTGGGGTATTCGTGCCCATTACCGTCGCCGCCCTTACTTACCTAGGACTGGGACTCTGGCTCCGACTGCCCCAAGCACAGGAAATGCGAGCTGCGTTGTGGAGACGGGGTCGTAAGGTGTGAAATCGCAAGCTGGCATTCCGATCCATCGTATCGTACCCTACCTACGTAGAGGGTAGATTGTTTCAGATAGTTCGGGGACTCTGCTGCTTTTTGCTGGCATTTTCGGACCGAAATGCCGTTGCCGAACAGAATGCGGGTCGAATTTTCGGGCCGGATGAGCGGGCGAAAATCCGTGCGCTGCTCCAACCCCATCCGGATGGGAGCCGCTACCAGCTAAGTCGTCAGCTCGCCTGGCCGTGGCACTGGCACAGCTCCAGCGGTCAGTAACTCGACGAGATCGTTGACAGCGGCACCGGGGAGCGATAGCGTCACCTTTTTCCAGCTTCCAACGATGCCCCCGTTCCTCATACTCAAATTGCTATTTGGCTCGTTAGCTTGCTGGTAGGAGTGATTTCACTTTGACAAACCCTGCTGGACAAAAAAAGTTTCTCTCCCCTTTCTAGAATTGAGGCCTATTCAAATCTAAATTTCACTCGAATCGAGACGGATAGGAATATGAATGCTCGACGCTTAGCGGTTATATCCATCGGGATTGTTGTCTTCCTCTTCTGGCAACAGCACCAACAGATGATGGGCTTGAAGACCGAAGGAACCGCTCTTCGCAAGCAGGTCGAGCAAGTAGCAGCGCAGCGGGATGAAGCACGAAAATTGGCCGCTCAACTCCGAACAATCGTTGAAGGCTCCGAGTCGGACCGGGGCGAGCTCATACGCTTACGTGGCCAGGCGGCCAGATTGGGTCGGGTGGAACAGGAAAATGTCCGCTTTAAAAATGAACGCCAGAACTCGGCCAATCGGCTCAAGTCCCTAAAATCTGCGCCCCCCCTCTCCGAACAGCCGTTGTCGGCGGCCGAGGTCAATTCCACTCAACTCCCACCCGGCGTCACCAACTTGGGGATCATCGAGTTTTCAGATCGGACCCCGATGCGACTTGATTTGGGGGAAGGCACGACATGCCTCGTTACGACGACTCTGCTCGACGACGGCCAACTTAGCATGGTTTTTTCTTTTGAAACGGACGTGGATGGAGTCCCCACTCGGACCGAACAGTCAGCGACGGTCGTTCCAGGCAAACAATTCGCGATGACCCTTCACGGTGCGCTGATCGCCTTGACACCCACTCTCGGAACCCAATGAGGAAGCGGCGGATACATCCCACCGCCCGATCAATATCGAGCGGGAACGGATACCGATAGCGTAATTTTTTCCTCGTCTTCATGGTTTCGGCCGCTGAATCGCGCCGAAATCGTTGAACCCAAATCCATCACTTCTACCAAACCAAAACACCCTTCGTGTTTGCGCGGTTTATAGACCCCTTGGCTATACGGTCCTCCCTTAATGCTAGCGTCTCGATCCAGGGGTGCAGCCGCCATGACCGGGATCGGCGCACCCCCGTGGGTCGCGAAATCGGAATTCGACCCATCATCCGCCGCGAGCGCATGCATATCTCCTTGTAAGATCACTAACCCACGAATCTGATTCGCTTTGACAAAATCCGCAATTTCCCGCCGTTCATGAGCAAATGCGGCCCAGGAATCGACCGCAACGGGTCGAGTCGGGCGAGCGTTCGTGGTGGGGATATAACTGAGGTTTTGATGGTGGAGATACCCAACATCGTTGGTCGTGACCGGCCAATAATAGTTGGTATGCCAGTTGCCGCTCCACGGCACGCTGCTAATCCAGAAAATCAGCGGATACACGCCATTGGCCGCTAGCAACTCGCGCTTAAGCCAGTTTTTTTGCAAGGCACCGAGCATGGATTTCCCTGGGCCGTCACGCGTCAACGCTCGGTCGCGTTGGGAACGAAGGTCGGTCATCAGGAATTTCACTCGCCCGACCTCAAAGGTCTGAGTAATCGGCCCAGCGGGGCTCTCGTCCAGGAGCGGATAATGTGGAAAATAATCGCGGTACGCCTGTTTTACCGCAATTCGGCCCCGGGCTCGGTCATCACTATTATTGCCGCAAAAATCATGGTCATCCCACATATAAATCAGCGGAACTTCACGATAGAGTTGAGCTTGCACCGGTGAGGCCAACACTTTGTCATAGGCGTGTTGGAATTTCTCCACTCGATTCGTGTCGATATCTTCGTAGTGAAAATCGCCCGTGCAGAGAAAGAACAGCGGCTCGTGACGCCGAATGCAGTCGTAGCTGGCGTTGGTCGATCCGGTGATACCACAAGAAGCAAAGGCGAATGTGAACGACGCGGGCCGGGCCGGGAACGTGTGAAAACGGCCCGCTTTGATCCGCTCGACCTCGCCCTTCACTTCAAACGCGAAATAGTAGGTGGTGTCCGGGCGCAGATAGGTCAGGTGAAACCCCACCACGTTACCGGCGATATTGGTCCGGCTTACGGCGGGACCATAGATAGCGGACCGAGTCAGGTTTGGGTCTCGGCTGACCCACAGCCGAACCTCGCGGCCGTCCTGGTCGAGCTTCGCACGAACTTCCGCGGTGGTAGGCGTGATATCGCCTGACCAAGGCCCCCGAGCCAAGCGGGTATGGGAAGCGTCATTGCCCAAGGCAGCCAGGGCGAAAGCCACTCCCCAAACCCGGGCGAACCACGGATAGAAGCGAAACAGCAACATCATCAAGTGCCCGCAAGCTGCCGTCTGGGGCCTGAACCGCAAGACCCACGGGAACCGGAACAGACCTTGCTTCGCCCCCGAAGTTAGCGGCGGGTCGCCGCCAAAAAAATGGTGGTAGGAACTGGATTCGAACCAGTGAAGGCGTAAGCCAGCAGATTTACAGTCTGCCCCCGTTGGCCACTTGGGTATCCTACCACCCAGCCGTGCTCTTTTGAGCGGGCCGCAATAGAGAAGCCCATCGCTCGCCGACAAGAGGTTTTTCCAGGAAACTCCCCGTCCGACCCGGTAGCTTCCTCAGATGCCGTCGTCCACCGAAGAGCCAAAGGGCCTTTTCGCCCAGTTTCTTCGCTATCTCGAAGCCGAAAGACTCGCGTCGCCTCACACACGTCGCAACTACGCCCAGGCCGGGCGCGAATTCGAGCGTTGGCACGTCCGCGTCCACGGGGCGGGTCCGGCTTGGCCCGAACTGACCCGAGACACCTTTCGCGGATACCTGCGCTGGTTAGGACGAGGTTCGCTGGATGCCCGTACCGTAGCGTTGCGATTCAGCGCGTTGCGTTCGTTTTACCGCTGGTTGCAACGCCACGAACACACCCAAAGCTCACCACTCCGAGGAGTAGTCTTGCCGAAGCGCACTCGTAAATTGCCCCGATTTCTCTCGGAAAACCAAATGCGCGACCTCCTCGCCGCGCCGCTGCGCGAACTCGAGCGCCGGTTACCCCTCGACCCGCCCCCGAGCCGAGCAGAAAAAGTCGCGCTCGTCCGAGACCTCGCCGTCCTCGAACTGTTTTACACTGCCGGCCTGCGGATCAGTGAACTTTGCTCGCTCAGACTCCAACAATTGGACCTCGACTCCCGTCTCGTGCGGGTCCTGGGGAAAGGCAGGAAAGAGAGGGAAATTCCGGTCGGTCGACCTGCCCTCAACGCCCTGTCCGCCTATTGGCTGGCGGTCGCCCATCCCAAAACGCCCGACGCGTTTGTGTTTTGGGGCTCCGAACACGGCTCGGACCCCTTGACCCCGCGTACCGTCCAGCGGCGACTCAAATTCTACCTCGCTGCCGCCCAACTCGATCCCGCGCTGAGTCCGCATAAGCTTCGTCATAGTTTTGCCACCCATCTGTTGAATCGAGGAGCGGACCTCCGCAGTGTCCAAGAACTCCTCGGGCACGCCCAACTCGCGACCACTCAAGTTTACACGCATGTCTCCCTGGAACGGTTGCAGCAGGTCTATCGAAACGCTCATCCGCGCGCATGAGGAACCGGACTTCTGCAACTCCTCCCTTCGTCGCAATCCGGGCTAGCCCGTCGTCCAATCCTCGGCGAAGCGTATCCCCCATGAAACCTACCACGCGGGCACGCCAGGTTTTCTCCATTGAAATCGCCGCTCTTCAAGCCGTACGTCGACGCCTTAATGCCGCATTTGATCAAGCCGTTGCGCTCATTTCTGATACCCTCGCGGCTCGGGGCAAGGTCATCGTCGTCGGGGTCGGTAAATCCGGCAATATTGGTCGCAAACTTGCCGCCACCCTCAGCTCTACCGGCACTCCCGCCGTGGTGCTCGATCCCGTGGATGCACTCCACGGGGATCTGGGAATTGTGGCTGACGGCGACCTCGTCCTGGCCCTGAGCTATTCGGGAGAATCCGACGAACTCCTCAACTTACTCCCGGCTCTCAAACGATTTTCCGTCAAACTGATTGCCCTCACCGGTGGGCGCCGCTCCACCTTGGCTCGACACAGCGAGGTGGTGCTCGACGTCCGCGTGCCCAGAGAAGCGTGTCCCTTCAACCTCGCTCCCACCGCCAGTACCACGGCCACTCTGGTAATGGGCGATGCACTCGCCTTAGCCGTCATGGAAGCGCGGGGGTTCAAGAAAAAAGACTTCGCCCAACGTCACCCCAGCGGAGCCATTGGGCGAGCGATGCTGGTAAAAGTCGGCGACATCATGCGCCGCGACGCTCGCAACGCAGTCGCCTCCAGTGATCTCACTGTCAAAGAAGCCCTCCTCATCATGACGCGGGCAAAATCGGGTTCCGTCGCCGTCGTGGACTCCCGGAACCGGCTGGTGGGAGTGTTCACCGATGGCGATCTGCGACGGCGGATGCCAGAAGATCCGGACATTCTCGGTCGAAGACTCCGAACCGTTATGACGAGCGCCCCGGTTCGCATCCGGGAAGACGCGTTGGCCGTCGAAGCATTGAAAATTTTCAACGAACGCAACATTGATGACCTGATCGTCGTCAATGCTCAAGGCCATCCGGTGGGGTTGGTCGATAGCCAAGACCTGCCAAAGCTAAAGCTGATGTAATTCCAAGTTGGATCCTTAAGTCTCCACTTGGCCCGGCTTGCCCGGATCGGTCCTATCCGGGCTAGGGCCGATAGAGCAGATCAACCACGTTCCTAAGAAATTGCTCTTCGGAAAGACCATCGACGATTTCTATCGGAAATTGCACTTCAGCGCGAAAGTGTTCTGCCAAATCGTGGTAGAGTTGGACGCGGGCCGTGGCCTCAAATTCGTCGCGACGCAAAATTGCCTGCAGCGCCAAACTGGCTTCAGGTGCGCCCAGCCGCTGCCGGAGGCGGGCGGCTAGATGCGGTTGAGTGCGCAGAGAATTAAAATGACCCGCTAATAACTGACGTAAATCCGGTTCCGCAGCCTTGGGTTGGCGCACCACCACGGTGCCCGCGGCAATATCTCCTAGACGTTGGCACCGCGGTGAAAGCACACTGGCGACCCCGCCCACGAAATAAAAATAGGGAAGAAAATCCACCGCCCGGAGGAGATTTCGGAGGACTACTTGTCCAAAAGTGAGTTTGAATCCCCGAGCATCGACCACGCGCAAGCGGAAAACCCGTTTCCCAATGGTCTGCCCGCGCCAAAACCATTCGAAAATAATGCCGTAGGCCAGGGGCAAAATGAATCCACCGAGCAACGCGACGGAGGAAGCCAGCTCCCCGGAAATAAGTCGCAAAGCCGCCGCCGCGAAACCCAGCCCTACGAGTAAGCCGATCAAGACGGTGAAATCGACCAGCCAAGCCAAAAGCCGTATGAACGGCCCCGCCAGCGGCAAAGCGAACTCCACACCTTCAGGAGTACGTATACGAAGGGTCTGCACAGTGAACGGTACGAAGAGGGAGCCCGACTCTTCCCTTATTTGAGGATCAGCCGACCCCAGTCGTCGGGTCGGCCTTGAACGCCGCTTCGTGGAGCCCAGGCTAAGCGGGACTTATTAATGTTTTCACCCGGCACGGCATTGATTTTGTCTCCGTCGTAAATCAAAACATTAAAACCGAGTTCGCCCCGGAATTTTGCTGGCCTTCCCAATTCGCGCAACGGAATGGCGACGCGAAGGGTGTATCCAGTCGGTGTTTTCCAAGAAACTAAGCGCGTGCCCGGTGCGGTTTCTTCGATCAAACCTGGCTTTGCATCCGCATCTCGCACCCCTCGAGCGTGGCCCGCAGAGTCAAACGGGAATAACCCGAGTTTATAGCAACCCAGCGTGTGTTCAGAACCAGGATGTGGATCGAGACAGAGTTCGACCGAATCACTTCGCCAATGCCCCTTAATATCGTTGGGAGCAATATTGCTCACCACTTGATCGTCGGCCACCTGGACCTCGATGAAGAGGGTTTCGCCGGCTCGAATGAGATGAACGACCGCGCTGCTATCCGCGGCGTCCCGTGTTTTTCCCTCCCAAAGATTTGTGTGTGAAATGGCGATCTCTGGGGTTGTATTGGGCCACGCGAAATCTGGGTCGAGTTTGGGTTCGACTCGGGAGCGAGGCACGGTGATTTGTGGGATCACATGCAAGCGGGCTTTCGCCTGAATGACCGTTCCCAAGGCCGAACCGCCTTCCGCGATCAGGTCGTGGTCACCCGTCGCCTCGGCGGGCACGGTAAACTGTGCCGTGATTTGGGTTTTATCTCGGGATGTTTCAATCCTCAGCGGCTTCCATCCGGACGGCCACAGGAGTCTGGGTGCTTCTAATTTCGTTCGGGTACCGGTATTCAGAACCACTGTGTTCATTGAACCAGCGACGACCGGTAGATCGGGGGCGAAACTCGCGGCCGCGTGATCAATACCTTGCTGGCGGACGAAGGTTTGGTAATTCTCGACTGCAGGGCGGGCAACAAAAGAGAGCACTTCCCGTTTTTCTGGGTTGGGGGGTGGAAAAACTCGGGGGACGAGCGTGGGCGCGCCGGGCAACGGGAGGCCGCGAAAGAGATCGGTTTCTTCCGCGATGAACGGCACCACACTTTTGACGAGTTGCAAACGCTGTGGACGAACGAACCAAGGCGAATTTCCAAAATTTCCGAACCCTTGAGAGCGATGATTCGCTAGGGCTTCACCGGCCAAACGAGCCGGGATGCGACCGTCGGTCAGGGCATTGGTAGTCGTTAAAGTGGCCATAAACTGGCCGTTTCCGCCAAAGTACAATTTTCGCGGCTGCCAAACGCTGAGACCCTCGTGGGTCAATTGCTCAGGAAATCGCTGGGCGTTGGCCGCGGCGTCGAAGGCTTCCGTTGCGAGCCATCCCGCCGCTTGATGGTTGCCGTGCTGGCCGGGGGTGGGAGCGGGGTTCATCGTCACAATGACCTCTGGACGCAGCAGCCGGACGAGCCGGACCAGTCGTCGGAGTGTCTCTTCGTGACCCCATTTTTCAAGGGTGACTCGTAAGCTCTCGGTGTAGGCGAAATCTTCGCGTTCAAGAAAATAGGCAAAGCGGACGCCGATCTTGACCAAACACGCCCGCAATTCTGCCTCACGCAGGAGGCCCAGGCTAGGCCCATATTGCGTGCCGACCATATTACCACCGCCCTCACCGCGGGTGCAATAGACGTGCGCCACCGTCCGCCCTTGTCGCCAGGCGAGGTCTGCGATCAGCGGAGCAATTCCCGTTTCATCGTCAGGATGAGCAAAAACTCCGAGGACATCCGTCTTGAGCAGAGCGGCGCCTTGGAGCGGCCCGGAGGACTCCGGTTGCGGAGTCGCTGTGTCCTCACCTTGCAGGCGGGTCCAGGCCAGCAAAGGCACGATGGCCAAGAGTGCAAGACGGACGAACCCACTGATGACCCGAGCCCGTGAAAGAAGGTGCATGACTTAAAGAACAACGTCCGGCGCAGCCGTAAAGCAAGACCAGGAGTCTTCCTCATCAAAAACCGATGGTTACGAACCTCTTTCTATGGGTAAGGATGAGAGAGGACTTGGCATACTCCCAAGCCCTCCTCCTCTACCCCCAAAGTCAGGTCAGCCTGATTCCACCCGGGATGAGAAGTTCTCGGGCTTTGGCGTCAGGGCCCACCAAATTTCTCTACCCACGGGCGAACCACCGGCGCCCAAACAGCATACCCGGCTCGATTTAAGTGAAGACGGTCCGCCTCAAACAATTCGGCCCGCGGCGCCCGGGCAGTATCCAACAACGGCGACGCCACATCCAATTCGATCCAATTTGGTTCAGTCAGCAAACGCCGACGAATTCCTTCGTTGAGTTCATCCTGTAAGGCGAATAGATGTTGGCGCACAGGACTGTGTTTGGTGCTGAGGATCGCCACGGGCAGTCCCGGAAGCGTTGCTCGCATCTGGGCCCGGAATTCATCAAAATCGGCCAGGCATTCCTTCACTGAACGACCGGCGGCCAAGTCATTGTCTCCCTCATAAACGACGACTGCGCGAGGACGATACTTCGGCACCAACCGTGCAAAGTAGAAATTGAGATCTCGCCACGTCGACCCTCCAAAACCACGGTTCAGCACATAGTGACCCGCAAAGTCGTTGGAAAGGCTTTGCCACTTTACAATGCTCGAACTGCCGGTGAACAATACGGGGCCGGCCAGGGGCGGGTTCGTTTGATCCCGACGTTCAAAAAAGCGGATCTCGTTCTCGAAACGACGCGGGTCGTCATCCGCCACCACTGGGTCAGCACCAAAGCAAGAAAGCATTAGGGTGATCGCGAGCAGTCGTGACATCATGGTGAGAGAGTCTTCGGTAAAAGGTTCTCCCGACAACTCAATTTATTGGCGACCGTGTTACGCTTCCACCAACTGACCCGGACCCGGCGTGTAAACTTTAATTCTCGGCCAGCTTTTCTTAATCTGCGCCGAGAACCAGGATCGAGCCGCTCCATCGCCATGACCGAGCAACACCACTTTGGGCTGCACCTGCCCGACAAATTCTAGCAGATCACGCCTGTTGGCATGGGCTGTTAGATCAAATTCCTCTAACTGACACGACTTAGTCAATTGCCCGGCAGAACTACTAAAGTTGAAACGAGAACCCGGGCGGGCCTTCCGCAAACGTCCAGCCGGTGAATCGGGATCCGAATAGCCCACAAAAAGGATCGAATGTTTGGGGTCGGCTGCCATCCGAACGGCGAGGTCATGCGCCGCCGTGTGCTCGGTCATCATTCCCGCAGTGATGACGAAAATCTTACCCGGAGAAAGTTTAAGACTATCAATGTTCTTAGGCGAGAGCACTTGCAAATCCAGGGCCTCAGTGAGTTTGAGTTTGGTGAGGGAGCGATTTGCTCGATGAGATTCAAGATCGTAAATCTCGGTAAAAACTCGGCCCAATCCCCCGATATGAACCGGCTGCCGACGCAAGCGTCCCGAGTCCATGAGGAGGGCTAGTTCGGCGAGAATTTCTTGAGTCCTCCCCAGCGCAAAGGCCGGGATTAGCACCGATCCCTTCCGTTTCAAGGTCTCTAACATGACGTCCGCCAATCGGTCCAGCTCAGCCTCTCTCGACCATTTTTTGGGCACTTCCACCGCACCGCGAGTCGTCTCCATGATCAACACATCCGCCCGGACGTCCTGGAATTCCGCCTTGCGCAAGATCGTTTGATCATGAAAACAGACGTCACCGGTGTAAAACAGCGTCTGTTTTTGGCCCCGCATGAGGACCCCCGCCGAACCGAGCGCGTGGCCCGCATCGTGAAATTCCAAGGTCGGTGAGCGCACCCCACGATAAACCTTGTGAGGAAGCGCGAACTCGATTTCCCGACCACACTTAAACCCCTGAAACACTGGCGCGTAATCATCCACTTGTTCGTGGGTAAAAAACGGATAATCCCGAATTCCAAGCTCGGTCCGCTGCCGTTCCATGACGTTGACGGAGTTGTGGAGGACGCGCTCGACCAAGAAGTAACTCAGCTCCGTCATCAGCACCCGTGCCGAGGGGAACTTCTGCAACGCCACGGGCAGCGCACCCACATGGTCATGGTGACAGTGAGTAATGACAATGGCATCGAGGTCCTCGCGTTCGATCTTGCTGAACAGGGGTAAGCCTGCTCGCCCTTCGCGTTTTGGGTGGACGCCCGCATCGAACAACACGGTATGCCCTTCCAGGTCGACAAACCACGAACTAGCACCGATGTCCGCGTCAGGATTCAGATTGATGATCCGCACCCCGGTATGGAGACAGGCTTTTGGCCCGGGCGAAACCCATTTCGGCAAAAACCCAAGCCGAATTCCTCGACGAACAATCTCAATTCTGTTCCGGCTTCGGTGGACGAAGACCCACTGCGCCCGCGATCTCTTCGAATTCTTCGCGAGAGACTTCGTGAAGCTCTCGACCGCGCCGGGCTAGGTGTTCATTCACCTTAATGGCCTTTTCGGTCATTTCCTCGTGGGTCTCGGCTGAACCGCCGAGCAGGGCGAAGTTCTTGCCCGTGGTGATACGCTTGTGACCATCGCGACCATCCAGGCCGACGCCGACCAAGAGCGCCGGGACCGGTTTTGTTGGAGATTTCTCCTTCGCCATAGGCGCGAACCTAGAGGAAGGCTCCGGTGCTGCAAGCAGCCGTCGTGAATCGAAGTACATCATCCACGATTGCCGCGCATCCGCTCAGACGCTCTATTGGCGGGTCAATGATTGTGCGTATGAGTTCCCGACGCGTCGTCGAGAACATTTTGCGGTGTGGGTTCGCAGGCATCTGCGCCCTGGCGTCTGGCGGATGCCGGACGGTGGATCCCGGCACCCATGAAACCAGCACTGGGTTGCAATATCGCCCCTTGGGGGACCTGCAATATGTCGAGAACCCCGGGGTTTACGTCGGAGAAAAGTCCGGCTACCCAGTTAAACCTGTCCGTTAATGAAAATTAGCCCCCTTTCCCTAGTCGCCGCGGCCGTTCTGACCGGGAGCATCACGGGTTGCCGCACCACCCCCGGCGATCCAAATGAAACCAGCACCGGCTTGCCCTACCATCCACCCCCGGGGATGACCTACGTGGATACCCCGCCTGGTTTCAGCGCCCCGGCCCCCGGGGAGCCCCTCACCCAACGCCGGTATCTTCCGCCGACACCCGAAATCCCATCCCCCAAGCGACGGTTGCTGACGACCCCCTTGACCAACCCGGCAATCCCGGAAATTGGAATTAGGTCTCCCGCCAACCCCTTTCCGACGGCGGAGGTAGGCGTGCCACAAAATGAGTGGGTACAAGCGGCCGCCGAGTGGAAAGGTGTGCCGTACCGACTCGGGGGTACGACCCGGCAGGGAATTGATTGCTCAGGCTTAGTGCAACAGCTGTATCGAGAAGTGCGCCATCAAGAACTTCCTCGAACGACCTCCGAGCTATTTGCGAAGACGGTCTCCACGGGCGTCAGCGAAGTTCAGCCGGGCGACTTGCTTTTTTTCACTAGTGGGAAGGGCGACGAATCGAGTCACGTCGGCCTCGTAATTGGCAACCGTGTGTTCGTTCATTCGAGTACCACGCTGGGCGTGACCTACGGTTCCCTAGACGATAAGTATTGGAGCAAGCGCTTTACCGGTTCTCGGCGGTATGATCCGTGAGGGTTGGGTGGCTTAATTCACTTACCGACTTCTTCTGGCACAATCTGCCTCGAGATAAAGTCGCAAAGTTCGACGTGGACGAGCCCGGCTCGGGCCGGTTGCCGTGATTTCTGATCACGGCTCGAGATCCGCTTGCTCCAGCACTTTAAGAATCTTGTCAAACGCTTGCTTCACTTCGGCGTAGTCCCTCAAATCGATCGTAAAACGGCCGTCCCGATTGGAGCGGGAAACGACGTGCCCATCGGCAAATAGGATATTCGCAAAACGCAGGTCATGATGGGTTCGCGGTTTCACGTTGAAAGCGGCTAAATCGGGCGGGCTCAAAAGCATTGAATCAATCGCCAACGCCCGAATGGGTTGCCCCACTCGGTTAAGTCCCAAGTTGTCGAGCCGAAGGTTCGGGGGCGCCGGGGGCGGTCCGGTTGGATCGAACAGCTCCGTATTTCCACCGTGCCGATAGTAGTAACTCCCTTGTGATTGAAACCGACCGACCTTTGCCAACTCAGCGCTCGCATCCATAGGCTGATCGGTTCCGGGACAAAATAGCACTCTAGGCTGCGCGGCCAAATGCTGACTGAGAAGCAGCCCGAGTCCCACCGGAGCGCCGCCTTGGATCGACAGCAGACTGGTCGGTGAACCGGTCGATGGATAAAAACTCGCTGGACTCGTGAACGGCGGTGCCTGCGGTCCGTACGGGATGGAGCCCGCGTAATCACTAGAATAGGACTGAATGGCAATTCCGATCTGCCGAAGATTTGACAGGCAGACCGCCTGTTTACCGGCACGATGAGCCGATGCCAGCGCGGGCAGAAGCAACGCGGCGAGTAGCGCGATGATCGCAATGACGACCAACAATTCGATCAAAGTGAAAGCCCGACGGCGCGGAACCCGGGGGCGCAAGGGTCGTTTAGTCCAATTTGCTTTCAAAATCAGAGTTGGCGGAGATGAATCTTTGAAGGTTGCGAGGCGTCCCTGTGGAGAAATTCCCGGAGCATTGGTAACCAGGGACCAACGAGGTCCGCATCGAAAAAAAACCCGCGAAATACCATCATCGTCCACCCAAACCCGCCGTATCATCCCCTTTTTTACCCAGTAAACAAGTGGGTATTTTTGCACCACGAATCCTGGAGCGCGCCGGTCCTCTGGCGATCCATGCACCGTTCATTCCGCCGCCAATTCCGCCCCTACCACCGCCAGGGCCGCCACGGCGGCGGTATCTGCCCGCAGCACGAGCGACCCTAAGGTAAACGGCACAACGCCGACCGCCCGAAACGCGGCATATTCTGCCGTTGTAAAATCTCCTTCGGGTCCCACGACCACCGCGACCGACTGCGGACGACGCCCGTGACCGGTCGTAAAGTTCGCCACCGCCGCCCGGATGGACCCCGCCCCCAATTCTAACGAAGCCACCATCCGCAACTCTGGGCTTCGGGAGCTTGAGCCCAAGGACCGCAGCCAATCGTGCGGAGTTGTCGGGTTGGGCAAATCCGGTAACCAAGGCGTACCACACTGTTTGGCGGCGGCGATCATCGTTGCCCTCCATCCCGCCAGTTTGGATTGCGCGACGGCGGGGGTTACTTGCACAATACTGTGCTCGGCCGCCAACGGCTGAATCACGGCCGCCCCCAGTTCCGTCCCCTTTTCCAATACGGCATCCCAAGCTCGCCCTTTGAGCAAGGCCACAACGAGTTGCAATTCCACGAGTCGTTCCGGGTAACGAACGCGTTCTCGAACGGTGACCGTCACGGTTTGTTTCGAGACACTCTCGATGACCCCGCGAATCTCTGTCCCGACGCCATCCAGGATGATCACTGCCTCACCCATTCGCACCCGCAGCACATTGGCCGCGTGATGTGAATCTTCCGGGGACAACGTCAATGTCTCTCGGGGTGTCAATTCCGTCGGCAGAAAAAACCGATGCACGCCCGAACTAAAGCGCGAGAAAGCGCCACTGACTAATTCCAATTTGGGTTCAAGCAGAGCCCATTTCCCTGGATTTTTTTGATGCGAGCCTCGTCGCCCACTCGTTACAGATCCGCTACGATTGGGCGGAGTCTTCGCGCTTCGCCCGCATCAAAAACTCCGGTGCGCCATCGTCGACTTTCAAACCCAAACGGGAATAACGAGTGCGCCGCAAAAGATTTAGAAGTGAACTCAATGACCTCCTATCTCTTTCCCGACATGTCGTCTGGGATCGCGGAAGTTTTGCCCACTCACACGCCCGCGCTCTTTGCGGCGGCGGTAGCGCGTGCGAGCGCGGCGCTGCGAGCCGGTGAGATAGTGGCCCTACCGACCGAGACGGTGTATGGCTTGGCTGCCAATGCACTGGACCCGGCAGCGGTGGCGAAAATATATGCGCTCAAAGATCGGCCGCCTCACAATCCGATTATCCTTCATGTTGCGTCACGTCCTCTGGCCTGCGCCTGTGCGAGCCATTGGCCGCAGCTCGCTGATCAACTCGGTGAAGCATTCTGGCCGGGACCACTGACCTTGGTCGTGCCGAAAGCCGCTCACATCCCCGACATTGTTACGGCGGGTGGACCCACCGTAGGCATTCGCTGGCCGCAACATCCCTTCATGCAGGCGGTGATTCGGGCCTGTGGCTTCCCGCTGGCCGCCCCCAGTGCCAATCTTTCCAATCAACTTTCACCGACTGCCGCCGCGCATGTGGTTCGACACCTCGGCCACCGGCTCTCGCTCATTGTCGACGGCGGAGATGCTAACGTGGGCATCGAAAGCACGGTCGTCGACGTCTCGGGGATAAGTCCCCGGATTCTTCGCCCGGGCATGATTGACGCCGCGGCGATTGCTAAAGTGGTGGGCACCCCTACTTCGTTCACACACGAAAAAAAAACCTCCCCAGATAACGCCGGAGCGCCGCTACGCAGTCCGGGCTTATTAGCCAAGCACTACTCGCCCCGCGCTCGACTTCATATCCTTCAGTGGACCGACGAGCTCGATTTGCAGCAACAACTTCGGGGCGCGGCTTTGGCAAACGATCAATGCTGGATTCTCGCTCACACCCACGTTCCACTCAGCGGTGCGTTTCCGCAGGTTTCTATCATTCCGCACGATCCCGAAGCCTATGCCCGCGCCTTATATGGCGAATTACACCGATGCGACGACGCCAACGCAAAATTCATTATCATTGAAGCGCCCCCTGAAGGTCACGCCTGGGAAGCGATCAAGGATCGCCTCCGCCGAGCCGCCGCGTGACAACGGTCACTCATCCCTCGCCTTATCCTTCCAATGTCTTCCTCTCCGCGCCTAATATTCATGGGCACCGCTGATCTGGCCGCCACGGTGTTAAGCCGTTTGACGGATTCGTTTCCCGGTCAGGTATTGGGCGTCGTCAGTCAGCCGGATCGCCCGAAGGGCCGCGACTTGCAATGGTCGCCGACGCCGGTCAAAGCCGAAGCGATGCGGAGAGGGTTGCCTGTGTGGCAGCCGGAGAAGGCCCGTTCGCTCGAGTTTCAAACGCAACTTCGGGAGCTAAAACCAGACCTCCTGGTCGTCGCTGCTTATGGGCAAGTGCTCCCGCCTTCATTGCTCGAAATCCCCCGGCTAGGTTGTCTTAATGTGCATACCTCCTTGCTTCCGCGCTGGCGAGGTGCCGCCCCGATTCAAAGGGCGATTGCGACCGGTGACGCCGTCACCGGGGTAACGCTCATGCGAATGGATGCAGGTCTTGATACCGGTCCGATGCTGGCTAGCTGCACGACTGAAATCGAGGACACCGATACCGGCCAAACGCTTCATGACCGCTTGGCCCAATTGGGTGGGGATCTCCTGGTGGAATCTCTGCCAGCCTATTTCGCGGGTCAACTCCTCGCCCAAGCACAACCGCTGGAAGGCGTTACCTACGCCCGTAAAATCACGAGAGAGGAGGGTCGCGTCGATTGGACCCAATCGGCTGACGTCCTCTGGCGGCAGTTGCGAGCGTTCACGCCGTGGCCCGGGACGTTTGCGTTTCTTCCCGGGGAGCCAAAACCAAAATTGCTCAAGATACACGCCGCAGTTCCTACCTCAGGCCGAGGCCAGCCGGGTTCAATTCTATCGACTGATAAATCCGGTCTCGAGATTGCTTGCGGCCAAGGCGCGCTCCGCATTACCGCGTTGCAGATTGAAGGTGGCAAACGCCTCAACATCGCGCAATTTCTCGCGGGACATCGAGTCACCTGCCTGGAATAAGGCTCGGTCAAAGCTCATCGGCAAAAATCTGACGTCCGCGTATCATCCCAAGGGGACAGGAAATGGATACGTCATCACGCTGGGTGGACGACGCATTTATTGTTCGGGTGACACGGAGGATATTCCCGAAATGCGTGCGCTGCAGAATATCGACGTCGCCTTTGTTTGTATGAATCTGCCGTTTACG
Source organism: Verrucomicrobiota bacterium (assembly GCA_043788645.1). Classification (GTDB taxonomy): domain Bacteria; phylum Verrucomicrobiota; class Verrucomicrobiia; order Limisphaerales; family UBA9464; genus CANIZL01. The sequence goes on from JAYVTS010000144.1 coordinate 46,039, forward strand.
ATGCCGGTCAACAAAGCGGCGAGTATCGTCCGTGGCTTTCGACCCAAGATCGTCTATCCCTACCATTTTTCCGACTCCAATACGCAACAGTTTAAGAATCTGGTCGGCACGGATCTCAATATTGAGGTCCGGATCCGGAAATGGTACTGAACCTTCTAAACCAAAGGCCAAGCCGCTTGGTGCAAACGGACTAATAATCGGGCATCGGCGGCAGGGAATTCGTATTGATTTAACTGCACTCGAGTCACCCAGGCCAAGGCAGCGCACTCTAACGTCTGGGGTTCACCCCTCAACCACTGGCAAAGGTAAAAACGCAGGTGAACGGTTTTATCCGAGTAGGAATGGGTGATTTCTTCAAACAGGCTGACGACTTCAACTTCGGTAGCCAACTCTTCGCGGAGTTCGCGATGGAGGCCCTCGATCCAGTCTTCGCCGGGTTCTAACTTGCCGCCGGGGAATTCCCAAAGGCCCGCCAAATGTTTGTGCGTTGGACGTTGAGCGATCAGGAGGTGATCGCCCCGAAAAATCAGCGCAGCAACCACCGGAATGGCGGGCATGGCGGGCAAATGGACTTCGTTCAATGCGTTTGCTTAGCGGCCCACACCTTTATAAATGAAACCGAGTGCTTCAACCTCTGCCCGATCCAGGAGATTGCGGCCATCAAAGATGATCGGTGTCACCATCGTTTTACGAGCGCGGACGAGATCTAGTTTGCCGAATTCGGGCCACTCGGTGGCGAGTACCAAAGCGTCGCAGCCGTCCGGTACGGCCGCCATGCCTGGCAGGTACTCGACCCGATCTGAGGGCGGTAAGAGGATTTTGGCTTTGTTCATCGCCTGGGGATCATAGACGCGGAGGCTGGCTCCCTCTTTGAGCAGGCGTTGGCAAAGCTCTAGCGCCGGGGATTGTCGGACGTCATCGGTGTTTTGTTTGAACGCCAGACCCAGTACGCCAATGCGTTTGTCTTTTAGGACCCACAAGGTGTCCGAGATTTTTTTTAAAAAACGGTCCATTTGATCCGCATTAATACGCTGAACTTCTTTGAGGAGCCGGAAGTCGTAACCGAGTTGCTCGGATATGCGGATAAATGCGCTGAGATCCTTCGGAAAACAGGACCCTCCGAACCCGATCCCAGCGTTGAGGAAGCGGCGTCCGATCCGTTCATCCATGCCCATGCCTTGGGCGACCTCCAGGACGTTTGCGCCGGCCGATTCGCAGATCGCCGCGATGGCGTTGATATAGCTGATCTTGAGGGCGAGGAACGAATTCGCGGCGTGCTTAATGAGTTCCGCCGAATTCGTGTCGGTAACAATCAGCGGCGCGTCAAATGGAGCATAGAGTTCCCGCAAGGCCGCCGTGGGTCGTGGGCTGGACGTGCCCACCACGATCCGATCTGGTTTCCGCAGATCTTCAACGGCAAACCCTTCTCGGAGGAACTCGGGATTGGAGACGACGTCAAAATCAACCTTTGTCCGGGCGTAGCGTCGGATGGTTTCGGCGACTTTCTCGCCGGTTTTTACGGGAACCGTGCTTTTATCAACAATGATGCGGTAACCCGTGAGGTTGGTGGCGATTTCGCGGGCGACTCCTTCGATGAAACTGAGGTCCACGCCCCCATCCGGCAGGGGCGGAGTCGGAACACAGATAAAAATGATTTCCGAGGCAGCGACCCCGGCGGCGATGGAGTGGGTGAATTGCAGACGGCCGGCGGCGGTCATGGCTTTCACCAACTCTTCGAGGCCAGGCTCAAACAACGGGATTCCGCCCCGCTGAAGAACTTCGACCTTTTGACGGTCATTGTCGACGCAGATGACGTGGTGACCGACCTCAGCGAAGCAGGCGCCTGTCACGAGGCCAACGTAACCGGTGCCAATGATAGCGAGTTTCACGAAACTGGAGGCAAACGATGGGGTAGAGCTGGGTGACCGATCCTTTGGGTGATAGGCTCCGTTCGCGCCTTGTCAGAATCAAAATCTTGGCAATCCAGAGTCTCGTCTTGGGAAAGCGACTTGAATTCAGGATGATCGCGAGCGGGACGTAGCGTCGTCGCTTCGATCACTTGGCGGGGACGGGGGCAACACTCGCCGCGGGGGGAATCTCAGCCGGTTTGGTATCGAGTTCAGGATGGCGACGAACCAATTCCGTCCTGAGCTGGGACGCTTCCGTAGCCGACGCGGACGTGGGCAGCTTGATCACTGCATCATACATGGCCAAGGCTTCCTTAAATTGGCCGAGGGATTCATGCACCCGCCCTTTGGTGATTCGGGCGAGACCAGCGAGGTGTCGTGCGCCGGGAAAATCGATCACCTGTTGGTAGGCGTTTAGGGCTTCGGTGGTCTTATTTTCGGCGTCGAAACACGCAGCGAGACCATACTGAGCGGAGGCCGCCAAGTCATCGGTCCCGTTCGAATTGGCGGCGGCATCGAATTGAGCCCGAGCTTCCGCAAACTTACCGTCCTCGAACAGGGATTTGCCGGCCAAGAGCGCGGCCTGGGCGGCGGCGGGGGTCCCTGGGTGATCCGCGATAATCTTTCGAAGTTCCGCAATGGGGGCCTTCTCTTTGGTCGCAGCCAGGGTTGCCAAGAGGGCGCCGCTCGAAGTTTCGAGTTTGGATCGCACTAGGCCTTTCCACAGAATGACTCCCGCGGCCGCCGCAACGATCACGCCCAGGCCAATGAAAACGGCCTTTTTATTGACTTCGTACCAGGTCAGCAGGTCGATTGGCAGGGCTTCAACCTGCTTTGCCACTTCGCTCATGAGGGGGCGGATATTGCGGATTGAGCGGGGGGTGGGCAAGAAGGGTTTAGGGCACCCACCTTGGAAAATTCGCGCGCCGATGTGTTCTGGGTTCTGGAAAAATTGCTGGCAATGTGCCGGGCGGTGTCCGCCGGGGACCGAAAATCGACTCCGACCAAGTGATCAGCGTTCCGGTAGGAGGGCGCGCGACGCTGCATCAATTCGCGAATGGTGGCCAGTGGATCCGAGGTTTGGAGGAGCGGCCGATGGGTCTGGTGTTGGAGCCGTGAAAAAATGGTTTCCGGCGATGCCCAAAGACAGACCACCAAAGCGTGGCGCCGCAAGCTTTCGAGGTTGGCCGGATCTACGATGAACCCGCCACCCGTGGAAATGACGTGATGACTCAGCGTTTCCAATTCCAGAGCTACATGGCGTTCCTGTTCCCGGAAATAGGCCTCACCCCGCGTCGCAAATACGTCACTAATTCGGCTTCCTTCGCGTGCTTCAATCAGGCGGTCTGTATCTTTGAACTCAAACTTAAGCAAGTGGGCTACGATCTGGCCCACGGTCGTTTTGCCCGCACCCATGAAGCCAACGAGGGCGATGTTGCGAATATGCCGGTCGGCTAACATTTTAAACAGTGTGGCGGGTTGGGCGCCCCTCAGACAACAATTCGCCGACCCGGTCTGATCCGCTACTTTTTGCCCATGAACGAGGCCACTTTGGCGCATCTAGCAAAAGCGGATCCGGTTTTGCGACGAGTCATCCGTGAGATCGGCGCGTGTACGTTGCGGCCTGAAAGACGACGTTCTCCCTTTGAATCGTTGGTCCGCGCCGTGGCCCATCAACAGCTGAATGGAACCGCCGCCGAAACCATCCTGGGTCGGTTCCTGGCTCTATTTCCGGGACGACGATTCCCGGAACCTACGGATCTCGCGGAAGTAACGGACGAGGCGATTCGGGCTGCCGGATTCTCTCGAGCCAAATTGGCGGCGATTCGGGACATTGCGGCTCGGTCGATCACCGGGGTAGTGCCGACTTCTCGACAGATTACCCGATTGTCCGACGAGGAAATCGTGACCCGGCTCACCGAATGCCGCGGGGTGGGTCGGTGGACCGCCGAAATGCTGCTCATTTTCAAACTCGGGCGTCCGGATGTTTTGCCGGTCGATGATTTCGGCGTGCGCCAGGGCTTCAAAGTGGCCTACGGGCTTGCCGATCAACCGAAGCCGAAGGAATTGCTGGCGTACGGTGAGCTGTGGGCACCTTATCGAACCACCGCCGCGTGGTATCTATGGCGGGTCGCGGATCAAGCCAAGGAAGCCAGGTGATCGGTTGAATCGGTCCGGTTACTGATCGGACCATGGGATCAGAACCACGGATTCATAAGGATGGGAAAGGTTCGCAATTTAGCCAATCCGCGTTTATCAGCGTGCATCCGTGGTTCTCGGCGCCGCTCTCCGAAGACCCGGCGCCTTCGCGCCGGGCGGCCAGCGAAGGCGTCGGCCGGTCCGAACTTCCCCGGGGCGGGTGCCGCCCCGGCACCCACGCGCGACGAAGGGAGCGCGTCCCTCCCAAAAACACCGGACACGGACAAGAAGAGGTCGCCTTGCAATGGAAAAACGACTAGCTTCCCCCATGTCGATCTCTCGTCGTTGTTTTCTAACGACTGCCGGGTCCGGGGCGGTACTGGCGACCGCACTTGGGCAGGCGGCCCTGCTCTCCAAACGCGAAGTCAAAAAACCGGTTGCAAAACCCGCCCCGAAGGTGCCGCTGCAACCTTGGGATCGACCGCTCGTTGGTAGTCAACTCTACGGCTGGGGTCAGTATTGTCAGCGCGCCGGTAAACCCGTCGATCACGATGAGATTTTCACCGCGCTCAAAATCGCGGGATATGACTACGCGGAAGGCACGCTGGACCTCGTGGACCACGCCGCAAATACGAAATTCTCCGAACGGCTCCGTTACCATGGGCTGATGCCGGTGAGCCTCTACACGGGCGGCGAATTTCACATCGTCGGCCGAGCCTCGCGGACCGCCCATTGGATTGCCGAAGCGGCCAAGGCCGCGAAAAAAGTCGGATTTGAAACCATCGTCTGTAATCCAGACGCCGTGGGGCGCGACAAAACGGATCCCGAACTGGCGATTCAAGCGTCTGCGTTGACCGAACTAGGACAAGAATTAAACCGTGCCGGAATGAAGTTGGGCCTGCACCAACACACCCCTGAATTTCGCAATCAAGCCCACGAGTTTCATGAAACTTTCCGCCAGACCAAGCCAAATGAGGTCGGCTTTTGTATCGACACGCATTGGCTCTTCCGCGGTGGGGTCAAGCCGTTGGATGCCTTGAAACAATACGGCGATCGGGTCTGTGCCTGGCATTTGCGCCAGAGCCGAGGCGGGATTTGGTGGGAGGATTTGGACGAGGGCGATATTGACTATCCCGCCCTGGTAACCACGGCCCAGGCACAGAAAGTCCCTCTGCGTTTGACCGTTGAATTAGCGTTGGAAGAAGGTACCCTCATCAGTCGGGATGCGGCCACCAACCATGTTCGGAGTCGCCTGTGGGTGAAGCGGATGTTTGGTGTATAAGGTTAGTTTGGCCGAGCCGTCTGGGCCGGGCGGGTCTCCTGCGCTCCTTTTTTAAGAATCTTTTCCATTTCGTCATCGTCATCCATGGAGATAGATTTCATCCGTCGGGCTTGACCGTAATCGGGATCCTTCGGGTCGCGGGCCTTTTCCGGATCAAAGATGCGGGCATCCACGGGACGAGCGTGGTACGGAGTAAAATCCGGCGTGGTCGTAAAACAGTCCGAGAAATCGTTGACGAGGGCATCGAACATATTCAGCGGCGGAAGACCAAAAATTTGATAGAGCGTCCGATGCATGCTGACGATGGTCGTGTGCCGATGGGATACATTTCCGCGCTTGGCCCAAGGGCTGATCACCAATAAAACACTCCGTTGCGCGTCGACATGGTCCGGTTCACCACCGGCATCGTCTTGGGTGACGAAAATGGCCATGTTCTTCCAATACTTCGTGCGGGAAAGAAATTCGACGATGCGGCCGAGTGCGAGGTCGTTATCAGCCATCCAGGAGGCAAAATAGGGATAACCCTTGTCCGGCTTGGGATCAGCGCCGTGGTCGTTGCAGAGGGCAATATTCACAAACGATGGAAATCGGCGGAAGCCGTGCGTGTACCGGTGATTGACATCCTTCATGAACCAATGCGCCCGGTATTGATCCGGGATATTCATATTGAAGATCGGATAGCCGAAACAGGTGTTATCGTAGAGAACCTTGGGCATGGGCACATTGACGACCTCGCGGGCTCCCGTGGGAGCTTCGTCTGCTTCCTCTTCCACGCCCGGAAACTCAAACCCTTCCCCGTAATTCCGAAACCGGATGCGATGGCGCCCAAGATGATCCCACATCGAACCCGCTTCAGGATAGTCCTCCGGCATGAGCGAGCCATTCGAGCCCATGGAATAACGCCGTCCTGGGGCCGTGCTGTCCTTGTTAAATTTCCAACCGACCGAATAAGTCATTTGCATTAAGTTATTCGGCTGCACGCCTACCAGCCAACGGTGTCCGACCCCGGAGGCTTCAGGTTCCATATAGAAATTATCGCTGACCGTGAATTCACGGGCGAGTTGGTTGTGATTCACCATCACCGCGGCGTGTTCCAGCGTGGGTTGACCGGGTTGTTTTATTGTCTGGTTCAACCCCCATCGCAACAACGTCGGGTCATTTCGAGCGCCCGGAATGCGATCAAAAATGGCATCGAAGGTATGGTTCTCTTTCGTGATGAAGACGACGTATTTGATTTGCGGCGACAGTTCTCCTGGAACGTTTGGAATCACGGGAGAACTCATTTTTGCTCGGTCCGCCTCATGATTAATAATCCCATTATTTTCGAGGACGGTTTGGGTCAACGCAGCGAGATCGGCATCCTTCGGAACCTCGAGAATGGAGAGGACCCCACGCATTCCTAAGAACTCACTTTGCGGAATCGCTGAGCCTCCGTTGGGGCCGTTACCGAAGCCTCGGAAACAAATACACGCGAGCTGTTTTCCATCCGGGGAAACGGTGACGCGATAGGGATACCACGCGGTCGGAAGATGGCCTAGCACGGCCAATGTCTGACTATCGAGGATGGCGATGGCGTTGATGCCGAGTTCGGTTACATAAAGGCGCCGTCCATCCGGAGAAACCACCATACCAGACGGATTTACGCCCCGAACATGCGCGACCAAAGGCGAAGGAACGAGGCGTTGGTGGGCTTCAATCACACCGGTGAGTGGATTGATCCGTTCGATTCGATCATTATTGCCGTTAGAGACGAAGAGCGAGTTTCCGCCCACGGCCAGGAAATTGGGCGCACTTCCGCCTACGGTTTTTCCATTATCCGACGCGGCCCCCATTAGTAGTCCGGTCTTGATGCGCCGCGTGACGGTGGCGTGGTCGGGTGGGGCCACGTTTAAGCCCCAGACAGAAAACGATTCTACCCCATTGGGATCGCCCAAGCCGGGGATTTTTCGACCTTCAAATTCCACGCCGTCGCGCGCGGCTCGACTGGGAAACCCAAAGGGGGGTCGAGTGAGACCTCGCGGATCGAATCGCGTGTCTTTTGGCGACGGGATTGGGCTATATTCAAAGACCCCAATATTAGCGACAAACACTTGGTTCCCGATTTCGGCCAGCGCATAGGGATAACGCCCCACGGGCACTGATTGGACGATTTTGCCCCGGCGAAGATCAAAGACCACCACTCGAAAATTGGTGACGTCCGCGACGTACAAGTAGTTGCCGTCGGAACTGAGGCGAAGGTCAACAGCGTAACTATCCTGAAAATCTCGTCCGGCCACTGTGGAATTGAGTTCAAGCGGGCCGATGGACTGGCGAGTTGCCGTGCTAAAAACGAGGATGCTACCGGCCTCACCACCGCTCCAGTACAGCCATTGGCCATCGGCTGAAAACTCCGCGCCGCCGCTATTGCGTTGGCCATTTTTATGGGGATCACTGGTGGCAGGGAGCGGTTGCAGAGCGACTATCTGAGGTGAAGCACTTTGCCATTCCGAGATCAATTGTCCCACCCCTTCGTTGGCAACGAACAGCTGTCGTCCATCCCGACTCATCACCAATCCATAGGGCAATCGTCCGACGGGAAAGTGGCGACCGACTGGCTTGAGCCACCGACCATTGGAGAGAATGGTAACCCCGTGTGGATCGTGGGTCGCGTAGGTTTCCCAGGAGGGCGCGTGGAGGTAGGGGGGCGACTGGGGCGGTAGGGTTGGCAAACCAGCGGCAAGTATCGCGCCGCAGGTGAGCCATCCGAAAAACGCTTCGCAAAATTGTGCTAGGAAGTTAATGGAGGGAGGGTGGTGAACGATCAAGTGATTGCAAGTTGCTCACGTTTTCTCCCAATGCGGGCTCAGCATCCGATGGTGCCGGTGCTTGGTTTAATGCGGCCAATAGTTCGCGGGCGTCGGCGACTTGTTCATCCCGCAAGATCCATAATTCGGCCTGGAACGGTGCGTTACCCGGCCAACTTGCGCTAATATTGTCGTTGCGAATTTCACAGGCAATCCCGGCTGATTCCAACTGACTGTGAAGGAGCCCAATTTGCGCACTCTCTGAAGTTGTAAAAAGTCTGGTCATAAGAGCATTGAAGAAGGAACGGGCGGGACGTCGGAGGCAGGGAGGTGGGGAACTGATTCATTCACGCGGTTCGACAGGTCGGCTTTCTCCAGCCGAGCCAGCGGGCGGGAAGAAAAAGTACCGCTTCCAGGAGCGCGAAGGCCGCCCGAAATGTCAGCCCAACGACCCGGAAGGGCAGGGCAATCAGCCACACCAACGGAAAAAGCATCAGTGCGAGGAGGGCGATTGGCCAGCACAGCACGAGTAAGAGACACCATCCGATCAGAAGAATCAGCATCTTCATACCCCAAACGTTCCACGTTCTAGGCGTACGTCAATACTGGGCACCAAGCGGTCTCTCCCGAATCATTTTCCAGCAGCGGTGAATACTTCACCTCTATCGGCCTCCCGCCGAGATTCCATTAGGAGGACCCCTCCATCGAATGGTGAACTCGACACGCGAGTGGTCCGGCGGCATCAACAAAACAGCGCGAGTCACGGAGCAGCGGACACAATGTTTTGGTCGCGTGCCGTTGCTCATGGGTCATCGAAGCGCTGCGGGTACCTGCTCGCGAAGCCGCTGAATCATCCTCCGGTTCCCTCGCTGACTCCGTGGTGATGACGGACCGTCTCGCCACGGTGTTGGAATCAGCCATTAAACGCAAACCGGGACAAACTCCTTTGCGAGTGACTCCGGATGTCTCGGGGCGCTTGTCGCGAGATTGTAACCCAGAGGTATTCTTGATGACTCATCGCTTGAATACTTATGGGACTGGTCCAAATAAAAATGAAAAATACATTCCGATTAGCACTTGGTTCTGCGGCCGTGATGGGCGCGCTCCTCAGCCCGCCGACAACGCTTGCCACCAGCATTTACCACGTTGACCTCAACACCGCGGCTTTGGCGTCCAATCCCAATGGTCCCTTTGCCCTTGATTTTCAACTCACGGACGGCGATGGCGTCCAGAATACCCAAGCAGTTGTCAAGAACCTCACCTTCAGCGGTGGCAGTCCGGTCGGCAGTCCGGACCTCACGGGGGGCGCTTTCGGAGACCTTTCGTCGACCGTAATGCTCCAGGATAGCACCTTTTATAACGATCTTTTTCAGGGTTTCACCTCGGGGCCTACCGTTTCCTTTGATCTCTGGGTGACGACCGGTGCTTCAGGACCCGTGCCCGACAGTTTTGCTCTAGGAATTGGGAGTGCCCTGGATGGTGGCAAGAACTTCTTTGATGTGTTCGTCCAGCTGGACATCCGCAGTAGCGGTCAAAGCCTCTCGATTACCAGCCCGCAAGATGGGGTGAGTGCTGCCGTTCGGGTTCCCGACAACGGCTCGCTGGTATCCTTCGCAATGGCCTTGGCCTCTCTCGGCCTTTTTGGCGCACGCATGGGCACCCGCAATGCTCAGGTGAACCCTTGAATTTTCAACCCTCAGCTCAAACCAGCATGATCCAAACCAAAAACTCAAACTTTTTGATCCCATCAAAAAGTATCCCGGTATTAGCCGGTCTCGTTTTATTCGCTTCGAGTTCAGTAAGCGCGGCTTTCTCTTTTGTCGGTGTGGCTGCCGGGGATGCGTCGACCACGGGCGCCATTCTCTGGACTCGCGGCGTCGACGACAGTTCCCCGGCCGCCGCTTTGGTAACGGTACAGGTCTCGACTGACCTCACTTTTTCGTCGATCTCGGTCAGTTCTAGCGAGCTGACCAACCCCGCCCGCGACTATACAATCAAGTTTGGCGTGACGGGGCTTTCGCCTTCAACCGTTTATTACTATCGGTTTGTCGGGCCGAGTTCGGAGTTGAGCGTGATCGGGCGATTCAAGACCGCGCCCGACCCGGCCGCCGCCGTTCCGATTCACTTTGCCTTCAGCGGCGACAACGATGGCCTCATGCGTCCGTACGCTTTGGCGAGTGTGTTCCCGGCGCAAAACCTGGACTTCTATATTAACCTCGGCGACGTCATTTATGAAAATTTGAGCGATTTAACGAAGAGTGGAGTTCATAACGGTGCGTCGTGGTTGAACTCACCTTCCGTCAAACTATCCAATGATTCCTTGAGCTTTAACGGCGTTCCCAGGGGGCTCATCCCCGGCGGCACACCCTTCGCTACGCAAGCCCAATTGAAGGCGGATTACGAAAAGAAATACCGTGAAAACTTCCTGCCGGTAAATAGCGGCGGCCAGAATTCCCTTCAAGTGCTCTATTCAGCACAGGGCAATTACACCACCTGGGACAACCACGAATTGGGCAACCGCAAGTACATCGATGGCGGCGCTCGTGCGGGAGGATCGGTGGGAGGCGCTAACGGGAATGATATGCTCACAGGCCGGGGCGTTGATGCGCGGAATAACGTCGGCGGCAACGTTGGAAACGTGAACGACGTCAACACCTCACCGACCGATTACATGAATCGCTCGACGGGATTCCTGACCCTCGAAAACGTGTTCCTGGCCTACCAACCGATCGCAGACCGGGGCTTGGTCAATGCGCCGACCGACCCCCGCAGCCACGGGACAGAGTTACTCTACAACGCCCAGCAGTGGGGAAGGAATGCGATTTATATCAACACCGACGCTCGATCTTACCGGGATCTCCGTCTCAAGACGCCCACCGCCAGCGCGGACGATACCGGTTCTCGGGCGGACCATCCGAGTCGCACTTATCTTGGCACCACCCAGTTTGTTTGGCTGAAACAGACTCTGTTAAATGCCGAGCAAAATGGGACGTTGTGGAAATTCGTCTCCGTCTCCGATCCCATTGACGAGATTGGGCCCATTGCCGGAGTGCTCACGAGCGTTACCGCGGCGGCGATGCAACCCTTCAGCGGAAATCTCGCGTATGGTCCCGTCAATGCCGACGGTGGCAAGGCGTACCTCGGCGGTTACCGCGCAGAGCGCAACGCGTTGTTAAAATTCATCGCGGATAACCAGATTAAGAATGTGGTCTTCCTCTCTACGGACGATCACCAGAATCGCATCAATGAAGTTTTGTATTCGCCGTCTGGCCGCACCGGCCCCGGCTCGGTGGGGTTCGCCCAATCGGACTACGTGAAGGTGCCCTATTGCTTCTCGATCGTGTGCGGGCCGCTCGGGGCCACTGGCCCGGACCTGTTCAAAAACCATGACTGGGCCAGCATTCAAGGAGCCGCCAACTTGGTTGCGGACGCCGAGACGGCCGCCGGGGTCGAGCCCATTGGCATCAAAGGCTACCCAGGATTGCACGATGTCAAACGTGATCAGAATGGAATACTGGTCGCTGAACCCACGCCCCAGGCGGCGGACTTCTACAGCCCAGACACCTTTAACTTCGACGTGCTCGATGTGACCGCCGACGGCCGGACGTTGACGGTGGTCAGCTTCGGCATGAGTGCCACCGCGCAGAACGCGGGAATCGAATACCCCGATGGCCCACAGGCCCACACGATCCTTACCTTCCAAGTGGACGCCGCGACTCGCCCGGATATCACGTTCAGCGGGTTTGTATTGGATCGCCGCACCAACAAGATGCTGCAACGGGTGACCGTGGTGAACCACGGAATGGCTCCAATCAGTGGGCCGATCTACTTGGCACTCGACAGTCTCTCGGCCAGCACCTCCCTCGCCAATAGCGTCGGGTCCACCGAGAATGCCCTCCCCACGGGTAGCCCCTATGTGAAAGTGTCGTCGGAATCCCTCGCTCCAGGTGCTTCCGTAGTCGTCGACTTGCAGTTCACTCGTCCGCTTTCAGGCGGTATTATCTACCACGCCCGGAGCGTATCGGGATTGTTGACTCCGTGATTGATTTTTAGAGGCGTATTCAGCACCCAGCCGCCGGATGGACCGAGCGATTCCATCCGGCGCGTGGTGGGTGCTGATTCCACCCAGACCAGTATCGAAAAATCCGGGTGCGAACTGCCCCTATCAACTGAGTTGCGAGCGAAGACGTACCCGGTGTCGACCTCGCTGACAAAAAACAGCGGTTGGTATTCGGGTGGATGCGCTGGGCAACGACGGCGAGTGCTTCGGCTGTGTCGGATCGTGACTGCACGGAGGTTTTGCATTGCGCCTGCCATCGGGGCGGACAATCTCCCGGGATGAAGACCCCTCGTCTATTTGTCCTCGGAAATCTGCTCGCGTTGGCGGTTGGATGCTCGACTCGATCAAACCTGAGTCCATCCGCTCCACCGCCCCCCGTCTCGACCTCTCCAAGCATTGCCCCAGTGAAACCTTCCGCTCTCAAATATCCAATCACCGCGAAAGTCGACGTGGTGGACGACTATTTCGGGACCTCGATAGCGGATCCCTATCGGTGGTTGGAGGATGATCATTCGGCGGAGACGAAAGCCTGGGTGGAAGCGCAAAACTCGGTCACCTTTGGCTATTTGGGTCAACTTCCGCAACGAGCGGCACTCAAGGCACGTTTGCGAGAATTATTCAATTTTGAACGTTTTGGGACTCCTTACCGACGAGGTAATCGTTACTTTTACAGTTACAATTCGGGGCTCCAAAACCAATCGGTTTGGTTTACCACTACGGCCCTCGATCAACCCGGGACCTTGTTGCTGGATCCGAACACGTTATCCACGGATGGCACGGTTTCTACGGGTGGACCGGTGGCCTCCGAAGACGCACGATTCGTCGCGTATCAAATTTCGCGGAGTGGCAGCGATTGGCAGGAGGTTCGGGTGCGCGAGGTGACGACGGCGACGGATCTCACCGATCGGTTGGAATGGGTCAAGTTTAGTGGTCTATCGTGGTTGAAAGACAGTTCGGGTTTTTTTTACAGCCGTTATGCGGCGGCGCCTGAAAATCAAAAGCTGACTCAGGTGAATGAGAATCAGAAATTTTACCTCCACCGCCTTGGAACGACGCAAAATGAAGATCAGCTGATTTATGAACGGCCGGATCATCCAAAATGGGGCATTGGCGGAGCGGTGACCGATGATGGGCGGTATCTCATTCTCACCTTGAGTGAAGGAACGGACGTCAAGAATCGCGTGAGCTATCGAGACCTCACGCAACCGGACGCGCCGGTGGTGGAGTTGTTAATGGATTTCGATGCGTCGTATGATTTCGTGGGCAATGACGGTCCAGTTTTCTGGTTCAAGACGGATCTCGCCGCTCCTCGCGGTCGAATTTTGGCCGTGGATACCCGGAACCCGGCTCGGAGCAACTGGCGCGAGTTGATTCCACAAAATGAAGCAACCCTCACCGCGGCGAACGTGGTTGGCGACCGGTGGGTAGTGGACTATCTCAAGGATGCGCGCAGTCAGGTAAAACGGTTTCGGCTCGATGGCACCTTTGAATCGGAGATCCAACTTTCTGGGATCGGCAGCGCCAGCGGATTCGGTGGGCAACGGAGTGACACGGAAACCTTCTATAGTTTTACCAGTTTTAATATTCCGGGCCGGATCTATCGGTACGATTTTTTGACGGGCCGAAGTACCCTCTGGAAGGAGCCCAAGGTGGCCTTCAATCCGGACGATTACGAAACCAAACAAGTGTGGGTGACCAGCAAAGATGGAACAAAACTGCCCATGTTTATTAGCCATAAAAAGGGGTTGAAACTCCAGGGCATGAACCCGACGCTTTTATATGCTTACGGCGGGTTTAATATCTCACTGACTCCGAGTTTCAGTGTGGGGAATCTAGTCTGGATGGAGCAAGGTGGCGTATATGCGGTGCCCAATTTGCGGGGTGGGGGTGAGTACGGTGAAGAGTGGCATCAGGCGGGGACTAAATTGCGAAAACAAAATGTCTTTGACGATTTTATCGCTTCCGCCGAGTGGTTAGTTCAGAACCAATATACCCAACCGAAACGGCTGGCCATTCAGGGAGGTTCCAACGGAGGGTTACTGGTGGGGGCGTGTCTGACCCAACGCCCGGATTTGTACGGGGCATGTCTTCCCGCGGTGGGCGTGATGGATATGTTGCGGTTTCACAAGTTCACCATTGGTTGGGCTTGGAAAAGCGATTACGGGTCGAGCGAAAATCCGGATGAGTTTCGAGCCTTGCGCGCTTATTCGCCCTATCATCACTTGAAGCCCGGGGTGAGTTACCCGCCGACCTTGATCACGACGGCCGACCATGACGACCGGGTCGTACCGGCGCATAGTTTTAAGTTTGCCGCGCGGTTACAGGAGGTGCAGAGCGGCTTGAATCCGGTCTTGATCCGAATTGAGACTAAGGCGGGCCACGGTACGGGCAAGCCGGTGAGCAAACAGATCGAGGAACGCGCCGACCAATTGGCGTTTATCTTGGCCCAATTCGAGAAGTGAACCGGGGCGGAACTCAACCCAAAGGGTTTGTCACCAGCTCACGACAACCAATGGGCGGAACGTTTCGCTTTTTCCCATGGTCCGATTCAAACACAACGCGACTCGGGCGTGAAGGGAGCAAGGCGATGAGACGGAGCGCGGGCCTCGACTCCGCGTCAGGCACCTGCAATGCTCTCCGGATGCAAGCTTGGATTGAGTCGTATTTAATCGCGCAAAAGCGGGCGGTGGATTCTCTGCAACCCGCCCAGTTAGTGAAATTGGTCGAAACCCTCAAGACCGCTCACCTCGCGGATCAGCATATTTTTGTCGTGGGCAACGGTGGCAGCGCGGCCAACGCAAGCCATTTTGCCGTCGATTTGGGCAAAGGGGCATCGGACAAATTAGGTCGCCGTTTTCGGGTCATGTCTTTGTGCGACAACACACCGTGGCTGACCGCTCTGGGTAACGACTACAGTTACGACGAAGTATTTGTACGCCAACTGCAAAATTTTGCACGACCGGGGGATGTTTTGTTGGGGGCAAGTGTGAGTGGCAATTCCCCAAACCTGGTGAAGGCGTACGAATGGGCGCAAGCCCATGAACTCCGAACGATCGCGCTCGTCGGAGCGAAACGAGGCCGACTGGCGGAGCTTGCAGAACAGACCATTGTGGTCGGGGACACCCATTATGGACGTGTCGAGGACGTCCAGATGCATGTTCTGCATCTTTTGTGTTATGCCTTCATGGAAGGCGCTACGGCTTGACCGCAGCTGGCTAGGGGCCAATTCTTAGGTGTCATGGCAGCTGCTGGTTCCAAAATGACCGTCGCGGTTGAGCCGCCGAATGCGTTCGTGAAAATCACGGGCCGGGCGGCAGTCGAGCGGGCGCGCGATTTTAAGGCCCTCGTCCTTCGGCTCTCCCAAGAGGGCGTGCATCATTTTGTCGTCGAATTGGGTGAGTGCCCGCTGATGGATAGCACGTTCTCCGGGGTTTTGGCCGGCTTGGCGGCCCCGCATTTTACGGATCAGACGACCTTGGAGGCGGAACGGTTTACGCTGGTCAATGCGAACGAACGAGTGACCGATTTGCTGGATAATCTCGGAGTGCTTCCTTGGATCAAAAGGATCCAGGGTGATCGGGTTCTGCCGATGTCGGGCACGGATATCGAGTTGAAACTAAGCCCCTACTCTAAAAACGAGGTCACCGCCTTTTGTCTGGAAGCCCACCGGATCCTGATGGCGTTGAAGCCCGAAAATGTCGCGAAGTTTCGCTCGGTCGAACAGTTGTTGGCGGCGGAGCTTTCAGCCTCGGGCTCGGCTCCATGACGTTCGGTAAAACGAACGGCGATGAAACGAAGCCACGCCGCGGTTCGGTGGCGGGCGGAGAAACCTTTGACAAATTTCTAGCTTTGTCGGCGGAAGAGAGCCACATTAAGCCATCGGAGGGGCGTCTGGACGCCCTCATTTTTTAGTACGCGAGATCAAGAATCGGGTTTACGGAACGGGGCAATGATATCGAGTGGCGGTTAGTCCAAATCACTTTCAAAATGATCCTTATGCAATGGCTTTTTTCGCCACGGGCGACGTTATTCGTCGGGCTCAGATCCATTGGGCTAAGCACCGTCCTCGCGCTCTGATCGGGGCGAATAATCCGTCCCACTCAAATCTTGTCTCACCTTGAAAGCGAAGAGGAATAGCCGCCTAAGAATCGTCCATGCAGGCCTCGATGAATAGCCAAAGTTCCGTTCGGCAGCGGACGGATTTCACCGCCGAACGGATGGCTCCAGAGGGGGGCGAATCGGGTGGTCTATTCGGAACCATTCGGTTGTTTTTCGCCCATGACCGGCTGGCGAACGCTCTGTGGATCCTCACCATTGTCATCGGTTTTTTTCACGGCTGGCTCAAGATCAGATTCCGGGCTAACTGGGTGACGTTTGCCTTTGATGTCCCGCTGATTTTGGCTTGGTTGGTCACCGTGATCTCCGTCAGCAAAGGTCGTTCGTTGTTTCCAAACTGCAATACGAGCCGACTGCTCATGGCTCTGACGGCGATAGGAATCGCTTACGTAGTCCTCCCTTTCGGCTTGCCGCTGGCGGTCGGCCTCGCAGCCTTTCGGGGTTGGTGTTTTATCCCCTTGGTTTTCCTGATCGGCTATCACCTCACCCGTTCGGTGAGGCAGATTGAAGTCTACATGTGGTTGTTGCTGATTTTGGCGATGATCACCTGTTTTTACGGCGTGTTCTTCCAAACGATCGAAGAAGTGATGGAACTCATGAAGAACGATCCGGAGTTTAACTTTCGCCTGAGTGGCCAATTTTATTCGGATTCAAACGGCGTTGGAACCTTCCGCCGTTTCTCAACGTTCGTCAGTTCAGCGGCCTTTGGCGGTGCGTTGGCGTATAGCATCGTCTTCGCAATTTCTCGATTGACCTTTCCGGGGTGTGGTTGGGGAGAACGGATTTTTCTCGTTTCAGCCAGCCTCTTTATGAGCTACGGCGTTGTTTTAAGTGGCTCTCGCTCGGCCATCGTCACCTTGATGGTCGGTTTTGGTTTTACCGTCTGGTATCGACGCGGTGCCCGGAACGTCATGCTACTCCCCATCATGTTCGCGGGGATCTTTATTTATGGTGTGATCCGATTGGGCGGTGGTTCGGCAGAGAGATTTGCGACTTTGGGTAATCCGGAGATTTTGTTGTCGCGGCTCTATATTGTGGCCGCACCCGGTATTGAAAATCTGATTCAATATCCGATGGGCGGCGGCTTGGGTCGTTCAGGGCATGGATTGCCGGTGATCATGTACACTCCGGAACTCCAAGCCATGTTGCGCGCGGTCGATGGAGATATGGGGCGATACGTCGTCGATATGGGAATTATTGGCTTAATCCTGTTCGTCCTGCTGGTGGTGGTGGGAATCACGGACGCGTTGAAATGGATGGAGCAACTTCGAAACACGATGCCCGGATTGATCGCTCTACCGGCTGGATCCATGTTTATCCTGGGTTGCGTGCAACTTTTCTACGGCTCCCCCTTTCTCGGAATTCCAAATGGCGTGCTGCTCTGGTTCTTCATGGGGTCCTTGCGGAGGCTCGTCGAAGACTATGGCAACCTGAAAGCGGAAGCGGGCCAAGAGGCCGCGGATACAGCACCCCAGTTCGCTTCGTTCCTTGCCAAAAATCGCGTGATTCCTTTGTACCGGCAAGCCTCTCGCGGCCTACAGGGAAGGATTCGCGGGCTGACTCACCCCGGATTGGGCTTGACCGCCGTCACTCCCAAAACGGCCACGGCCCGGATCGGATCCCTCGTCCGGACTGGGCCGAAGACGACGCCCGGCGCGGTAACCCTCGATGCTCCCACCCGACCGGCGGTAGGCCCGACCAAACGATTTCTTTTCCGGCGCCCGTCCGATACACCCGACCGTCGGAAGAAGGGCTAATCCCAATTCGGGTCCAAGATGAGACGCTTTCACCGGTTCTTTTGGATGTGGGCTTCGTTGCTCACGCGTTACAGATCCCTTGGAGAGCCACCTCGTTCGCGCCTCGCCCGCATCAAAAATTCGCACGTCTCATCGTTTCCTCTTGGACGCGAATTGGAATAAGTCCGCATGCACGTTGCTCTCGTTGTTCACGATTTTAGTCCCAATTTCGGCCAGGGAAGATATAGTGTCGAAATTGTTCGCCGGTTGGCTTCACGTTGCTCCTTCACCATTTTCGCCAATACGTTTGGCGGGCCACCAATGAGAGGAGTGGCATTTTGCAAAATACCCGCTTTCCGAAAGCATGCGCTGACGTCCGTTTTTAGCTTCCTTCCGTTCGCCGAAGCGGCCGTTCGCCGGGCGCGCCCGGATCTGGTCCATGCGCAGGGCATTACCTGCTGGAACGCCGATATCATCACGGCCCATATGTGTCACGCCGCAAAAGCAAAGGCTTACTCGAAATCCGATTCGCGAGCCCGCTGGTTCATGCGAGTGATTATCCCCTTGGAGCGGGCCTACTATCGCCAGCGGCGGGCACGGCATGTCATTGCCATTTCACGGGTTTTCGAACGTGAGATACAGATGGAATACGGCTGGAAAAAACCGTCCACGGTCATCTACCACGGAACCGATACGGAGGTGTTCCGACCTGCGCTCGACCCACGGGAACGTTTGGAACTGCGGCGCCGCTTCCAAGTTTCTGAATCCGCTTGGTGTTGGTTGTTCATGGGCGAGGCGATTAAAGGACTCCGGCAGTCCATCACCGCCCTCAAGGCCAATCCGGGGGCGCGTTTGCTGGTGGTGTCCCGGTCGGATCTGACGCACTATCGGCGCCAGGCCGAGGAGGATGGAGTCGCGGATCGGGTGATCTTTCACGGTTTTGAACCCCGCCCAGAAGAGGCTTTCCGGGCCGCGGATGTTTTTATTTATCCGAGTGATTATGATCCGTTTGGTATGGTTGCCACGGAAGCCATGGCGACCGGTCTGCCGGTGATTCTAGGTAAGGAAATTGGAGCGGCTGAACTCGTACAGCATGGCCGCAATGGGTTTCTTTGCGATCCCGGCGAGGATGCGTCGATCCAACAGGCTCTAAAAACCATCTCCGGCAATCCTGCAGCCGCACGGGAGCTGGGGCGACAAGGCCGTCAAACCATCGGAGGAATCAGTTGGGATCATTGCGCGGATCAAACCTTTGCGGTTTATGAAAAAGTTTACGCGGAATTAGCCGCCCGCGCCCGATGAGTCCGCCACGGGTTACGTTTTTGGTCAATGCAGGACCCAACAGTATCGAGGCAGTTCGCGCGCGTGGCTTGACGCTTTCCTATCCGGCGGGCCGAATCCAATTCTTATTTCGGGAAGGATCACGAGTCTCAACCCTTCGACGTTGGCATCGGGAACTTCGGAGCGGCCGACCGGACCTCCTCTATGTTCTTAATACGGCTTTACCGGGAGTACCGCTCGCCGTTTGGTGGCGTCGGGTTCATGGACTCCCTTATCTTCTCGATACCGGCGATGCGATTGTCGAGATGGCGCGGCGATCAGGGATCGGGGCCGGCTGGCGGCTTCCGCTGTTGCGCTGGATCGAGGGCGCGGGGCAACGCGATGCGACGACCGTTGTCGTCCGGGGTTCCCGACATCGCGAATACCTCCTTCAGTCGGGACTGAGGCGCGTCGAATTAATCCGCGATGGTTATGCCGAGCAAACGACCGTTCAGCCGGAGGCCGTTTCGGCATTGCGTAGCCGCTTAGGACTGACCGGCCGGTTCGTGGCGGGCCTATTGGGTTCGTTGGTTTTTAGCCCTCGATTCGGTATTTGTTACGGGTGGGATCTCGTGGCGGCGTTGGGCGAACTTCGGGACCTTCCGATTACCGTTTTAATTATTGGAGACGGCAACGGGTTGGACTGGCTCCGGGGTGAGGTGCAACGATTGGGCGTCGCTGATCAGGTGCGTTTTACCGGACGAATTCCCTATATTGAAGTGCCGACTTATTTACGACTCATGGATGTCGCACTGTCGACCCAAACGAACAACCTCCCGGGCCAAGTGCGGACGACGGGCAAGCTTCCGGAATATATGGCAGCCGAACGTTTTATCTTGGCGAGTCGCGTCGGCGAAGCGGCCCTCGTCCTTCCGGAAATAATGCTTTTGGACTACGAGGGCGAAGTGGATCGGTCCTATCCGTCGCGATTGGCCGCGCGAATTCGGCATTTGTACGCCCACCCGATCGAATTAGAAATTCGGCGTACCCTTCCTGCGAAGGCGGCGGCGCTGTGTGCTTATAGCGTGTTGGCTCAACGCTTTCGTGAAGTGGTCGCGGCGGCCGCGACCCAAAAGTGAAGCTTTGAACCACGGATGAACACGGATACACGCGGATGGGAACCTAAAAATGGGCGAAAACATTCATCAGCCAATCGTGAGATTAATGCACTACCAGAGGCCTCATTTCTGATCCGCGTTCATCGGCGTTCATCCGCGGTTCTTCGCCTTGGATTGGCGAAAGAGCGTCCTTCCGAAGGGTTCGGAAGGACGCGTTGGAATTTGAACCCCGCTCAGACGATCCGCTTGCGCCATTCGCTATTGCCCGGAATGGCTACCGCATAACGGCCGTCGGCGTCCGGGAGGCTTTTAGGAGTAGAACTAAACTTCAAATGATCGTAGTCTTCTGGCGACAAGACCACTTTGGAATTAAGCGCCTCATCCCAAGTGACTTCGGTGCCGGAATACGTTGCCATACGACCGAGAAGTGCGGTCATGGTTGATTTGGCACCGTTGAATGCCTCGTTATATTCTGTATTATTGCGAATGGCCGCGAAGAGATCGTTGTGCTCTTGCTGGTAAGGATCGACTTGGTTTTCGCCGTGGAATTTCCACGGATCCCCACCGTTCGCTCGGATGGTGAACGCGCTGACGTCCGCCGAACCCTTGGACCCCTGAACGTGTTCGCTGACTGAACTCCAGGCGCCCCGGATATGCCGACATTGGCTAAACATCCAGGAGCCATCGGCGAATTGATACTCGACGGCGTGATGATCAAAAATCTCGCCAAAGTCCTTGCCGGTCCGCACTTGGCGGCCGCCCATGCCGCGGGCGCGAACGGGGTAAGCATTCTTGATCCAGCACCCCACATCGAGGTTATGAATGTGCTGTTCATTAATGTGATCTCCGCAAAGCCAGTTGAAATAGTACCAATTCTTGAGTTGATACTCCAGCTCCGTCGGCTCATGCCCGAGCATTTTGGCAACTTCTACTCGCGAAAAGTTCCAAACTCCGCCGTCGTTCCAGTAGACGCGCACCGAATGTAAGTCGCCAATGGCGCCATCGTGCAGGCGCTTGATGGTTTCAAGGTACCCGGCCTGGTGATGGCGTTGGAGTCCTACGCCAACCTTGAGGTTTTTTTTCTTGGCTGCTTCCGCGGCCGCCAGAACGCGACGGACTCCCGCGGCATCGGTGGCCACGGGTTTTTCCATGAAGATGTTTTTCCCTTGCCGAACCGCCTCTTCAAAATGCAGGGGACGAAAACCCGGCGGAGTGGCGAGGATGACCACGTCGGCAAGGGCAATGGCTTGTTTGTAACCGTCCAACCCCAAGAATTGGCGCTCGGCCGGGACATCGACTTTTGCGCCGTGCTCCGTTTTGAGGTTGGCGAGGGAGGAATTGAGTCGATCAGGAAACGCATCGGCGACGGCGACTAACCGGGTGCCTGGGACATTGAGGGCCTGATTGGCAGCGCCCGACCCGCGTCCGCCGCAGCCGACGAGGGCGAGTTTGAGTTCGCTGCTGCCTTGGCCATAGGCCATTCGTTCAATGGCAAGGGTACTAATCGCGGCCGCGCCAATGAGCGTGCCGGAGGAGGAGAGAAAGCCGCGACGGGTGACACCGGCGGCCGGGGTGATAATCTGGCTCATGTGCTGTAACTAATACTGTTGGCCGGAACCGACGCACCAAACGGCGCGGCGATTCAGGCGGATTTCCAAGGAGACTTCCCTCAGGCTACCCAGCTGCCGGGTGGGAACAACTGAAACTTCAGTCGATTCTTCTTCGGCGATTAATCGAGCTGCTGGGTGGGACCTTCGATTGGAACGGTGGGTTGCGAAGGTTTCCGCACCGGGAGCCACCGAGAGAGGTCGGCTGGATGACCTTCAAACCGCGACCACAGCGGTCGCACTCGATAAAAGACAGCACCTTGTTTTCGCGCCGTACTCTGCCATCCCAGCCAACCGGGGCGGGCTAGATCGACTTCAATGGATTCCCAATGGATCAGGTCGAGGGACCCTTCTATCCGATAGAGTTGACCGGCGGGAATATTGAGATCACAGCCAAAACGGCCACCGGCAAT
Source organism: Verrucomicrobiota bacterium (assembly GCA_043788645.1). Lineage (GTDB taxonomy): Bacteria > Verrucomicrobiota > Verrucomicrobiia > Limisphaerales > UBA9464 > CANIZL01. The sequence goes on from JAYVTS010000144.1 coordinate 68,460, forward strand.
TCGTTCACCTGAGAGAGTCGGCAGGGTCTGAGTGAGGATTTCACAATGAAAACCACCCGCAGCGAGGGCGACCACATTGGTCAGGCCGAGCGGAATCAAGGTTTGGCCAGCCGCATTGTCTCCCCACACGACGAGGGTGCCATTTTGGCGTAGCGCACACGCATGATAGTTTCCGGCCGCAATGGCCACGACCTGACCAGCGGCCGTCGGCACGTCTAGCTGATGAAAATCATTGTTTCCCCAAGCCCGTACGGTCCCGTCTGGCTTGAGTGCAAGGCTAAAACTTTTTCCGGCGGAAATCGCCACCACCGGACCAAGGTTGGTCGGAGGCGTCCACGCGTTTCTTTCCGCCCACGGCCCCCATCCGATGATCGAACCGTCTTGGCGCAAGGCCAAGCTATGTCGCAAACCACCGGCAATGCTGATGATTTTGGACAAGTCGGGTTTCACCGCCGCGTAGACCTCAAGTGCTTCGGGAGGTTCAAATGCGCCCCCTTCTTCCGCGTCGTACTCCGATCCAGGCAACGCTCCACCCCAGGCTCTTAACGTACCGTCAGCCCGCAACGCGAGGCTGTAGTCTCGCCCGGCGGTGATCGCCACCACCTGGTCCAATTCCGGCGGTACATGGGTTTGGCCCGCTTGGTTCCAACCCCATGCGATTACTTTCCCGTCCGCTGTGAGCGCCAAGCTATGATCGCTCCCAGCGGCGATCGCGATGACTCCGTTCAATCCCACCGGGACGTCCGTCTGCCCGGACAAGTTCGAACCGACCGCATAAACCGTCCCGTCCCGCTTGAGCAAAAGGGTGTGCTTTTCACCCGCAGCGATTCCGACGGTATTAGCCGTTGCGCGGATTTGATTGGTCAGGGTCGTCGGCGAGTCGGTGTCGACGGACCATCTAGCGGAGGAGAAATTAGTCGCCCCACCCAGGGTTCCTATCAAGGGTAAGATAACGGGGGCTGAGATGGTTTGCCCATAATTATACCGACTGGCCGAGGGACCCAAACCGAGGGCAGCTCCGCCTCCCCAACCGGTTACGGCAAACGTATAAGCCACCGGCAGATTGGCATTGCCGGTCAGCTCGACGACGGCGGTGGGAGAGAGAGGAACCGTGTCATAAGCCCCGAGGAGGGGATTAATTAGCGGCGAAAAACTGACGACTAACCATCCCGCCCAACCCCGGCAAAAGCGGGTCGGGTTCATCGCGGTGGCAAGGCAAAATTATCTCCCCGCTCAATCCTCTGGCGCAGTTCGAGCGCGGGCCAGCTTTGAACGTGACCATCTCCGAACAAATAGTTAGCTCCCCGGCCATGGCGGTTAGGTTCGATATCGGCGAGCACATGTTCCCAACCCAGCAACCAAATCTCCGGATGTACCCGATCTTCCCCCGCCTGGTAACCCGCCAACGAGGCTTCAAAAGTGAGGAATGTCTCGGCCGGGGCGTTCAACCGATCCATTCGAGGACAATCGGTGGGAGTCATCAAGGGACCGCCGTCCGGACCTAAGACTTGGTCCAGGCAGGTATTGAGGAGGTAGCTGGAACTCAGGTCCTCCCGGCGTTGCTTTCGAGCAGCGTCCGCGGGGCAGATGCGGAGTTCGTGCCACCCGGGCAGTTGGTTGGTCAACGAGACCACCCAGGAATCGAAAATACGCCCTGCGATCGGCGGCAACCTTGAATCGTTTGCGGTGGAGGGCAGGCGTCCTTCGGAATCTGCATCGGCGTAAAACTTCAATCCAAGACCCAGTTGTCGGAGATGATTGAGGCACTGGACCGAGCGGGTACGATTCCATGCGGAAGCAAAGGCCGGAAACGCCAGACCCGCCAGTACTCCCAGGACAGCCGTTACGGTCAGGAGTTCTACCAAAGTGAAAGCGTTCTTCCCCGTTTCGCTAAGCCCCCTTTTTCTGATGGGAACGCATCGGTCGCCTGGGCGGTCGGCCGCTCGCTCCGCCTCACTCGGAGAGGGTGCGAGACATCCGGGCTTGGACCCGGATTCCAAAACAGATGTTCGCCGAAACGGCATGCCAATGGCTGTGCTACGCCTAGTTGAACCCTCTGGCAAGGCATCATTCCGATTCGTGTTCATCAGAATCCACAGGTGGAGAGTCGGTATACCCTAGCGTCCGATCGCTTTTAGGTTAATGGCGGCGAGGCGAGGTTCCGGATTGTCTGGCGAGGCCGGTGCGAGCCAAAGATCACCGCTGCCGATCATGACCCCTTCGAGATTCGAGAACAGCGCGGCGCGCGGGCACTTGGCCAGCGCCGCTCGAACTTCTGGAGTAAAAATTGCGGTGTAACTGGCGCTGAATGCCGTCGCATCTGGGATCACCCGTGCTTCGGACCCGTTATTGAGCCGAAAGGGAAACCGAACACGCGTCGCGACAGCCTCAACGTCCCCGCGGGCCACTGCAGCCTGGAGTTCGCCAATGACGACATGCACTCGGTCAGCGTCGGGAAAACCGGCCGACCGATAATCTGCTCGCACCGAGGTGGCTCGGGCAGAAGGTTGACGGATTCGCCCGGATGAATCGACCAGGGCAACGGTCATCGTTCCGGCCGTGATCAGGGCGGCAGCCCCAAACAGCCACGGCTTCAATTGGACCCAGAGCCAATGGTGGCCCACTGATTTGGCCAGTGCGGCCGCGGGGGTCGCCCAGGCGGCGCTGCTTTTTGCCGCTAACGCCACGGTGGCGGCTTTCAACCCAAGGCCGACGGGGACTGCTGCTTGGGCCGTATTCGCCGCCGCCTGGGCGGAAAGGAGCGAGCCGAGCCCTAGTACGGATGCGGTGACGCCACGGTGGACGAGAAGTGTTTGTAGTTTCCCCATCGCACGCGTGACCCGTTTGCGGGCCGCTTCCTCCGTCAGCCGCAAAGCGGTGCCCACTTCGGGGAAAGATTTCTCTTCAAAGAACCGCAGCAAGATGGCCGCTCGGTCCGTCTCACCCAGTTGCGCGAGGCAACCGTCGAGTTCTGGCGCAATGTGCGTCCAGGAATCGTTCGTGGCTGAAGGTCCCGCGCACGAAATAGGATCGAGGGCGTCTTCCTGGGCTTTCATGGAATAGGCAACGGTTTCACGGAACTGACGACGACGTTCCGCCTTCAGCAAGTCGCTCGCGGCGAAACGGACCGAGCGAAACAACCAACCACCGAGCAGCACCTGATCATCAAACGTTTCTGCTTTGCGGGCGAGCAAAATAAAGACCGCCTGAACGACTTCTTCGGCTAGGTCTGACCGCCCGGTCTGCCGCAATGCCGAGGCATGGACCATCCCCACATAACGCTGCACCAATTCGGTGAAGGCGGGCTCCGAGCCCGCTTCGACGTAGGCTCGGAGTAGTTCGTGATCTGACTGCGGATTACTCATGCCGCTCACTCATTTAATCCTCTAGCAGACGGACAAAGGCGTCCAGAAGCGGACAAGAAAAGGAATTTTAATTCCCGACATTCCGCGGTAAGAATTTCCGTAACTTCGTGCTGGGTGATGAAAATACCGTTGCGACCGTCCTGGAGCATGCCGCCGATGGGTTCCGGCCCTGCTTAGGGTTCAGCCTAAGAAAACAAGGAACAAAAACAAGGGACAGGCGGGTTGAAAAACATAAAAGTCAAAATAACTATCCTGTTTTATTATGACGCGAGACCGTTTTCAATCCGCCTGTCCCTTGCCTGTTGTCCCTTGCCTGTCTTGCCTTCGGAGTGGGTGCCGCCCCGGCACCCACGAGCGACATAGGGAGCGAGGCCCTGCGGCCACAGCCTAACTCTCAAAAATAGGTTTGAATGGAACAGGTGCTTCAACCAAACACCGCCACCCGCAGTTTCCGAAGCGTAAAGAGTCCCTCGGACGCCAGTCCGGTCATCGTACGGGCTCCGCTCTGGCGGGTTGGACCGAA